>NZ_JAAFYZ010000259.1 GCF_018274385.1 Catenulispora pinistramenti | reverse complement strand
GTGCCGTGCCCGCCGCCGGTCCCGAACCCGTGCCCGCCCGGTGACCAGTGGGCCCCCGAGGCTCCGGCCGCGGTCACCCCGGCCGACGCCCAGGCTCCGGCCGCGGCGACCCCGTCCGCCGGCAGCGCCGTCGGCGGCCTGCCGGTCGTCGGCAGCGCCCTGGGCGGCCTGCTCTAACCGAACGCTGACGGGCCCGGCACCGAACCGCCGGGCCCGTGCTTGGAAGTCAAGGGAGTACCGACGTTGCGTACCCGGGCAATCCTCACCGCGACGGCAGCCGCCGCCGCGACGCTCGGTAGCGGCCTGGCCTCGGCCGGAACCGCTGCTGCGACGACCGCGCCGTTGACGACCCGGGCGCCGGCGACCGCACCGAAGGCCGTCCCGACCCCGGGCGTCCTGGCGGTCGAGAACGCGCTGAAGGTCGCCGACAACTGGTGTGTCGCCCCGGATGTGCTCCCGACCCCGAGCCACGTCTGCGACGACAGGGGCACGGACGGCGACGGCGTCCACGTCCTGAGCAACATGTGCCTCGTGCCGCTCTCGCTGGCCGGCGCACTGGGCTCCGGACCGCCGACCGCCGCCCCGTGCCCGACCGCCGCCGGCGGACCCGGGTTCGAACTCCTGCGCAACGTCTCGGTGGCGGGCGTTCAGACCACATTCTGACCGCCGCTCCCGACGCACTTTCCCCACTCCTCCCGGTACATGTCCAATCTTCGCCAGATTAGATTGTCACAGGAATCCGGCGGCCACCGTGCCGCCGGACGGCCCCGAACGGGTCACCAGAGATGGAATATCGCCGGTCGACAGCTCCGAAAGGTGCATTGCTCCGCACCCTCCAGAGTCGCCGAAACGACGATTGACCAGTTCAAAGCCAGAGTACGGGCAGTACGGAAAGTACGAAGAATGACGTCCAATGAATCACCCCAAACGTCTTTGACCATGCCGCTCCTCGATTGATATACGATTCTTCGGGAATGGCAGTATGGTTCAAAGCACCAAGGTGGCGGGCTTCGGTAACTCCGCCCGTCAGGTCAACACCGATCCACATCTAGCGGAAAGAACGATCAACATGGCATTTCTGAAGCACGCCACCGTTATCGCCGCGCTCGCCAGCGCGGGTGTCGTGGGCATGGCCGGCATCGCCTCCGCGGCGACCGACGACGCCTGGAACGGCGGCAGCGAGCACCACAAGGCCGGCGACAACAACGTCGGCCAGGGCGGCCTCATCCCCGTGAACGCGCTGAACAACGTCAACGTCGCCCCGAACCTGGGCTGCCTGGCGGACCACACCGTTCCGGACCTGACCGCGCAGGGCCTGGTCGGCCTGGTGCCGGTCGGCGTGAGCCTGAACCACCTGCTGGAGCACGCGAACCTGAACGTGCTCAGCAACGGCAACATCACCACCGACACCTACGACAACTCCTGCACCTCGAACCAGGGTTCGTCGCAGGCCGGCAACAACAGCCACGGCAGCGTGGGCGCGGGCGACAGCAGCAGCTCGCACGCCACCGGCAACGGCGCCGGCTCGCAGAACAACGGCGCCGGTGCCGGCGCCGGCGGCCTGGTCGGCTCCTCGGGCCTGCTGGGCAAGGGCGGCCTGGACCTCTAAAGGTCTGGCACCTCCTGGCGACGTCGCGGGCCGGAGTCCGCTCCGGCACCTTCCGAGCACGGCGGCGGGGCCTGATCTCCCCCGTCGCCCGATCGGGCGACAGCCAGACATCACTCGTCAGAGTGATTCGCAAGACAAACGAAAAGCCCCGCGGGTACGCGACCCGCGGGGCTTTTCCTATGTTCCGGCACCGATCCCGCCCTGGCCCGCGTTCGCCGGCCGGAGGTCCGGCGATGCGCTGCTCAGGTCACCGATTCAGTGGCCGGGCTCCGGCCCGCCGGGCGTCCCGACCCGGCGCGCCCGGACCCGGGACGGCCGTCCATCCGTCCCGGCGCCGAGCCCGTCTCAGGGCACTGTCAGCTCTTGGCCGCGCTCTGAGTGTCCTTCAGCGCGTCGCGCACCTTCTTGGCGTCCGCGACCGCCTTCTTGATGTCGTCCCTGGTGCCCTTGGCCGCACCGCTGACGTCCTTGACCGCCGCGGTCAGCGCCTTGCCGTCCGGACCGGGCTTCAGGGCCAGCAGGGCGGCGTCCTTGCCGTCGATGCCGGTGTCGCCGGCCTGGACCGCCGTGCTCAGGTCGGCCAGCAGGGCCTTGTTCGCCGCGGTGTCCGCCGCCGGGTCCTTGGCCAGCCGGTCGGCCAGGGCGTCGTGCACCTTCACCAGCCGGGCCAGCGCCGCGTTCTCGACGTCCAGCGCGTGCGTGAGGTGGACCTGCGGCACCACCAGCACGTAGACCCGGTAGTCGTCGACCATCGCCTGGCCGTCGGCCTTGACCGCGGCCGCCGTGGTCTCACCGGCCACCTTGGCCTTCAGCGCTGTCAGACCACTGACATCGGCGGACATCACCTGGGTGAGGGTGCCGCGCGCGGCGTCCGGCACGTCCTTGTAGCCGGTCAGTGCGCTCTGGAGCTTGCCCAGCGTGGTCAACCGGTCGGCGATGTCCTTGGTGACGGTGGCCTTGGCCTTGGTCAGCGCGGCCGGGCTGTCCGTGGCGGTCGCGGCGTTCGCCGGGAGGGCGACCGCGCCGACGGCGACGACGGCACCGATCGCGGCGACACTCAGACGGGTACGAAGAGACATGGATTCGCTCCTTGGAGATTCGAGGGGAGGTTCGCGGTCCGGTTCGCGGCCTCAGCCGCCGTCACCGGCGGTCTCGGTCGGCTCGGCCGAGCTCAGAGCGCCGTTGATGTCGGACAGCTGCTGGTCGAGCGAGAACAGGTCGCCGTCCGGGTCGTCCGGCACACCCTGGGAGTCGGTGCGACCGACACCGCTCGCGCCGGCGGCGCCGGACGTCGGGGTGGCTGTCACGCCCGCGCCGGCCGGGGTGGTGCCGCCGGTGCCGGCCGAGCCCTTGCCCGAGCACGCGGTCAGGGCGCCCGCACAGGCCAGGACGGCCAGGGCCGAAACGATTCTCGACTTCATGCTTCGATGCTCGCCCGGACCCGGTAAGCCCTCGATCAATAAGGGATGCGTAAAACGCCCCGGGGTCCGGACCCCGGGGCGTTTCGTCCTTCGCCGCCGGTCAGCCGGTGATGATCGCCGGGTCGCTGGCGCTGGGCCGGCCGTTCTCGACGTGCCCGGCGAACCGCCGCACGTACGCGGCGTCGTGGTCGGAGGTGACCGTGGCGTCGTACCAGCCGTCGGCCTCGGCGGCGTGCACGACGTGGGTCACGTGCTTCCCGGCGCGCAGCCGGTGGGTGGCCGCCGCGTCGCAGCCGTAGGAGTCGGTGACGGTCACGGTGACGTCGGTCGAGCCGGTGTTGGTCAGCGTCAGCTTCAGGTTCTGGCTGTGGCCCACGTGTTCGGCCACGACCTCCAGCCCGGCTTTCGCGGCGTCGCCCTTGAACTCGCGCAGGAAGCCGTTGGCCCCGCGCACGTCGTAGTCGTAGGCGCCGGCGAGCTTCCAGGAGCCGGCGATGTCCTGCCGCGCGCCGACCGTGTAGCTCCACGGGCCGGTCTTGTCAGTGGTCGAAGTCACCACGAAGGCCGCCCCGACCGCGCCGTGGCTGGCGAAGCCGATCCGCAGCGCCCCGCCCGCGATCCGGCCGTCCGCCGCCAGGTCGTACGGCAACGCGCGGGCGGGGCGCCGGCCGGCCTCCTGCTTCGGCATCGTCGCGTTCGCCGGCAGGGTCACGGGATAGCTGTTGTGCCGGGCGTGGTCCGGCGGCACATACGAGGCGGTGCTCGGCAGCGCCGGTACCTCGGTCTGGCCCAAACCGAAGTCGAAGGCGCTGGTCAGGTCGCCGCAGACGGCTCGGCGCCAGGGCGAGATGTTCGGCTCGTGCACGCCGAACCGCTGCTCCAGGAACCGGATCACCGAGGTGTGGTCGAAGGTCTGGGAGTCCACCCAGCCGCCCTTGCTCCACGGCGAGACCACGAACATCGGCACCCGCAGGCCCAGGCCGTAGGAGCCGGAATCGAAGCCGTGGCCGGCCGAGTAGTACTCGGTCGAGGTGTCCACCGTGGAGGCGCCGCCGACCGGACCGCCGGGGACGAACGGCGGGACCACGTGGTCGAAGAAGCCGTCGTTCTCGTCGTACATGATGAACAGCGCGGTCTTGCTCCACAGGTCCTCGTCCGAAGACAGGATATTGAGGACCTGTGCCACATACCAGGCGCCGTAGTTCACCGGCCAGTTCGGGTGCTCGCTGAAGGCCTCCGGCGCGGTGATCCAGGAGACCTGCGGCAGCTTGCCGTTCTTCACGTCCTGGGCCAGCAGGTCGAAGTAGCTCTGCCCGGCCGCGGCGTTGGTGCCGGTGCGGGCGTTCTCGTAGAGCGCGTCGCCGGGCTCGGCGTTCTGGTACTGGTGGAAGTACAGCACCGAGGTGTCGCCGTAGTTGCCGATGTAGGCGTCGTCGGTCCAGCCCCAGGAACCGTTCTTGTCCAGCCCGGTACCGGTGTCCTGGTAGATCTTCCAGGAGACGCCGGCGGCCTGCAGGCGCTCGGGGTAGGTGGTCCAGTCGTAACCGGCCTCGGCGTTGTCCAGGACCGGGCCGCCGGCCTTGCCGTCGTTGCCGGTGAAACCGGTCCACAGGTAGTAGCGGTTCGGGTCGGTCGAGGTCATCAGCGAGCAGTGGTAGGCGTCGCAGACCGTGAAGGCGTCGGCCAGCGCGTAGTGGAACGGGATGTCCTGGCGTTCGAAATGCGCCATCGTGCCGGGGCCCTTGGCCGGGATCCACTGGTCGTAGTTCCCGTTGTTCCAGGCCTGGTGCCCGCCGTTCCAGCTGTGGTCCAGGCCGTCCAGGAACTTCAGGCCGAGGTTCGGCACGCCGTCCGGCCGCCAGGGCAGGATCTCGTTGCCCGAGGCGTCGCTCTGGTGCCAGACCGCCTTGCCGTCGGGCAGCTTGGCCGGTCGCGGGTCCCCGAAGCCGCGGACCCCGCGCAGGGTGCCGAAGTAGTGGTCGAAGCTGCGGTTCTCCTGCATGAGGATCACCACGTGCTCGATGTCCTTGATGGTGCCGGTGCGCCGGTTCGGCGCCACGGCGGCAGCCCGGGCGATACTCGCGGTCAGCACCGGCATCGCGGACGCGGCGGCGATGCCGCCGGTGAGCTGGAGGAACCGGCGGCGATTCACTGCGGTCATGGAGGCAGACTCCTAGCGGGGGTCTTGGGGAGGGCTCCCAAAGTGTCCGCAGAGGACGAAGAACTCTCAACCACCGCCGGGAAAAAGTTCGCCGAATCCCCTACGAACCCGCCGGATGGTCGTCCCGCAGCCAGGACACCACCCCGACCACGTGTCCGACCACGTTCTTGGTCGGCACGAAGCCCGCGTTCCCACCCTTCTTCAGGTAGTTCCACGAGGAGTCGCCGGAGTGCTCGCGGTTGTCGCCGAGCACCCACAGGTAGCCCTTCGGCACGGTCACCTTGTAGATGCCGTTGTAACAGGGCATGCCGTTCGTCGGGCCGTTCATGATGTAGGACTCGCTGAGCGCGACACCGTTGCGGTACACCGGGCCGTTCTGGGTCTTGCACTCGATGGTGTCCCCGCCGACCCCGATGATCCGCTTGATCAGCAGGTCGTCGTGCTGGTCCGGCAGGATGCCGACGGCGGCCAGGACGTCCGGCAGGTTGATGGCGCCGGTGCTGCCGGTGGTGCTCTCCAGCCAGTTGTCCGGGTCGTGGAAGACGATGACCTGGCCCTGCGCCGGAGCGCCGCCGAACCAGCTGGACAGCTTGTCGACGAAGACCCGGTCGCCCTTGTACGTCGTCGGTTCCATCGACGGCGAGGGGATGTAGTACATCTGGACCAGGAAGGTCTTGATCAGCGAGGTCAGGGCCAGCGAGACCACCACATAGCCCAGGATCTCCAGCCAGGCCGGGATCCGGCGGCGCTTGACCTGCTTGGCGGCTCGTCGGCCGCCGCCCCGGCTGGGGACCGCCGCGGGCTCGGTCTCGTCGTCAGCGCCGACGGCACCGGTGACCGCCGGATCGGCGGTCGGGCCGAGGTCGGCGACCGGGTCGTAGCCGTTCCCGGTGCCGAAGCCGTTCTGAGCGCCGTAGCCCTGCTCCGCGCCGAAGCCGTGCTCCCCGTAAGCCTGCTCCCCGTAGCCCTGCTCCGAGCCATAGCCGGGCTGAGCGCCGTAGCCTTGCTGAGCGGCGTAGCCGTGCTCGGCGCCGAAACCGTCGCCGCCGCCAGACCTGCCGTAGCCGTCGCCGAAAGGCGGCTCCGGGGGCTGGGAGCCCACGGCCGCGCCGGGATCAGTAGCGGCCACGTGTGCCCCCGTTTCCAGTCCTGAGATATCGGTTCACTTTATGGCCGATCTCCGGGTCTAGGAAGGCCCGATGTTTCAGTCCGGTAACAAGTCCAGTAGCCGGACGGAGATCGGCAGGATTCCCGCCCCAGCTTAGAGTGGGCGGGAATGGGACGATCCAGCCAGGCATCAGGAGGCTCTTGTGTCCGCCGTACCGTCGCCCCAGTCCGACGACGCCGTGGAGACCGCGGCAGATAGCCCGAACGACCGCACCGCCCGCACCGCCGACGACGCCGAACTGCGCGCGGCCATCCGCCGCTTGGGGGACCTGCTGGGCCAGACCCTGGTCCGCCAGCACGGTCCGGAGCTGCTGGAGCAGGTCGAGGCCGTCCGCACCCTGGGCAAGCAGGGCGCCGACGTCTCCGAACTGCTCGCCGCGGTGGACCCCGGGCAGGCCATCAAGCTGGTCCGGGCGTTCACCGCCTACTTCAACCTCGCCAACACCGCCGAGCAGGTCCAGCGCGGCCGGGAGCTGGCCGCCACCCGCGCGGCCGAGGGCTCGTGGCTGGGCCAGGCGGTGGACCGGATCCAGGCCGCCGGCCTGGCCGGCACCGCCGCCGACGCGGTCCAGCACCTGTCGGTCCGGCCGGTCTTCACCGCGCACCCGACCGAGGCGGCACGCCGCACCGTGCTGGCGAAGCTGCGCAAGGTGGCCGAACTGCTGGAGGCCCCGCAGACCCCGGGCAACGAGCGCCGGCTGGCCGAGACCGTCGAGCAGCTGTGGCAGACCGACGAGCTGCGGATCACCCGGCCCGAGCCGGTCGACGAGGCCCGCAACGCCGTCTACTACCTGGACGAGCTGGCCGCGCACGCCGCCCCGGAGGTCCTGGAGGAGCTGGCCTTCGAGCTGCGGCGGCTGGGCATCGAGCTGCCGCTGACCGCGCGTCCGCTCAGCTTCGGCTCGTGGATCGGCGGGGACCGGGACGGCAACCCGAACGTCACCCCGCAGATGACGCTGGACGTGCTGGAGCTCCAGCACGAGCACGCGATCCGGACCGCGCTGGCCGCGATGGACTCGCTGCGCGAGCTGCTGTCCACCTCCGAGCGGATCGCCGCGCCGACCGCGGAGTTGCAGGCGTCGCTGGACGCCGATCTGGAGGCGCTGCCCGAGATCCCGGGCCGCTACAAGCGGTTGAACGCCGAGGAGCCGTACCGGCTCAAGGCGACGACGATCCGGCAGAAGATCATCAACACCCGGACCCGCATCGCCGAGGGCCGCCGGCACGACCCGCGCCGGGACTACCTGGGCACCGCCGAGCTGTTGCGCGACCTGTCGCTGATGCGCGATTCGCTGTACGCCGACCGCGGCGAGCTGATCGCCACCGGCGAGCTGGAGACCGCGATCCGCGCGATCGCCGCCTTCGGCCTGCACCACGCGGTGCTCGACGTGCGCGAGCACGCCGACGCCCACCACCACGTGCTGGCCCAGCTCTTCGACCGGCTCGGCGACCAACCGTGGCGCTACGCGGACCTGCCGCGCGAGTACCGGACCCGGCTGCTGGCCAAGGAGCTGGCGTCCTCGCGGCCGCTCTCGCCGCTGGGCCAGGTGCCGGCCGAGACCCTGCTGGACGCCGCCGGGGTGAAGACCTTCGGGGTGTTCACCGCGATCCGCACCGCCTTCGAGAAGTACGGTCCGGACGTCATCGAGTCCTACATCGTGTCGATGACCCGCGGCGTGGACGACCTGTTCGCGGCCGTGGTGCTGGCCCGCGAGGCCGGGCTGGTGGACGTGCACGCGCACACCGCGGCCATCGGCTTCGTGCCGCTGCTGGAGACGCCGGAGGAGCTGAAGGTCGCCGGCGCGATCCTGGACGAGCTGCTGTCCGACCCCTCCTACGCGGCGATCGTCGCGGCGCGCGGCGGCGTGCAGGAGGTCATGCTCGGCTACAGCGACTCCAACAAGATGGGCGGGATCTCCACCTCGCAATGGGAGATCCACCGCGCGCAGCGCGAACTGCGCGACACCGCGATGCGGCACGGCGTGCGCGTCCGGCTGTTCCACGGCCGCGGCGGCAGCGTCGGCCGCGGCGGCGGCCCGTCCCACGACGCGATCCTGGCCCAGCCGTGGGGCACGCTCGACGGCGAGATCAAGGTGACCGAGCAGGGCGAGGTCATCTCGGACAAGTACGCGATCCCGGCGCTGGCCCGGGAGAACCTGGAGCTGACGCTCGCCGCGACCCTGGAGGCCACGGTGCTGCACCGGGCGCCGCGCCAGTCCGCGGAGGACCTGGCGACCTGGTCGGCGACCATGGAAGAGGTGTCCGCGGCGGGCCAGGACCGCTACCGGGAACTGGTCGAGCACCCGGACCTGCCGGCCTACTTCTTCGCCTCGACGCCGGTGGACCTGCTCGGGGACCTGCACCTGGGGTCGCGGCCGTCCCGCCGCCCGGACACCTCGGCCGGCATCGACGGTCTGCGCGCGATCCCGTGGGTGTTCGGCTGGACCCAGTCGCGGCAGATCGTGCCGGGCTGGTTCGGCGTCGGCACCGGCCTGGCCGCGGTCCGGCAGAACCCCGAGTTCGCCGGAGTGGACTGGCAGGACATGTACGAGCGCTGGCACTTCTTCCGCAACTTCCTCGGCAACGTCTCGATGACGCTGGCCAAGACGGACCTGCGGATCGCCCGGCACTACGTCGAGACCCTGGTGCCGCGCGAGCTGCACCACTTCTTCGACACCATCACCGAGGAGTACGAGCGCACGGTCGCCGAGGTGCTGCGGATCACCGGCGAGTCGGAGCTGCTGGGACAGAACGAGACGCTGGCCCGGACGCTGCGGGTGCGCGACATGTACCTGGACCCGATCTCCTACCTTCAGGTCTCGCTGCTCAAGCGGCAGCGCGAGGCGGCGAAGGAGGGCCGGCCGGTGGACCCGGATCTGGCGCGGGCGCTGCTGCTGTCGGTGAACGGCATCGCCGCCGGGCTGAAGAACACCGGCTGAGCCCCGGCGCCGCGGGCCCCGAACCGGGCCGACGGCCCGGAGGTAACGAAAGCGGGCGGCGTCTGTGGACGCCGCCCGCAATGCTCGTGAAGCCGCTAAAGGCTTTCAGCTCTTATCTGATCGATGCGTCGTACCCCTCGACGCTGCCACTGACCCGCGCGACGCGGCGCTCCCTGCCGCGCTTGAACAGCCCCGACACACAGATCCCCACGACCGCGGCGGCGATGAATCCGTTCAGGACCATTCCCAACGACGACGACATCCACAACTCCCAGGTTAAGCGCTGAATCGGCCCCTCCCGTGGGTCACGAATGTATTACCCCCGAGGTAATCGCGCCAGGTGTCACGGCCCTGCGAACCTTGATCTCGTCAGCGAATACGACAGCTTGAGGAGACCAGAAGAGATGACCGCCTACGCACTGGCCCACGTCCGGTCCGTCGAACTCTGCCCGGACATAGTGGAGTACCTGGAACGGATCCAGGCGACGATGGATCCGTTCGGCGGGCACTTCGCCTTCCACGGCGGGCAGAAGGACGTCGTGGAGGGTTCGTGGGACGGGGACATGATCCTCATCGAGTTCCCCGACCTGGAAGCCGTGTGGGCCTGGTGGGCCTGCCCGGAGTACCAGGAGATCAAGCACCTGCGGACCGATCACATGGTGGCCGACATCGTGCTCTTCGAGACGTTGGCCGAGGGGTACCAGGTCGGCGAGACCGCCGCGAAGCTGAAGACGCTTATTTGAGCGGGCGGCTATGTGAGCAGGCCGCGCTTGTACGCCTCGCCGACCGCGGCGGCGCGGTCGCGGACGCCGAGCTTGGCGTACGCGTGCAGCAGGTGCGTTTTGACCGTGGCCTCACTGATGAACAGTTGGCGGGCCGTCTCGCGGTTGGTGGCACCGGAGGCGACCAGGCGCAGGACTTCCAGTTCACGGTCGGTCAGCGCCTCGCCGGCCGGCCCGGCGCTCGGCGTGGGGGCCTGGACCCGGGTCATCAACCGCCGCGCGACGGTCGGCGCCAGCACCGGCTGACCCGCGGCGGCGGCCCGGACGGCCCGGATGAGGTCTTCGCGCGGCGCGTCCTTCAGCAGATAACCGGTGGCCCCGGCCTCGATCGCGGGCAGGACGTCGGATTCGGTGTCGTAGGTGGTCAGAACCAGGACCCTGATATCAGGCTGGTCGGCCCGCAGCCGGCCGATGGCCTCCACCCCGCCCATGGTCGGCATCCGCAGATCCATCAGGATCACGTCGGGGCGGGACTGCGCGGCGCACACCAGGGCCTGCGCCCCGTCGGCGGCCTCACCGACCACCTCGAAGCCCTCTTCCCCGTCGAAGACACCGCGCAGGCCGTCGCGGACGATCGGATGGTCGTCCACGATCAGCAGTCGAAGGGGAGTCGAGTCAACGGGCATGCGGTCCATCATCCCCGCTCAGCTCCGCCGGTTCTCAACCGGCCACCGCTGCCACCGGGGCGGCCCACGCACCGGTGGCCACCATGGTCCCGGGTGTGACGCCGAGCACCGGACAGCCGGGGGCCGGGACCGCCGCGCTGATCGCGGTCCCGTCGCCGGGCTCGCTCTCGACGGTCAGCGTCCCGCCGATCTGCCCCAGCCGCGAGCGCATCGCGGCCAGCCCGTAGCCGGTGCCGTTCGCCGACGGTCCGGCGGCGGCCAGTCCGGCGCTGTCGAAGCCGGATCCGTCGTCGACGACGTCCAGCACCACCACATCCGGCGTGTAGGACAACGTCACCCCGACCCGGGCCGCGCCCGAGTACTTGTCGGCGTTCGCCAACGCCTCCTGTGCGGCCCGGAACAGCACCACCTCGACCTCCGGCGGCAGCGCCACGGCCTCGCCGCTGACCTCGACCCGGGCGTCGATCCCGGCGGTCCTGGACCACGCGGCCGTCAGTTCGGCCAGGGCCTCCGGCAGTTGGGCGACGGCCAGCGGCCCGGGCCGCAGCGCCTGCACCGACCGGCGCGCCTCGGCCAGGCTCTCCCGGGCCAGCTCGCGTGCCAAGGTCAGGTGGTGCTGCCGCTTCTCCGCGTCCTCGCCGAACCGCTCCACGACCTCCAGCTGCCGCACGATGCCGGTCAGCCCCTGTGCGATGGTGTCGTGGATCTCCCCGGCCAGCCGCTGCCGCTCGTCCATGACGCCGGCCTCCCGGGCCTGCGCCACCAGCTGTGCGTGCAGGCCGGCGTTCTCCTCCAGCATCTCGTGCAGCCGCTGGTTGGCCTCGGCCAGCTCCCGGCGGTGGGCGTCCTCGGCCGTGCCGGCGACCGTCATGGACCCGGCGATCATCCCGTTGACCAGGAACAGGATGACGTAGAAACAGATCCCCAGGCCGTGGATGTTGTGGACGCCGCCCATCTGGCAGGCCGCCATGGCCGCTGCGGTGCCGCCGACCCCGACCAGGTTCCACCGCCCCGGCAGGATCTGGGCGTGCAGGTAGCCGATGACGGCGAAGAACCCGAACAGCGGGCTGATCACCACCAGCGTCCCGACCAACGCCAGCAGGCCCACGTAGTAGACCACCGGGCGCCACCCGACGGGAGCGCGGTCCCGCGCCTCCTGCATCCACAGGGGCATCCCCCAGAGCAGCCACAGCGCCGCGACGGTCGAGACCCCGACGGCCACGGCGTAGAACGCCGTGGTCTTGGGCCCGACGATCAGGGCCAGCGGCACAGAGATCGCCAGCCCCGCATACGGTATCCACCGCTGGATAGTGGCCGTTTCCATTACTCCCACTTGAAGACTCGGGCCGCCGCCAGCGCGCCGACCGCGGTGTAAGCGGCCAGGACCGCCAGATGCTGCCAGGCCGCCCCGCTGCCGGACCAGGTGTCCACGATCGCGCCGTACGGCACGAATCCGCTGATGTCGCGCAGCACATGCGGCATCGACTGCAGCGGAACGTAGACCCCGGCGAAGAAGAAGTTCAGGATCATCGTAGGCACTCCGAACGCGGTGGCAACCCCGGCGGACGGCGCGAGTGCCGAGATCAGGAGTCCGAGCGCCAGCAAAGCCGTCGTTCCCAGTACATAGGACACCAGCATCAGCGCGGGGTTCGCCGGCAGCGTGGCCCCGAACCCGACCACCCCGATCAGCACCACCGCGGCCGCCGTCGCGGCGGCGGTCGCCGCGATCACGGTCACCTGCGCCGCGAGCAGTCCGGCGGCCGGCACCGGCGACACCGCCAGCCGCCGCAGCACCCCGCGCTCCCGCAGGTCGGCGAACGAGACCGGCAACGCGGTGAAGGCCGTCAGCACCGAGGAGAGCATCGCGAAGGTGGGCACGTAGACGTCCAGCGTCGTCCTGCCGCCGAGCGAGGCCGACGGCTTGCCGAACGCCGGGATCACGCCGAAGACGATGATCAGCGCCACCGGCAGGGCGATTCCGGACAGGACGATCGCGGGTTCCCGCCGCAGCAGCCGCGCCTGGGTGCGGACCAGCGTGCGGAATCCGTTGCCGGTCATACGGAATTCGGGGAGCAGGCGTGGCGAGGCGGTGCTGGCGCTCATCGGGTCTCCTCAGAGGCGGTGCGGCTGGTGGGGTGTGGGCCGTCCGACGGGCCCGGGTGGCTGGTCAGCGCGATGAAGGCGTCGTCCAGGCTGTTCTGCTCGACCCGCAGTTCGGCGGCGATGATCTGGCGACGGGCCAGGAAGGCGGTCACCGCGCCGATCACCTCGGAGTTCCCGGCGACCTCCAGGTACGCGCCGTGCCGCTCGACGCTGCTCACTTCAGGCAGCGCCAGCAGCAGCGCGTCCTGGACCGGCGCCGACGGCCGGAACCGCATCCGCTGCCCCGCCGCCGCCCCGTACGCCGCCAGCCCGGCCGGCGTGTCCACGGCCACCACCCGGCCGGCGTCGATGATCGCCACCCGGTCGCACAGCCGCTCGGCCTCCTCCATGAAGTGGGTGACCAGCAGCACGGTGACCCCGGCCGCACGGACCTGCTCGACCATCTCCCAGGCCGTGCGGCGGGCGTGCGGGTCCAGCCCGGTGGTCAGCTCGTCGAGCACCACCACGCGCGGATTGCCGACCATCGCCAGGGCCACGGCCAGGCGCTGCTTCTGGCCGCCGGACAGCTTGCCGAAGCGGGCCGTGGCCTTGTCGGTCAGCTCCCACTGCGCCAGCAGCCGGCCGACGTCGGCCGGCTCGCGGTAGAAGGACGCATACAGCTCCAGCGCCTCACGCACCTGGATCTTCGCCGGGAGCTGGCTCTCCTGCAGCTGCACGCCGAGCACCTGCCGCACGTCCTCGCGGTCCAGCCCCGGGTCCAGCCCCAGGACCCGGACGGCCCCGGCATCCGGCGACCGCAAACCGCTGATGCACTCCACGGTCGTGGTCTTCCCGGCGCCGTTCGGCCCGAGGATCCCGAAGATCTCCCCCTCACCGACCTCGAAGGAGATATCGGCCACGGCGGTGGTGTCGCCGTATGTCTTCTTGAGGTTCCGTACCTCGATCGCTGGCATGCCTCAAGAATCGCCCCGCGGCCCCGGTCGGCGGATCGACCGGCGAGCTCGTTCCGGGCGCCGATCAGGTGGAGACCGGGCATCCACCGATCGGTGGATGGGAGTCAGTGCCCAGAGGGCGGATTGTGACAATTTGCGGTACACGGAACCGTAGCTGACCTCTGGAACGAGCGAAACGGTCCAGGAGCAAGCATGGCTAGTACCGCTTCAGGCAACCCTTGCCCGGTATTTCGCGACGGGTCGGTCGCCGAACGGGATCGGTTTCCGGCTGGTGCTGCGGGATTCTGGGACTGGGACTGGGACTGGGACTGGGGCTGGGACTGGAGGTGGAGGTGGAGGTGGAGG
>NZ_JAAFYZ010000258.1 GCF_018274385.1 Catenulispora pinistramenti | reverse complement strand
CATCCATCTCCGCCACCCACAAAGGCAGCACATCCGCCGGATACTCGCGCCATTTCATACTGGTCCGCGTCCGAAGCTCAGCAAGACTGAGGTACGCCAAAGGGTTCTCGACACGAAGCTGCATAGCTCACACAGTAAGCACGCCACCCCCATCGGCCGAGACCCCAGACCCACCCCGCCGCACCCGCGCACCCACAGCCCGAGCCACCACATGCCCAAGGCTCAGAGTCCGCCACCAGCAGCGCTGACCTCCGAAGCGGCCCGCGCCATCGAGCAACTTGCTCTGCGCTCGCGACACACTTCGCCCAGCCAGCGGATCCACACCCATCCGCCAGACATCGCCAGCCACCTCACCGACCACGTATTCAAGGCAGCCGCTGCGCACGGCGCGCAGATACTCACCCCATCGCCCGGACCAAAGTCATCGCCCCGACGCGGCCACTACGCATGGCCCACAGGTTCTCGCCCGGCGCCAGCCAGAGCGGGCACGAAGATCCACCATCACGCCCAACGCTCAGTCATCATCCCAGCCCGAGCCAAAGCCGGCACCCGGCTCGGCCATCACGCCCGACGCCAGCTCTCGTCCCAGCCCGAGCAAGAGGCGGCGCCAAGATCCGCCATCACACTCGCGCTCAGATCTCGCCCGGCGTAAGCCATAACCACCGCCGAGGTTCCACCGTTGCGCGTGCCACATAAGTTCTCGCCGTCGCCCGAGCCGAAGCCATCGCCCCGGTTCCGTCATCGCGCCCGACGCTCCCGCCTTGCCACCCACACCTGCGCCAAAGCCAAGCGCCCCAACGCGGCCATTGCACATGGCGCGCAGTTTCTCTCGCCCGTGCCCAGCCAGAGCCAGCGCGAAGATCCGCCATCACACCCGACGCTCAGTCCTCATCCCAGCCCGAGCCAAAGCCATCGCCCAGGCCTGCCATCGCACGTAGCGCTCAAACCTCACCTCATCCCAGCCCGAGCCGAAGCCGGCTCCAAGGCCTGCCATCGCGCGTAGCGCTCAAACCTCACCTCATCCGAGCTCTCACCACAACGTCGTCGGGCAGCACACCAGTCTGTTCCACCCGCCCTCACCAACAACCTCACCTGCAACCTCACCTGAAGGGCCTGATATCTTGCACCCTCCCCACTCAACTCACCACCGAAGCCCGGCCATCTCCCATACTCCCGCCAGCCCACTCCACCCCCGCGATCCAGAACCCTGCCACCCCCATCCCCACCGACTCACTCCACTCGCGAGCCCTGCCCACCTCTCACCCACACCACCATCGGGCCTGATATCTCCCCACCTCACCCCACCCCCACCTCATAAGCAGGCCGCACCACCTCCTCCAACATCCACTTCATCCCGTCAGCCTGATACTGCCGCCGAGCCCCGACCACCACATGCCCGAACCCGGCCCCCGCCAGCGCCGCGATCGTCTCGCGCGCCTCGGCGGCCCCGTCGTCCGTCACAATCATCTGCACCGAACGCTCCACCTCCGCCGGGTCCCGGCCGATCTCCTCGCAGTACCGATCCAGCAGTCGCGAACGCTCGGCGAGCGCCTCGACCGAGTTGTGCGGCGGCCCCGGTATGTTCCATATATCCGCGTGCTCTGCCACCACGCGCAGTGCGCGATCTCCCCAGGCTCCTATCAGCAGCGGCGGTCCCGTCGGCTGTATCGGCTTCGGGGAGTTGCGGGTGCCGGTCAGCGTGGTGAATGGCCCTTCGTAGTCGAATTCCTCCTCGGTCCACATCTTCCGCAGTATCGTCACCGTCTCGACTAGTCGCGCTATCCCCTCGCGCGGGCTGATCAGCGGTATGCCGTAGGCCGCGTACTCCCTGATCCCCGGGTTCTCGCCCGGAACGCCGCCGGCGCCGGGCGACTGCACGGTGCCGCCGATGCCGAGGCCCATGATCAGGCGGCCGTCCGATATCACGTCCACCGTCGTCGCCATCTTCCCCAGCAGCGCCGGGCGCCGGAAGCGGTTGCTCGTCACCAGCAGTCCCATGCGGAGCCGGGAGGTCTGGGCGGCCAGGGCGGCGAGCGTCGTCCAGCCCTCCAGAGCCGGGCCGCCCCGGTCGCCGGCCAGCGGCATCATGTGGTCCCACAGCCAGGCGTCGGCTATCTCCGTCATCTCGTCAGCCTGCTGCCACACCCGGCGGACGTCGTCGTAGGACACGTGCATCAGGCTGGTCTTGAGGCCGATCTTCAGCTCCATGTCGTCACTGTAGCAAATCATCAGTGCCACTGACAATCAGTCTGAGGGTAGAGTACCTCGTATGGCCGAACTGCTCACCTCCCGACTCGGCTACCTGCTGAAGCACGCGCAGCTGAACTTCTCGCAGTCCGGCGCCCGGGCCCTGGAGTCATTGGGTATCAACGGGCGCCAGCTGGCCGTGCTGGTCGTCCTCGACGCCGCCGAGCCGCTGTCCCAGCTCGACGCGGCCAACGAACTCGGCGTCGACCGCACGACGATGGTCGCCCTGGTCGACGAGCTCGAGGCCAAAGGCCTGGTGGAACGCCGCCGCAGCCCCGACGACCGCCGCAAGAACATCGTCGAGCTCACCGCGCACGGCAAGAACACCCTCGCCGAGGGCGAGCGCCGCCATCAGCAGACGGAGAAGGCGTTCCTGGCCGACCTCACGCCGATCGAGGCCGACCTGTTCGTCCGCATCCTGAAAAAGCTGGCCGCCGACGCCGAAGCACCGGTCGACCAGCCTGAAGCTGCGACTGGAAAAGAGAAGAAAGAAGACTAAGCGGCAGCCAACGCTCGCCGCGACAACTGGTCAGCGAACCGTGTGGTCTCCGGCAACCGATACTTAGCCGCCAGCCGCAAAGCCATCCGCGTAGCGTCGCCGACCGTAATCAGGTGCCCGGGCGAGACGTACACCGGCTTCGTAGACAGCTGCGTCCGCAACACAGCGCCGACCACCTGGCCATCGTGCACCAGATCAGCTGCCTCGCCCCGCTGAATCCCGGGCTCTGCAGAGCGCCCCACGAACGCGGTCTTCGCCACCCCCATAGCCGGCTTGCCAGCCAGCACCCCGAGGTGGCACGCCAACCCGAACCGCCGCGGATGCGCGATCCCATACCCGTCGGCGACCAACACATCCGGCTCGACCGTCAGCCGGGCCAGCGCGCTGATCAGCGCCGGCATCTCCCGGAACGCCAATAGCCCCGGCACATACGGGAACTCGACGTCCATCACCGCCGTCGCCATGTCCTCGACCGCGAGCGTGTCCGCATCGAGCACCACGACCGCCCCCGCGACCCGTGAAGAGTCGATCGCATAGGCCACGTCCAGCCCCGCGATATACCGCACCGGCCCGAGCGGCGTGGACACGTCCACCAACCCCGCCAGCCGCCCCTGCTCCGCCTCGGCCTCCTCCGCCGTACGCGGCCACTTCTCATGCGTGATCAGCATTGCTCATCCCCCTGGTTCCCCGTCTGCGCCCGGCCGCCCGACCGGGGCCCCCGTCGGTCCCGGTCGGCCGGACGCACTCACGCGGCGCCGCGGATCCGCGCTCAGATCCGTTCCCGCACCGCCTTCACAATCTCGGCGACGGCTTCATCGACCGGCACCCCGTTGTTCTGCTCCCCACTCCGGTACCGGAACGAAACTGCGGCCTTGGCCACATCGTCGTCGCCGGCCAGCAGCATGTAGGGAACCTTCTGCTTCTGCGCGTTCCTGATCTTCTTCTGCATCCGGTCGTCCGAGGAATCGATCTCCACCCGGACCCCCTCCGCGCGCAGCTTGGCCGCTACCAGCTCCAGGTACGGGACGTGCGCGTCCGTGATCGGGATACCGACCACCTGCACCGGCGCCAACCAGGCCGGGAACGCCCCGGCGTAGTGCTCGGTCAGCACCCCGAAGAACCGCTCGATCGAGCCGAACAGCGCCCGATGGATCATGATCGGCCGCTGCCGCGAGCCGTCCGCGGCCTGGTACTCCAGGTCAAACCGCTGCGGCAGCTGGAAGTCGAGCTGGATGGTCGACATCTGCCAGGTCCGGCCGATGGCGTCGCGCGCCTGCACCGAGATCTTCGGACCGTAGAACGCCGCGCCGCCAGGGTCCATGACCAGTTCCAGGTCCTCCCCCTCAGCGACCTCACGCAGAGTCTCTGTAGCGAGTTCCCATTCCTCGTCTGTACCGACGTACTTCTCCGGGTCCTTAGTGGACAGCTCCAGGTAGAAGTCGTTCAGCCCGTAGTCGCGCAGCAGGTCCAACACGAAGCGCAGCAAGCTCACGAGTTCGTCGCGCATCTGCTCGCGAGAGCAGTAGATGTGTGCATCGTCCTGCGTGAGTCCACGGACCCGGGTAAGTCCGTGCACCACGCCGGACTTCTCATAGCGGTACACGGTGCCGAACTCGAACAGCCGCAGCGGAAGGTCGCGGTAGGACTTCCCACGCGCCCGGTAGATGAGGTTGTGCATCGGGCAGTTCATCGGCTTCAGGTAGTACTCCTGCTTACCGTGTCCCTCGTCCAGCACCATGGGAGGGAACATCCCGTCCTTGTACCAGTCGAGGTGCCCAGAGATCTCGTACAGATGCCCCTTAGTGATGTGCGGGGTGTTGACGAATTCGTACCCCGCCTCCTCGTGGCGCTTCCGGGAGTAGTCCTCCATGACCCGACGGATGGTCCCGCCCTTGGGATGGAACACCGGCAGACCGCTACCGAGTTCGTCCGGGAACGAGAACAGGTCCAGCTCCGCACCGATCTTGCGGTGGTCCCGCTTCTCGGCCTCGGCCAGGAACTCCAGGTGTGCCTTGAGCGCGTCCCGGGTCTCCCAGGCGGTTCCGTAGATGCGCTGCAGCTGCGGGTTCTTCTCGCTGCCGCGCCAATAGGCGGCCGCGGAGCGCATCAGCTTGAAGGCCGGGATGAACCGGGTGTTGGGGACGTGCGGACCGCGGCACAGGTCCTTCCAGCACAGGTCCCCGGTCTTGGCGTCCAGGTTGTCGTAGATGGTCAGCTCACCGGCGCCGACCTCGACGTCCACACCCTCGCCGGCTTCGTCCGAGGACGCCTTGCCCTTGAGCCCGATGAGCTCCAGCTTGTAGGGCTCGCTGGCCAGCTCCTCCCGCGCCGCCTCATCGGTGACCGGGCGGCGGGAGAACAGCTGCCCCTGCTTGATGATCGCCTGCATCCGGCTCTCGAGGGCCTTCAGGTCCTCCGGGGTGAACGGCCGGTCGACGTCGAAGTCGTAGTAGAAGCCGTTGCGGATCGGCGGGCCGATGCCGAGCTTGGCCTCCGGAAAGGCCTGCTGCACGGCCTGGGCCAGCACGTGCGCCGTGGAGTGGCGGATGATCGCCCGGCCGTCCTCGGAGTCGGATGCCACCGGTTCGACCACGTCACCGGCCTTGGCCAGGCTGGCCAGGTCGACCAGGCGCGTCCCCGCGGCGTCGGTCAGGCGGGCGGCGACGACCGAGCGGTCACCGGCG
Organism: Catenulispora pinistramenti; assembly: GCF_018274385.1. GTDB lineage: Bacteria > Actinomycetota > Actinomycetes > Streptomycetales > Catenulisporaceae > Catenulispora > Catenulispora pinistramenti. Next base: position 8,743 of record NZ_JAAFYZ010000258.1, on the reverse strand, counting down.
AACAGGTCCGCCAGCGTCGTGCCGACCGTGACCGTCCGCTCGTCCCGGCTGGGGCCGTCGGCGATCGTCACTGCGAAGTCGGACACGGGGCGCTCCTTCAAAGGGGGTCAACTGACTGGGCCGATCAGGAGGAAACTTTACCGACCGCCGCAGGTACTTCGCGCAACAGTGCTGGCGGGTACGTAATGGGCCCGCCCTGAGCACCCCCTAAGCGCCGCCCAGGCACGTCCCCGGCGCCCTCCCATCGGCCTGTTGAATCAACGTTCTACCTGACGTCGCCATCCGTTCACAGGCGCTCCCTACGGTGGTCCCGTGGGGAGGACAACTGAACGCAGGACACCGACCAGGCTACGACTGTGGACCGGCGCCATAGTGGTACTCGCGGCGGCAGCTCTGACCACGGGGACGGTGGCGATAGCGGACACCCAACACGGCGTGAACCGGGTGGGGAAGGAGACCGCGCCACTCGCACAATCGGCCTCGGACCTGTACTTCGCGCTCAGCGACCTGGATTCGCAGACCGCGCGCGAGATGCTGACCATCGGGGACAGCGACCTGGACACCGCGCAGGGTGACGCACAGGTGACGCTCAACAGCCGGGTCACGGAGGTCGACACAGACCTGCGCCAGGCTATTGGCGGCACCTCGGACCAGGCGGTCCAGGGACAGTTCCAGACCATGCTGGACAAGGTCACGCTCTACCACGACCTGTCGACCACAGCCCTCTCCGTCGACCAACTCTCTACAGACGCCAGTAAAGGGCACCCCGACCCCGTCGCCCTCGCCTATTACAGCCGCGCCACGGACGTCATGCACTTCGACCTCCTACCGGTCGCCGCGCAGATCCGGGACTCCTACGCGAAGCAACTGGCGACGTCGGCGAAAAGCCAGAACGACTCCTGGTCGGTCGACACAGTCCTGGTCCTGGTCACCACCCTGCCGCTGCTTGCAGCCCTGCTCTTCCTGCAGTTGGCGATGTCCGTGCGCTTCCGCCGAACCCTGAACCCGTTCCTGGCCGTCGCCACCGTCGCCACCGTCGCCTTCCTCATCGCCGGCCTGGGAATGACCTCCCAGCAGACCGACCGCGTACAGAACGCCGTCAACCAGCGCATGACGCCCTACCTGGGGATCCAGCACGCGCGTGCCGTCTCCTTCGACGCCGTCGGCTCCATCGTCCGCTACACCGTCGCGCCGAACTTCGGCTACGACCAGGGCTACGCCGCCGACCTGGCCGCCCTGAACGGCGCCGGGGGCGTCCCGGGACTGCTCCACACCGGTCTGAACGGCACCGACCAGGTGCTTTCCCAGCGCGCCGGGTCTGATTGGACGGCTGTCCAACACGACGCGGGTAAAATCAAGAGTGAGGTCGACGGCGGCGACGTGGGATCCGCGCTCACCGAGGCGACCGGCATCGCCGGCGGCCAGCTGGGCCAGGACTTCTACGCCCTCGACACCCACCTCGGCCAGGCCGCGGACACGCAACTGGATGCTTTCCAGGCCACGATGTCCGACGCCCGGTCCGGCGCGTCGGGCTGGGCGGCGGTGCCCGCGGTGGTGTTCGGCGCGGTCATCGCGCTGGCGGTGGCCGGGGTGTGGCGGCGGCTCGCCGAATACCGCTGAACCGTCGGCGACCATGCCGGGAGGGTCCCGGTTAGCGAAGAAATTCGTATACTGATTGATCAGGGTGCGACGCCGGTCGGCGAGGCACCGCCATCGCGTCCTTTCTGGAAGGACCCGCCATGATCACTGCGATCGTGAGCGCCATCGTCGCCGCTCTGGCGGCGGGAGCAGCGGGCTTCGGTGCCTCGCTGCGCACCGTGAAGCAATACGAGCGGGGCATCGTGTTCCGCTTCGGCCGGGCTCTGGACAGCATCCGACAACCGGGCCTGACCCGGATCATCCCCGGCGTGGACCGGCTGCGCACGGTCAACATGCAGGTCGTGACCATGCCGGTGCCGGCTCAGGAAGGCATCACCCGGGACAACGTCACGGTCCGGGTGGACGCCGTCGTCTACTTCCGAGTCATCGATCCGGCCCGCGCGCTCATCTACGTGCAGGACTACAAGTACGCGGTGTCGCTGGTCGCGCAGACCTCGCTGCGTTCCATTATCGGCAAGAGCCTCCTGGACGACCTGCTCTCCAACCGCGAGCCGCTGAACCAGGGTATGGAGCTGATGCTGGAGACCCCGGCGACCGGCTGGGGCGTGGAGATCGACCGGGTCGAGATCAAGGACGTGGCGCTGCCGGAGTCGATGAAGCGGTCGATGGCCCGCCAGGCCGAGGCCGACCGCGAGCGCCGGGCCCGCATCATCACCGCCGACGGCGAGTACCAGGCCTCGGGCAAGCTGGCCGACGCCGCGCGCATCATGGCGGAGACTCCGTCTGCGCTACAGCTGCGGCTGTTGCAGACGATCGTCGAGGTCGCTGCGGAGAAGAACTCGACGCTCGTCCTGCCGTTCCCGGTCGAGCTGCTCCGTTTCCTGGAGAGCGCCGGCGGGTCGCCGACGGACGCGGTGAAGGCGGTGCATAAGGCGGTGGACACAGTTACCGGGGCACCGCAGAGCGAGGTGGAGACCAGCAAGGAGCATGTGCCGATCGAGACCAATGAAGCGCTCCCGCCCCTGACCACCGTGCTGGACGCCGAGGCGATCGCGGGTCCGCTGACCAAGCCGACCGCCGAGTCCGACGCCGAGCCACTGTTCAAGGACGACGCGGTCGCCTCACCGGACGGCGGGGCCACCCCCGATCCCTCAGACTCCTGACAGCTCGGCCAGCACGACCGTCACGTCGGCCATCGCGCCGCGCCGATGCCGAGCCAGCACGATCCGCTGACGGTCCCGGGGTTGTCGACGGCCCAGACCCCGGAGTCGTCATCCAGCCCGGCGCATGTCCTCTGTCGCTGTTGCCTCCTCGCCCCGGCAGCGCCCTGGAAACCCAGGCCCACTACCGGCCAAAAAACAAACAGGCAGGATTGTTTTTGCTTTCCGGGCCTGGCAGGCTGGCGGATATGAGCTTCGTGGAGCCCGAGGAGCGCGTGGCGCTCCGCCAGGCGGTGCGCGACCTGGCCAAGCGGTACGGACCGGACTACGTGCGGCGGCAGGCCAAGGCCGGCCTGAAGTCGACCGACCTGTGGGACGAGGTGGGCCGGGCCGGCTACCTCGGCGTGAGCCTGCCGGAGGAGTACGGCGGCGGAGGCGGCGGCATCGCCGACCTGGCCGCGGTCGGCGAGGAACTGGCCCGGTCCGGCTGTCCGCTGCTGCTGATCGTGGTGTCCCCGGCCATCTGCGGCACCATCATCAGCCGCTTCGGCACCGAGGCCCAGAAGCAGAAGTGGCTCCCCGGGATCGCCGACGGCTCGTTCAAGATGGCCTTCGGCATCACCGAACCGGACGCCGGCTCCAACTCGCACAACATCACCACCACGGTCCGCCGCGACGGTGACGAATGGGTCCTGAGCGGCCAGAAGGTGTTCATCTCCGGCGTTGACGAGTCCGACGCGGTGCTGGTGGTTTCCCGCACCAAGGACGCCGCCACAGGCAACCTGAAGCCGGCACTCATGGTGGTTCCCACCGACGCCCCGGGCTTCACCAAGACCATGATCGAGATGGAGATCGCCGGCCCGGAGAAGCAGTTCCAGCTCTTCTTCGACGATGTGCGGCTCCCGGCCGACGCCCTGATCGGCGACGAGGACGCCGGCCTGCTCCAGCTGTTCGCGGGCCTGAACCCGGAGCGGATCATGGCCGCGGCGTTCGCGGTCGGCACCGCGAAGTACGCGCTGGACCGGGCCGCCGAGTACGCGAAGACCCGGACCGTCTGGCGCGACCGCCCCATCGGCACCCACCAGGGCGTGGCGCATCCGCTGGCCCAGGCGGCGATCCACGTCGAGCTCGCCAAGGTCATGACGCAGAAGGCGGCCTGGCTCTACGACAGCGGCGATGACTTCGGCGCCGGCGAGGCGGCGAACATGGCCAAGTTCGCCGCCGCCGACGCCGCGGTCGAGGCCGTCGACCAGGCGATCCAGACGCACGGCGGCAACGGCCTGGCGACCGAATACGGGCTGGCCCCGCTGCTCGCGGCGACCCGGGTGACCAGGATCGCGCCGGTGAGCCGGGAGATGATCCTGAACTTCATCGCGCAGCACACGCTGGGGCTGCCGAAGTCCTACTAGGCCGAACGAGTAACGACCTTTTCACCCTAATATCCGTTTTCTGCCATCATCGGAGGGTCCTGAAAGGGGGGACCCTCCATGTGGCATACACCTGCTCTTCGTGGGCTGATACGCCCTATACCCACGCGAGTTCCGGCCCACGATGACAGTTCCCTGATCATCGCCACCCGCGCGCTGCGGACCTTCGGCTACGGCTGTACCAGCGTGCTGCTCGTGGGGATGCTCGAGAACGCGGGTATCAGCGGCACGCGCCTCGGCGCGATACTCGCGGTGGCGGCTGCCGGGTGTGTGCTGGCGACGATCGCGATGGGCAGATACGCAGACCGCTTCGGGCGCCGGACGTCGCTGCTGGTCAGCGCTTGCCTGATGGGGATCGCGGGTCTGGCTTTCGCGATCACCAGGTCGTATCCGGTGCTGCTGATCGCGGCCTTCATCGGAACGGTGTCGCCGTCGACCAACGACAACACGCCGTTTTCAGGCATTGAGCAGGCGATTCTCGCGCAACGTACGCCGGCTCACCAGCGTACGGCGGTCTTCACGCGGTACAACGTGACCGCACAGGCCGCTGGTGCCGTAGGCGGTCTCGCCGCCGCAGCCTTGGGTGCGTTACCTACCTCGCTGGCCGGGAACGCCGCGTTCGCGCTCTACTCGATCATCGCCTTCGCGACCGGATTCTTGTTTCTGCGGTTGTCGGCCGAGGCAGAGCCTTCGGCGGACCCGCCAGCAGGATCGCCTACACCCGTCTCCCCGCCATCGATCGATCCCGAAGCGGTCGCAGCTCCTACCCCGACTCGACTACCGGGCCCGGTCCGCCGCCTGGCGCGCCTGTTCGCGGTCGACGCCTTCGCCGGCGGGCTCGCGGTGCAAGCAATCCTCGCCTGGTGGTTCCATCACCGATACGGCGCCACGGCCACCGACCTCGGCCTCATCTTCTTCGCGGCGAACCTGCTGCCCGCAGTCGCTCAACTCGCGGCACCGCTCATCGTCAGCCGGCACGGCCTGCTTCCCGCCATGCTCGTGCCGCACCTGGCCTCCAATGTCTTCCTAGCCTGCATTCCCTTGGCGCCCGATCTAGGCGACGCTGTCGTGCTCCTGCTCGCGCGTCAGGCCCTTTCGAAGATCGACGTGGCGGCCCGCCAGGCGTTCACCGCGGCTCTGGTCGGCCCTGAGCATCGGACCGCCGCGGCCTCGCTGACGACGGCAGCTCGGGGCGTCGCCGTCTCGGTCAGCCCGCTCGCAGCGACCCTGCTGCTCACCGGCTCATCCGTGGCCCTCGGTGGTCCGTTGCTGGTCGGTGCCGCCCTGGCCGTGGGCTACGACCTCGCGATGTGGCGCTCGTTTCGAACCATGGGCTAAGGACTGTCACCGCAGAACCCGAACACCAGCACATTTTCTCGTAACAGAATGACAGAAACCTCCCATAGACACTGATGTCCGATTACAGTGGAATCAAGCACGAAAGTTCGAATCATTCCAGGAGGGGATCCCATGTCCACCATCAGTAACCTGCCTCAGCCCCGCACCTCCCTCGCCGACCTCACCGAGCGGGTCGACGACCTCGACGTCCGGATCTGGGCCGCGGCCCGGAACACCGATGACCCGCAGCTGGCCGTCGTCCGGGCCCGTGAATACGCCGAGTCCGTCTTCATAGGCCTCGTCCTGACGATCGGCTCCGGAGCTCACCGGCTGAACTGCTCGGTTCCCACCGCGACCGGCGCGGTCACCGCGGGCGAAGACCTCAGGATGGACATCGCCACCGAGGTCCCGGCGGTCCGGCTGCCCGCGTCCGGTGCCGAGCGCGAGCTCTGCGAGCTGTTCGCGCTGGCCCACGTCACGGGCGCCGAAGCGACGGTCATCCTGCGCTCCCGTCCGCTCTTGGAGCCGGACGTGGGCACCGGGACACCCGGCTACGTAGTCCGCGGCTGGCGCCTGTCCGGCGGCCAGACCACACCGATCGACGCCGCCGGCATGTTCGCGTTCTGCTGTTCCGAGGCCAGCAGCGGCGAACCGCTGCCGCTGGACCCGAACACGCGCTACGCCGATGCCCGAACGCTGGTCACCCCGCCCGGGCCGGACTGAGCCAGTCGGTGCGGTAGGCCGCCCAGTCAGCGGGGGTCGCCGCGAAGTCGACGTACAGGGCGACGCCGAACCGCCGGGACGGCGGGTGCGCACCGAGCGCCAGGCGCACTCCGTCCAGGGCGGCGGGCATGGTCTCGGCCCTGGCCCAGTGGCCGGGATCGTCGGTGTGGAAGGCCGGGACCCCGATCAGCAGCTCGACGTTCTGCGGCACGACGCTCAGAGCCACCTGGGTCTCCCGGGCGACGTAGCCCCGGTAGGCCCACGCCGTCGGCAGCGAGGTGTCGTAGGCCATGAGCGCCACCTGGTCGCAGTGCACGGCGACCTGCCGCAGGTAGTCCCGAGACCACCACTTCGGGTGCCCGGCCAGGAAGTTGCCGGGGAGCCGGAAGCCGGGCAGCGGTTCCACCTGCGGCACCGACGCCGACAGCAAGGCGTGGTGGGCCATGGTGACGGTGTGGGTCGCTGCCAGCACGTCCAGGTAGCCGGGGTCACCGTCCGGCACCGGCTCGAAGTCGAAGTGGACGCCGTCGAAGCCGCGGTCCAGCGCGGCAGTCACCCCGGCGACCACACGGCCCCGCGTGGCGGCGTCGTCCAGATGCAGGGCGTCCCCGCCGACGACCTGGCCGAGCCAGGCCTGGACCCGTACGCCGGGGAGCTCCCGGTGAACGGCGTCTATGAACCACTCGGCGTTCGGGCTCTTGGCCGGGTTCAGTGAGCCGTCCATCTCGAAGGGCCCGTCGTGCACGAACAGATCCTTGATACCTGAAGAGCGAACGAGGGCGGCCAACGCCTGGAAGTCGGCATAGGTCTTCGCCGTGTTGTCGGCGCCAGGCGCCCAGCCGACCCAGGCATGGCCCAGCCACAGGGCGTCTTCACCGGTGCTGCGTGCGGCTGCCGAGGGCGTACCGGCGCCTTCCGCGTACAGCGCGGCTCCGGTAACGCCCAGCAGTGTCGCCAGCGCGGCACACAAAGCCACCACTGACGACAGCGTCCGACGTCGCCACCGTGGTTGCCGCCGGTGCCAGGCGGCGAGCCGTCGCAGCGGATTGCGTCGGCGTTCATCGGGCCGCTCCGGCTCGGCGAACGGCTGAGCGACGGATATATCGGCGAGGTCATCGGGCCCCGGCTCGGCATCGGACGCCGCCGCCGGATCGGGTGCGGACGGGCTACCCGTTTCGGACGGCGCGCCTCCGGGGTCATCATCGAGGTGGTCTTCCGAGTTCATGATCGAGTCCTGACGTCAGCGTGCATCGTCAGTTCTGGAAGCTCCCATCTTGCCCGGGCGGAGCGAGCCGACTCCTCCGCCCCGTGTGTCGGCGAGCCTAACGCAGGCTCGTTTGGAATATCAGGGCCCGTTGACCCTTGCCCGCACTGTCACGCGGGCTCCGGCGCCTCGGACACGTCAGGTGCTACAAGCTCAGGCACGGGCACAGCGGCCGCCAGCGCACGGGACAGCGAGAGCTCCAAGTGCGCCTCGGCGGCCCGCAGCGCGGCCACCCGCCCGGCCGAGCGGCGACCGATCACCAGCCACGCCGGCACCCCGGCCGCGCCGAGCACCAGGCTGGCCCACAGCACGGCCGAGGAGCCGAGCGTGCTCAACGCCCACCCGCCGACCAGCGGTCCGATGATGCCGGCAATGCTCCACACCAGCGTCGACATGCCCTGATACCGCCCCCGCAAGTGCGCCGGCGCCAGATCGGCACCCAGCGCCATCTGGGGCGGCGTGGTCCCGATCTCCGCGAGCGTCCACACCACCACCGACGCCGCGTAGACCCCCATCGGATGCCCCACCGCCGAGATCAGCAGCGGCACCGCGAATCCGGCACCGGTCACCAACGACGAGACCGCCAGCACCGGGCCATGGGCGTAGCGGCGCAGCCAGGTCGTGAACGGGAGTTGCAGGACCCCGATCAAGATCCCGTTCAGCGCCGCGATCGCCCCGTACGCCCCGGGCCCGAGGCCCGCCTCACCCATCATGATCGGCTGCACAGTCTGCGCCTGCGAGTAGATGACGGCACCAACCAGGACCGCCCCCAAGAATCCCAGGAAGATCCGGTCCCGCAGCACATCAGTCAGGCTGCCCCCGCGCTCGTCCGGATCCACTCCAGCAACAACAGATCCGCCGTCAGCAGCACCAGTAGAACTGGCACTCGAGACCGGCCGTGTCTCCGGCACTGTAAAGAAGACGACCACGGCGCACCCCAGGTTCGCCGCGGCATCGCCCATGAAGAGCAGGCTGTACCCGTGCGAGGCGACCGCCCCGGCGGACAGCATCGCGACAGAAAACCCCAGATTGATCGCCCAATAGTTGAGCCCATAAGCCCGGCCCCGATCAGCCGACGGCACGACGTCCGCAATGATCGCCCCGGTCGCCGGCCGCGTCGCGTTGTTGGCCAGCCCCGCCAAGAACGCCAGCACCGCGATCAGCGCCACCGAGTGCACCGACCCGAGCGCCACCAACGTCACCGCCGACGCGACCAACGCCCCCAACAACGT
>NZ_JAAFYZ010000257.1 GCF_018274385.1 Catenulispora pinistramenti | reverse complement strand
GCGCCCCAGCGAACCCCAGCGCCCCAGCGAACCCGAAGCCCCGCGAACCCAAAGCACAAAAAAGCCCGCGCCCCGCTCTCCAGAGCGGGGCGCGGACTCAGGCCGGGGAGCCTGTCACCGCATCACGACAGCCGTGCCGCGGATCAGCCTGCTGTGAATCAAACTGCTGTGAATCAAACTGCTTTAAATCAACCTGCGATAAATCAGCCCTCGACAATCGCGCCGGCCGCGGCCGCGATCGCGTTCTCGGTCGGCACGCTGATCGCCGCCGGGCCGCCGAAGATCTCGATCAGGCCGGAGCCGCCGAGCGAGGCGTTGATGCCGTGCAGGGCGTTGGCCGAGAAGGCCGGCAGGCTGTTGACGTTGGTCAGCACCAGCGGCCCGCCGACCTGCGCCAGCTGCGCCGCGCCGGTGAGGGCGTCGGCGAAGGTCAGGCCGGTCGCCACACCGGCGGTGTGCTCGCCGTGGAACGTGGCGGCCACCCGCGCGGCGGAGTCGTAGCGGTCGGAGCCTGCGAACCCGGTCACGTTCGGGATGTGGGCGTTGGCCGCTGCGGTCACCGCCTGCACACCGACCGCGGACACGGCCTTGGCGCTGTGCGCCAGTGCCGCGACCGCCGGGGTCATGGTGCGGTCGTTGGTCAGCAGGATCGCCGCCGGCGCGCCGTTGTCGGCGAACACGGTGGAGGCGTACGGGCCGGCCGCCAGTGCGTCGGCGAAGCCGTTGCCGGTGGCCAGGACCACGTGGCTCGGGTTGCCCAGGGCGTTGGCGATCTTCACCGAGGTGTCGTAGCGGTTCACCCCGCCGATCCGCTGGACCTGGTTGGCCGGCAGATGCAGCGCGTTGACCACCGCCGGGGTGACCGCCGCGGTGCCGCCCAGCACGTAGACGGTGCCGCCGGGCTTGAGCACCCGGTGGATCTCGTTGATCACCTGGGCGTCGGGGACCTTGCCCGGGGTGAGCAGCAGCGGGCCGCCGACCTTCTTGGACAGCGGGACGCCGGCCAGCGCGTCGGGGAAGTTCTCGCCGGTGGCCAGGACCACCGCGTTCGCCGAACCGTTGCCGGGGTACTGCTGCTGCGAGATCTGGATGCCGGTCTGGTAGCGGTCGGCGCCGGAGATCCGGCCGACGCGGTTCTCGTCGTACGGCGCCTGGACGAAGCCCAGGGTCGCCGAGCCCACGCCGGTGGCCTCGTTGTAGCCCGGGGCCGCCTGCAGCGAGGTGTCCTGGCCCAGGATGTCGAGCCGGGAGGTCTTCATCTCGGGGGTGCCCTGGTAGTCAGGGTAGATGACGGCGAGCCCGCCGTTCTTCGTGACCTGGTGGAACTTGCCGGCGTTGGCGTAGATCGTCGGGTTCTCGAAGCCCGGCGCCACCCCGCCGTGGGCCTGCATCTGCAGCGCCTCGGTCGCGGCGAACAGCGGAGCGGACAGCGAGGTGCCGCCGCCGGCCTCCCAGTCGGGCCCGCCGTTCACGGTCTGGAAGGTCGCCAGGCCCGTGTTGCCGTCGGCGTCCATGGCGACGTCGGGAGTGGTACGCATCGGACCCTTGGCCCGCGCGCCGGTGGGCAGCGTGTCCGCCATCGCGGCCGGGACGACCCCGCGCTGGTAGAAGGGCTGCGGGATGTCCTCGGAGGTACCGCCGCCGCCTCCGGCCTCGAACTGGCCGTTCGGGTAGTTCTGGCCGGTGGTGGTGACCGGGGTCAGCCAGGAGCCGTAGGGCTCCTCGAACTGGTTGTTGCCCTTGGAGTCGATGCCCAGCGTGGTGCCGCCGACCGCGGTGACCCAGGCCGAGCTCGACGGCCACTCGGTCTGCTTGCGGGCCGAGTTCGGCTGGCAGTTGCCGCCGGTCGCGGCGTTCGCCGGGTTGTCGTCGCCGCAGTCGCCGGTGGAGTAGTTGAACCCGATGCCCTCCAGGGCGCCCTTCATGAAGATGCGGTCGTAGGCGGCCCGGGTCGCCGGGTCCTCGTTGCCCAGCGTGGTGTGCTGGACGCCGTCCATCGACGCCGAGACGATGTCGGCGGCGTGGGTGTTGACGATCCAGGACAGCGAGGCCAGCAGGTCGTTGTCCTCGCAGGAGTTCGCCGCGACGTAGAGGATGTTCGCGTCCGGGGCCATGGCGTGCACGGCCTCGACGTCCATCGTCTCTTCGCCGGCCCACTTGGTCGGGTCGCAGTCAGCCTGGTGGTTGAACGCGGCCGGGTTCGACGCCTCGCGGTACTGGCCGGGCTTGAACTGCGGCTCGTGGAACTGGCTGTTGTAGGTCGCCGCGTCCGAGGCCATGGTCGGGCTGGCGTAGGCGTCCAGGATGGCGACCGTCGCGCCCTTGCCGGTCAGGCCGGAGTTGGCCTCGCCGTAGGCGCTGCGGATCTGCGACGGGGAGTAGCCGCAGACCGGGAGCGGGTAGCCGGCAACCGAGTTCTGGCCCCAGTAGGTGGAGCAGCCGTTGCTCCCGTAGGTGGTGTAGCTCGGCTTGGTCTTGGCGGTCGAAGCCGGGGCCGAGGCCGCGGCCGGGGCAGAAGCCGGGGCAGAAGCCGGGGCGTTGATGTGCGGGGTGTCGGAGAGCCCGGACACGCCCGCGATCACGCTGGCCACCTTCGCCGGCACCATGGCCGCCGTGGACGGCGCGTAGTGGGTCTGGCCGTCGGAGGCCGTGTAGTTGGCCAGCGTGGTGCCGAAGGCCGCCTGGACCGTCGAGGCCGCGCCCTGGGTGTCGACCCAGCCGTCGCCGATGTTCGTGACCTTCAGGCCGCTCTCGGCCGCCCAGTCGGTGACCGTCTTCACCTGCGCGGCGGTCACGCCGAACTGGGACTGGATCTGCGCCGGCGTCAGGTACTTGTGGTACTGCGGGCTGCTCGGGTCGGCCACCGCCTGTGCCAGGGCCGTCATCTGGTCCTGGTTCTGCCCGGCCAGGAAGATCCGGGTGCTGATGGTCTGGGAGGCCGGGACCGCGCCCTTCTCGGCGCTCGGCGTGGCCCAGGAGGGCTGGGTGTCCGCCAGCGCGACCCGGCCGAGCGAGTCGGTGTGGCCGTTGTTCGTGGTGTCGTTCGTCTGGGCGTAGGCGGTCGACATGCCGAACGCGGCGACGACCGCGGTGGCCATCGGTATGGAACCGATGGTCAGTATCTTCGAACGCTGCTTCTTTGCGGCAGATGACATGGTGGTGAGACAACTCCCCGAGAGATGTTTGATGCGTGGACGGTGTGGGTGCCGGTTGGTTAGCCCTGGGCCCACCCGCCGACGTTGTCGTGGGTGAACTGGGTGAGTGAGCGACCGACGCCGAACGGGCCGACTGCGGGTATGGACAGCCGGCCGGCCCCCGGTACGTTGGCGTCGCACACGCGTACCACTGTCGTCTTCGTCGCTCTCACCTCCCCCGTATGCCGTGTTCGGCGAGCGTCAGGACGCTTGCCTCGACATGTGTCGGCGCCAGTTTCCAGGTTTGGTGTTGAATACCTGTTGAACAAGGGTTTGGGGAAGGGGCGCGGGGGTGAGCTCTACCGTTTGGTTCGGGCTGTTGGGCCCGGTGGACATCCGGCTGGACGGTGTCCCGGTTCCGCTGCCGTCGGCGCGGACCAGGGCTTTGCTGGCCGCGCTGCTGTGTCAGCCCAACCGGGTGGTCAGCGTGGACGGGCTGGTGGACGCGGTCTGGGGCGCCGATCCGCCGGACGGCGCGCTGACGACGTTGCGCAGCCACGTGATGCGGCTGCGCCGGTGTCTGGGCCCGGAGGCCGGCCGGTTGCAGACCGCGGCGCCGGGCTACCGGCTCCTGCTCGATCCGGCCACCGAACTGGACACCAAGATGTTCGTGGCCCGGCACCAGGCCGGCCAGGTGGCCGCGGCGGCCGGCGACTGGCGCTCCGCGGCCCGCTACGCCGCCGAGGCGCTGGCCCTGTGGCGCGGCGAGCCGCTGGCCGACGTGCCCTCCGAACAGCTCCAGCTGGACGAGGCGGCGGCCTGGGCCGAGCTGCGGGTGGAGGCGATCGAGCTGCGGGCCCGCGCGGACATCTCACTGGGCCGCCCGGCCGACGCCGCGGCCGCGATGCGCCGGCTGGCCGCCGACCACCCGCACCGGGAACCCGCCTACGCGCTGCTGATGGCCGCGCTGGCCGCCGCCGACCGGCGGGCCGAGGCGCTTAAGGTGTACCGGCTGTTGCGCACCGTGCTGGTCCGAGACCTGGGCATGGAACCGAGCCCTGAGCTACGTGCCCTGCAGCAGCGGATCCTGGCCATGGACGACAGCGCGGACGATGCGGCCGACGTAGGCGGCGCGGGCGGCGCGGGCGGCGCGGATGACGCTGGCGGGAACAGCGACGGGAACGGCGACGGGAACGGCGACGGGAACGGCGACGGAACAACAGGCGACTCGACGGCGCGGGACGAAGCAAGCACCGCCTACGTCGCCTGGCCGCCGCCGCACACGCTGCCCCGGGACGTCGCCGACTTCACCGGGCGCGACGAGCAGCTGCGCCGTATTGCCGATGCGGTTATCGATGCGGCCACCGATGCGGTCGCGGCCGGATTCGCGGATGCGCACGCCGCTGCGAGCCCGCACGCCGCCACTGACCCACAACCCGCCACTGACCCACAACCCGCCTTCGCGGCGGTCATCGACGGTATGGCCGGCATCGGCAAGAGCGCACTCGCGGTGCACGCGGCCCACCAGCTCAGCGACCGGTTCCCGGATGGCCAGCTATATGCCGACCTGCTCGGCACGTCGCCGGAACCGGCCGAACCGCGCGCCGTTTTGGCATCGTTCCTGCGTCTGCTCGGCATATCGCCGGCCGAGCTGCCGGAGCCGGACATGGAGCGGGCAGCGCTATACCGCAGCCTGCTGGCCGGCCGTCGGGTGCTGGTCGTGCTCGACGACGTCCGCGACTCCCGCCAGCTGGCCCCGCTGATCCCCGCCACCCCCGGCTGCGCGCTGTTGGCGACCACCCGGGACCGGCACGTCGGCATCGCCGGCGCGATGCGACTGTCACTCGGCACCCTGACTTCGACCGAATCGCACGCTTTGCTCACCCGCATCGTCGGCCCCGATCGGACCGCCGGGGAACCTGAGGCGACCGAGGAACTGCTGGCCGCCTGCGCCGGCTCACCCTTGGCCGTCCGAGCCGCCGGCGGCCGCATCACCGCCCGCTCCACCTGGCAGATCGCCGACCTCGCCGCGCGCGTCGGCGTTCCCGGGCGGCGGTTGGACGAGCTCAGATTCGCCGACTACGACGTGCGGGCCGGGTTCGAGGCCGGATTCGCGGCGCTCGCCGGGCTCAGCGGCTCTGCGTTCGGTGCTGGCCCCAGCCCCGTTTCCAGCGCCAGTTCCAGCTCCGAGAACACGCTGGCGATCTCGTTATGCCAGCTCGGATTGTGGAGCGGCGGGGAACTGGGTCTATCAGTCGCGGCAACCCTGCTGGGCCGCCCGGCCCCGGAGACCGAGGAGATCCTGGAGCGCCTGGTCGACCTGAACCTGCTCCAAGCGCCGCGACACGGCCGCTATCTCCTGCACGACCTGGTCCGGGAATTCGCCGCGGAGAAGGCCCAGAACCTGCTGACCGACGAGCAACGCCGAGCGGCGGCCGAGCTGTGGCGGCTGCCCCGCGCTCGGTCGGTGAAAACCCCTAGCTCAAGTTGAACGTGCTGCCGCTCATATCCTGGCCGTTGATCAGGTTCTTCACCGGCGCGTTCAGGTTGAGCACCACGTTGCCCGAGCCCGTGACCGTCTGCTGCCACGTCCTGAGTTCCTGAGCGAACTCCGCGTCCTGCTCGGCGGCCGCGGCCAGTTCCCCGGCCAGCGTGCTGACGTCCTCGGCGGAGGCCGGCAGCTCCGGGGCGGTTCCCCGGTGCCGGGCGATCAGGGCTTTGAGAGTGTCCCAAGCCTTGGCACCGGCGTCGGTGGCGATGCCGTTGAGCAGCTTCGTCAGCGCGGTCGTGAGCATGGTCGGGGTGAGTATCGGATCCATGTCAGCCTTCGTCGGTATTCCGGGAATGTGGGCCCTGTCATCCTATGCTGGGACCGTGGCAGACCCAGAGGACCAGCGGCGGACGTGGACCACCGACGTCTCGGCGCCGGTGCGCAACCTTGTGCAGGGCGAACGGTTCGACAACGCGACCATAAACATGACGGTGAATGAGGCCGCTCCGGCGCGCCCCGCTCTGGGCGTCCCCGTGATGCTGCCGGCCGCCTACGGGCCCTACACCGACCGGTTCGCCGTGCACGAGCGCCTGGACCGGATGGTGGCCGAGAACGACGTCGGCATGGTCTTGCTCGGGGGAGTGGCCGGCGTCGGCAAGTCGACAACCGCTGTTCACTACCTCAAGCACTGCATCGAAGACGACGCGGAGCGTTTCCGCGGCGGCGTCTATTACGCCGACCTGGGCGGCCGTAAGGCCGGTCTGGGGGCGTCCGTGGCCGACACTCTGGAGAGTTGGCTCATCGCCAACGGCATGCTGGCCTCGGAGGTCCCGGCCAGCCTCACCGCACGTTCTGATCTGTTCCGTCAGCTCACGGCGGGCAAGCCGGTCGCCGTCCTGATCGACGACCCGGTGAGCGCCGCCCAAGTGAAGTCGCTGCGCCCGACCTCCCCGGGCAGCCTGGTGCTGGTGACTTCCCATCGGGAGTCGGAGGACATCCAGATAGAGCACACAGCTCAGTTCGTGCCCGTGCCCATGCTGGATCCCGGCTTCGCCTTGGAACTGCTGACAAAGCTGGTCGGCGCCGACCGCGTCTCGGCGGAGCCGGAGGCCTTCGAGCGGTTGGCTGCCTTCAGCGGCGGCCTCCCGCTGATGCTGCACGTGATCGCCGCCGAGGTGAGGCGGTGGGACAGCGCCGGGGAGTTGGCCGCCCGCCTGGTCGACATCCGCACCCGGCGGCAGACTTCGAGCCGGCTCATGACCGCGGGCGGCGACCACTCGGTGAACGCGGCGTTGGAGGTGAGTGTCAGTGGTCTGCCGGAGCCGGCCCGCGTCCTGCTGCGGAGCCTGGCGGCCAATCCCGGCGGGGAGTTCGGGCCGGACCTGGTGACCTTCCTGGACGGGGACTCCGGCACGCTGGCCGACCTGGTCGCCGCCGGTCTGGTCAGCGTGCTGCACCAGCCGGGTGCGCCCCGACCGCAGCGGCGCTGGCGCCTGCACGCCTTGGTCCAGGACTTCGTGTGGTCGACGGCGCAGGACAACCTCGGCACGTTCACCGCGTTGCAGCAGTCGATCCTCGGCTTCTACCTACGCCGGACCGCCATGGCCGACCGTGCCCTCTCAAAGCGCTGGCACAGCAGTCCGGACTTCCCAGACGAGCCGCCCTTCGCCGACCCGGTGGCCGCCCTGGCATGGCTGGGAGCCGAGCAGGTCAACCTCAGGAACGCCGTCTTCACCGCGTACGATCTGGACGAACATGCCGTCACCTGGCAGCTGTGCGAGGTGCTGTGGGGCCTGTACTTCGCGACCAACCCGTTCGGCGACTGGATCGACACCCACGAGAAGGGCATCGATTCCGCGCAACGCGTGGGGAACAAGGAAGCCGAGGCGCGCCTGCGGTTGCAGCGTGGCTTCGCCTACTACAGCCAAGAGGACGTCGAGCAGGCGCTCACGGAGTTCCAGCAGGCCCTGCTGGTGGCCGAGGAGAGCGGCAGCGCCCGGGCCATCGCCGCGACGGTGGAGTCGATCGGGCTGACTGATCTCAAGCTCCGTCGACCGCAGGACGCCCTGGAGAAGTTTGGTCGGGTCCTGACTCTGGTCGCGGGCGACAATGAGGCGATCGGCAACGCTCAACGCCATCGGGCTCGCGCGCTCGGCGCCCTCGGTCCTGAATCTCGTGGCGAGGCGATTGACGTGCTGAGGCATGAGGCCATCCCGGCCTACGAACGTGCGGCCGAGGAGAAGGCCGACGGCAGCAACGCCCACAACGTGGCGCGGGCGCTGGTCGCCCTCGGCGAGTTGCTGGTCGCCGACAACCACGCCGAGCAGGCGTTGGAGCCGCTGGTCCGGGCTGTCGCCGAGTTCGACCGCCTGGGCAAGCCGTTGCACGGCGCCGAGGCCCAGGTTGTCTTGGCCTCGGCCTACGCGGCGCTCGGTCATATCGACCAGGCGGGTGCGGCGCTGGATCGGGCCACCGAGGCCCATGAGGCGGTCGGTTCGCGCAAGGCGGCGGAGATTCGGGCGCGGCGATCGGAGCTCGGGCTCGGGAGCAGTGTCACAGAGTCCTGATATCCCGATATCTTAGAAGCTCTGGTGTCGGCCGCCGCTCACGAGCTCGTTGTAGAGCACTGATGCCAAGACCGCCGGGTCCTGCCCCGGGGCCGCGTGCCGGACGATTTCGGTGCCGTCACGCAGCCGTAGCCGGCAGCGGTCGGCTTCGACCAGACCGGCGACGGTCAGGCCGGGCAGGCGGTCGAAGGCGCGCGCCGCCCAGCCTTCCGGTGCTTCGTGCGCGTCTCGGATCAGGACGTCCGCCATTTCCGCCGCGCGCCCGGTCGGCTGGGTCGCGTCAACGACGAGATGCGCGCGGTCGCGCGGGGTCGTGGCGTGATCGACTGCTGACGGGAAGCGTTCTACGCGTCCTTCGACAACGCGTGCCCACAGCGGCGAGACGCGTTGCCGGTGGTGATGGAGTACCGGGACGGGATCCGGTGTCGCCGGCCACGGCGGCTCGGGCAGCTCCAGCAAGCCGTAGAACAGGGCCCTGAGCAGCTCCAGGGAGCGTCCGGGGAAAGAGGTGACGCTGCCGGTGACGTCGGCGTGCTCGGCCGGCGTGTAGGTGTGGATCGCCTTCTCTATCTGGTCGCGCAGGGACGAGCCCGGTACCAGGTGCGGCGCCTCGCCGGCGAAGCGGGCGATCGGCGACTCGGGGTCCAGCGCGTCGGTGGGGAAGGTGGCCAGGATGGTCGGGACGCCCAGGGCGGCGGCATAGAAGGGGACTGATCCGTGGTCGCCGACGAGGGCGTCGGCGGCGAGCAGCGCGGCCCGCCAGTCGAACGGCGGGACCAGCAGGAGACCGCCTCGGCGGGCGTGGGCCAGGACCCGCTCGACCTCCGCGCGGCCGTGCGCGTGCCCGACGTTGGGGTGCACGACGGCGGCGACCAGGTAGTCGTCCACCGGCAGCTCGGCCACCAGCCGCTCGACCAGGGCGAGCTGCTGCCCGAACAACGAGCGGGGACCCCAGGTGGTGTTGACGACGACCAGCCGGCGGCCGTCGCGCAGCCCCAGCGCGGCGCGGTAGAGGTCCCGGTCGGCCGCGCTCTCCAGCAGCCGGTCGAAGCACGGGTCGCCGGCGACCACCGCGGTGTGGGCGACGGTCGGCGCGGCCTTGCGGAACCGGTCCAGCTGCTCGAAGTGCGACAGTACCTGGGCGGTCGCGATCGGGACGCCTTCGTGCAGAACCCACGGCTCCGACAACCCGAACACCGCTCGGCTCGGCTCGGCTCGGCTGCCAAATCAAGGTATTTATTATATCCCATGCCGTGTGGCAGGACGACGACCGGCGCCTTGAGTTCCCACAACGGACCACCGTGGCTCGCGGTCACGGCAAGCCCGAACCGCTTCTCGCACGCCACCCGCCAGTTCAGATCGACAACCCCGTGCTCGGCGAACAACGCCGCCACCCCGTCCCGGAACGGCGACGAGCCCGGGCACGTGAACGCCAGCCCGACGCGCGGGTCCCCGCTGAACGCCGGCAGCACGTCCAGCAGCCGGGTCGCGGCGGTGACGTTGTGGACGACCAGCAGGACCGACTGTTCCACGCCCGAGGGGAAGGTGTTCCACACCGGGGCCTCGTCCCCGTAGGGAACACGCTCCCACCTCGGTAAATCCACCCTGGAACTCCTTAGTCGCTCGTATGGTCACGATAGCGCGTGGGCCGAGCAGCGCGGCGGATAACGAGCAGCGCGATGGGGACGGCAGCCAGGCCGGCGAGCCCGCAGACCCAGAACGCGCTGTGGAATCCGCCGTTAAGCGCCGCGGCCGCGGTGGCGTGCCCCCCGTTGAGCAGAGCGCGGGAGCGCGCGGCCGCCACGGTGGACGCGACAGCGATGCCGATCGCGCCGCCGAGCTGCTGCGAGGAGTCGATGAGCCCGGAGGCGACCCCCGCGTCGTGCTCGGTGACGCCGACCAGGGCCCCGATCGATACCGGGATGAACACCCAGGTGACGCTGCCGGTCAGGAACAAGGGCCCGGCGAGGTGCCCCCAGAAGCTCCCGTGCGTGGGCGCCTGGGCCGCCCAGAGGATCCCGGAAGCGGTGAGGGTCATCCCGACCGCCATCACGACCTTGACCGACATGCGGGTGACGAGCACCTGCGCGGGACCGGCGAGCAGCACTCCGGTCAGGCCGACGGTCAGCCAGGCCAGGCCGGTCTTCATCGCGGAATACCCAAGCACCTGCTGCATATAGAGAGTGCCGATGAAGATGTATCCGTAGAAGCTGGTCCCCAGCAGGAATCCGACCGCGTTGGACCCGGCCAGGGTCCTGAGTCGGAACAAGCGCAGCGGCAGCAGCGGCGCCTCCGCCCTGGCCTCGATGACCACGAACGAGACCAGCAGAGCGGCCGCGGCGGCCAGCAGTGTCAGCGTCCGGACAGCTGCCCATCCGACCGTCGGCGCCTGTGAGATCGCGTAGACCAGGATCACCAGGGCACCGGTCACGGTGACGGCGCCGAGCGGGTCGTACCGGCGGCCGGCGTCGGGCCGCCTGCTCTCCGGCAGCACGCGCCGGGCCAGCAACAAAGTGGCCCCGCCGACGGCGACGTTGAGATAGAAGATGTACGGCCAGCCGGCGTACCGGGTGAGCGCACCGCCGGCCAGCACGCCGACGGTCGCGCCGCTGGCGCCGATGGCACCCCACAGCCCGAGTGCCTTGTTGCGCTCGGCACCCTCGGTGAACATGTTCATCACGATGGACAGCGCGGCGGGCAGCACCATGGCCGCGCCCAAGCCCTGGACCCCGCGCATGATGATCAGGAAGGTGGCGCTGGGGGCGAGTGCGCACGCCAGCGAGGCCGCGGTGAACAGCGCCAGCCCGGCCATGAACATGCGCCGGCGGCCGAGCAGGTCTGCGGCCCGTCCGCCGAGCAGCAAGAACCCGCCGAAGGCGAGCGCGTAGGCACTCACCACCCACTGCAGGTCGGACTCGGCGAAGTGCAGTTTGGTGCCGATGGTCGGCAGGGCGACGTTGACGATCAACATGTCCACGGCCGTCATGAAGTACGCCACGGCGAGCAGTGAGAACGCCCGCCATCGGCGCACCTCGCCGCCGATACTGATGGTGATGTCGTTTCCGGTGTTTGTCGCGGTCATGGGTGCCTCCGGTGTTCCTGGTGAAAGATTTCGCTCAGCGCGAGGTAGGGGCAGAGGTAGAGCTGGAGGTAGAGGTAGAGGTAGAGGTAGAGCTGGAGCTGGAGGCGTAGCTGAGGATCACGGACCCGTTCCGCAGCCGTTTCTCGTCAATGAGCTCCAGGTCGAGCCCGGAGGCGTCCACGTCCTCGAAGAGCCGTTGTCCGGAGCCGACCACGACGGGCATGATCCAGAAATGGAACTCGTCGATCAGCTGGTCGCGCACGAGGGTCTGGTCGAACCGGCTGGTGCCGTACTTGATGAGGTCCTTGCCGGGCTCGTCCTTCAACCGGGCGATGGCCTCGGACGGGTCGGGCCCGAGCAGGGTGGCGTTCCAGGTCGTCTCGGTCAGCGACGTCGACGCGACGTACTTGGGCATGACGTTGATGAGGTCGTTGTACGGGTTGCCGGTGACCTGGCCCCAGTTCGCCAGGAACTTCTCGTACGTCACCCGGCCCATGACGAACGCCTCGTAGCCGCCCAGCTGCTCCAGGGCGAAGGCGGATGACTCCTCGTCGAAGCGGGCCCACCGCTCGGGTGCTTCGATGACGCCGTCGAGGGAGACCAGGGTCGATTCGATGAGCTTGCGCATTGCCGTCCTCCTGAATGATCGCTTGATCTTCAGGACAAGGACGAACGGCGGCCCTTGAAACCGGACACGTGCCGCTAAGAAGTTTTCAGGCTCTCGACCCGCCGCTCGAACGCCGTACGCTCGGCCGCGCTGCGGGCCAGCGCGATGGCGCGCGCATAGTCCTCCCGCGCCGCGGTGTGGTGCCCGGCCCGGCGTTCCAAGTCGGCCCTGGCCGCCCAGTAGAAGGGGTAGCGGGACAGCTTCGGCTCGTCGGCCAAGGCGATCAGCTCACGGCGGCCCTCATCGACGCCGTCCCGTTCGGCCACGGCCAACGCGTGGTTCAGCGCCACGACGGGGCTCCAGGACTGTCGGGCCAGGACCTGGTAGAAGCCGACGATCCGGTCCCAGTCGGTCTCCTGGACCGACGGCGCGATCGCATGCTCGCAGGCGATGCCGGCCTCCAGATGCCAACGGGAGAGCCGATCCCCGCTGGCCGCGCGGGCCAGGTGCGTCAGACCGCGCTCGATGCGGGCCCGGTCCCACCGGCTCCGGTCCTGGTCTTCGAGGGGGACGAACACTCCGTGCCCGTCCAAGCGCGTCGACAGTCGAGCGGTGTTGAAGCAGAACAGGGCGGCCAGGGCGTGCACATCCGGATGCGCCGTCGCCTTGCTGGCCGGCAACAGCTCGGTGAGCCGCAGCGCGTCCTCGCACAGGAAGGGGCGCACCGGGTCCTGCGGGTTGCTGCCTTGATAGCCCTCGTTGAACAGCAGATACAGCGACCGCAGGACGGAGTCCCGCCGGGTGTCGATGTCAGGCAGGCCGTCCACATCGGGCAGCCGGCCCAGCCGTCGCAGTCGGCCGCGGCCTCGGTGCAGGCGCCGGTCGATGGTCTGCGTGTCGACTAGGAAGGCCTGACCGATCTCCTTGGGCGAAAGACCGCACAGCCACCGCAGGATCAGCGTCATGTGCGTCTCCCGGGTCAGGCCGGGATCGCAGACCGCGAACATCATGGCCAACTGACTGGCGTCCTCGGCGGCCGGGGCCAGCGCCGCCTCGATCGTGTCGGTGAGCGCCGTCGTCGTGGCCAACTCGGGCAGAAAGGAGCGCCGGCGCCGCTCACGCCGGATGATGTCAACGGCCCGGTTGTGGGCGGACCGGATGATCCACGCCTTCGGATCGCGCGGCAGCCCGAAGCGCCAGGCGTGCATGGCACTGACCAGCGCGTCGTGGACGACGTCCTCGGCGAGCGGAATGTTCGCCGGGCCCAGCACCTGGATCAGGGCACTGACCAGATGCGCGTACTCCTTGCGGAACAGGTCCTCGACCAGTTCCCTGGAGGAGCCCGCGCCGGGTGGCCCGTCGGTCACGATCGTCAGACCCGATGGTCCTGAACCGGCCGCACCTCGACGGAGCCACCGAACTCGTACGTCGGACAGGTCCGGGCCACGCCGACAGCGTCGTCCAGGGAGTCGGCCTCGATGATCATGCTGCCGGTCACCAGGTCCTTGGACTCGGCATAGGGACCGTCGGTGACGAGGTCGTGGCCGCGAACCGTGGCCCCCGGGTTGTCCAGCGCCGCTCCGCGCCCACTGCCGCGCCCCTGCCGCGCCAGCTCATCGGACCAGCGGTACCACTTCTCGACGTGGGCCTGAAGCTCCGAGGGGGACAGGTCGCGGCTTGAGACGGCGCCGCCCCGAAAGATCAGCATGAACTTGCTCCGCAGAGCGTGGTCCTCGCCTTCAGGCTCCGGAATCATGGGCCTACGATAACCGGCGCTGGGGCCGCACAGCTGTTGTTAGCGCTGCGCGCCGCGCGGGCTGTTTGGGGGTGGGTTCTTTTTTGGGGCTGGAGTTTGCTGGCCGGGTTGCGGTTGGTCTGTGGGTTTTAAATGCTTTTTACGGCCTTCGGTCATAGTTGTGCCGGTTCGGGGTTCGGGGTGGTGGGTGTGTTTGTCGGCTGCCAGTTCGCGTGTTCACAACCCCGGCGCACCTCAGGCCTCTTCAACTCCAGCAAGTCAGGGCAAGGGCAAGATCAACGGCACAGGCCAGATCAAGAGCAAGACCAACGGCCCAGGCGAGATCAAGAGCTGAAGGTCAAGGTCAAGGTCAAGGGCTGTGGTGAAGAGCCGGGCCTCCGGCGGGCCTCGACAACCTCAGGGAAACTAGCGCGGTTCCCTCGGGTGGCCGGGTCAGTCTCAGCGGCTGCGGTTTGTGACGTGGTGCGGTCCGTTCCCCACGGTCGCGTCGTCAGCCCGATGGGTACAGCACCGGTGTCCGGGGGTAAAGTCCGCGCGCGGCGGTTGGCCATTTGAGCTGCGGTTTTGTTCAGCGCGAACTTGACCCCCGGCC
>NZ_JAAFYZ010000256.1 GCF_018274385.1 Catenulispora pinistramenti | reverse complement strand
GTGAGAACAATGATCGCGACCTCGTGGACGATCTTCATACAACCGACCCTAGACGACACCCACGACACCAACGGCCAGACCGCATAGCTACCACTGACATGCCTGAACTTCGGACTCATTCATCTAGGAGCCGCGCCCGGGCATCGCCGTAGACCAGTTTCGAAGAGCTCTGTCATGCTGACGAAATGTCTTCACTGGCCTCGGGGTCGTCAGTGTCGCGACGTGTCTCCGGCACGCGGCGGTTTCTGGCGGTGATCGCTGTTGATTCGGTGTGTTTCGTCACGCTGGTGTGGGGAGCGTTCATCGACGGGATGCATCAGGGCTGGATGTCCCGAACGCCGACCAGGCCCACGCACTATCTCAGCTGGGCCCTGCTCTTGGTCGGCGCCACGCTTGTGATCCACGCCGGCTATGCGCTTCGGCGCAGTTGGTTCCCGGAAGTGGGGTCGCAGGCGATCGCGGCGGTGGTGATGACCGCTATCGGGTTCACTCTGCTGAGCTCGCCCGACGAGTCGTTCGACCAACCGCAGCCGCAGCCCGCGCGCAACACGTATACGAACAGCGGGACGTTCTGTGATAGCGGCGGGAGCTGCTACGTCAATGGGGTTCAGGTCAGCGGGTATCCCTAAGGCGTGTCATATTCGCTCAACTTCGCTCAACGCGTAGATCAGCCCTTCACAAGCGGCCCGGCAGCGCTGATCGTGTAGTCGGTCGCGCCCTTCGACGTGACAACGTGCAGCTTCGTATAGTGCCCGGCGCTAAGGCCACTGACAGTTACCGTCGCCTTGCTGCTGATCGGGGAGCCGGCCGCGCAGTCGGGGACACAGCTGTTCTGGATCTGGACGCCGGTCGCGGTGGCCTTCGGTTTCCCCCAACCGGTCCACGTCAGCTTGTCCAGCGCCACGCCGCCGTCGCCGCACATGAGGACGTACGTCTTCGGCTTCGCCACCGCTTGCTGATCGCAGCCGTAGACGACGGCCGGGCCGGCCGGTGTGGCGGCGCTCGGGGGCGCGTGGGTCGCGGGCGCGAAGGAGGTGCCGATCGCGGCTTGGTCCGGTGGCGTGGCGGTGGCGGCCGTGGCCGAAGCGGGTCCGGTGCCGGTGGCCCCCGCGGCGCCGGTGCTGGTCGTCCCCGTGGAAGCGCACCCGGCTGCCAGCAGGGCCGTGGCGGTGCCCACCATCAATCTCTTGAATAAAGGTTGCACGAGGCCCAGCGTACCCACGGAACCGCATGTCAAGCCACATCACTCCGACGAGCGAACTACGTGCGAATCAGGGCATGGCGATGCCCGGGCCGGGGAAGGGGCCGGGCGTCGGACACGGACCGACCGATGGCGAGTCCGTGCCGCGAGGCCGGGGAGGGCAAGGGCTGTGGGCGAGCAGGATCGGGCGGGATCGGTGGCACGGGACGCCGTGCGGCTGCTGGCGGGGATCGCCGACCTCGGGCTGGAGGCCGCCGAGGAGGCGGTACGGCGGGCCCGCGGGGTGCTGGGGCGCTCGGATCTGCCGGAGATGGCCGGTGATCTGCACCGCGAGGTGAAGGCACACGGCGACGTCGTGCTCGACCGGGTCGCGCCGCCGGCCCGGGCGCACATGGAAGCGTTGGCACGGCGGGCCGAGGCGGCCCGCACGAACAAACCAGAGGCCTGAGGGTGCTCTCCCAAGCCGACCTCAAAACCCGCATAGACGCCGAACTCCGCGCCTTCGTCGCCACCGAGTCCGGCCTCCTCGAAGCCGTCGACCCGCTGTTGGCGCCAGTCGGCGCCCAGCTGCGGGCGGCGGTCGCCGACGGCAAGCGCGTCCGCGCCGCCTTCTGCTACTGGGGCTGGCGCGCGGCCGGGCAGGGGGACAGTCCGGCGATGGTGCGGGCCGCCGCCGCGATGGAGTTGGTGCACGCCGCGGCGCTGGTGCACGACGACCTGATCGATAACAGCCCGCTGCGGCGCGGCGTCCCGACCCCGCACGTCGCCCTGCGCGACGCCACCGCGAAGTCGCCCGATCCCGACGGTGCCGCCCGGTCGCTGGCCCTGCTGGTCGGCGATCTGCTGATGGCGTGGGCCGGACAGCTGTTCACCGGATGCGGGCTGCCCGCCATCTATCTGGGACGTGCGAGGCCGATGTGGTCGGTGCTGGCTCGCGAGCTGATCGCGGGGGAGTGCCTGGAGGTCCTGCGCACCGGAACCGAGGCGGATCCTCAGGAATCCCTGGCGATCGTGCGCTACAAGACCGCGAAATACACGGTCGAGCACCCGCTGCACATCGGTGGCCGGCTCGGTGGCGCCTCCGCGCGCACGCTCGGCGCCTTCACCGACTACGGCCTGCCGCTCGGCGAGGCGTTCCAGCTGCGGGACGACCTGCTGGCGGTGTTCGGCGACCCGGCTCTCACCGGCAAGTCCAACCTCGACGACCTCACCGCCGCCCGGCCCACCGCGCTGGTGGCCTTCGCCAGACAGGGTGCTGATCCGCGGGACCGCGCGGTGCTGGACGGGCTGCTGGGCCGGACCGACCTCGGCACCCGCGACCTGATCGAGGTGCGGGCGATCCTGCAGCGCAGCGGTGCGCGCGGCCGGGTCGAGCAGCTGATCGCGCAGCGTGTGCGCCGGGCGAGGGCCGCGCTGGACGGCGCGAACCTGCCGCGCAGCGCGGCCGAGGCACTGCACCGGCTCGCCGAAGCCGTGACCACTCGTTCGTCCTGACTACTCGTTCGTCCTGACTACTCGTTCGTCCTGACTACTCGTTCGTCCTGACCACCGCTCGCCGAACCCGTCACCACTCGTTCGTCCTGACCGTCGCCATCGCTATCGCTCGCCGAGGAGACCCCGATGCCCGTGACCCCCGAAGCGATGGCCGCGCTGCGCCTGCGCGGCGACGACCTCGCCGACGCCACCGTCGACGCCTTGTTCGCCACCGGCGAGGTCGGGCACTACAACACCCTGATGCGCTCCTTCGAGCGCACCGGCGAGTCGCTCCCCGACGGCCTGCCCCAGGTGGCCCACGACTACCTCGCGGCCACCGCCAGCGCACCGGACTGGGTCGACTGGGACCGGATGGAGGCGGCGCGCATGTTCTTCATCGACAACAACGTCCACATCTCCACGGCACTGTCCTTCGCCTCGATGCCGGCCTGCTACATGCTGCCGCACGTGGCAAAGCTGCTGGCCGCCACGCACGCGTTGGATTACCCCTCCAACCGAATGGCCGCCACCGGTCAGTTCACCGTCTACCTGATGCGCCCCGACGCGTTCGAGGCCGGCGGCTCGTTCGTTCCGGCCGCCCAGAAAGTCCGCCTGCTCCACGCCTCCATCCGGCACCACCTGCGCCGCGAAGGTGCCTGGGACGAGGCCGCCTGGGGTGTGCCGATCTGCCAGGAGGACATGATCGGCGGCCAGATGATGTTCTCCATCCAGGTCCTGGACGCCTTGCACCGCCTGGGTGTGCACCTCACCGAGGACGGCGCGGATGCGTATTTCTACGCATGGCGTGTCGTCGGCGCGATGCTCGGGATCGACCTCGCGGCGGCCCCGGCCGACCTCGCCGAGGCGCGTGATTTCTCAGACCTTTACATGGCGAAGTTCATGGGGCCCTCCGATGAGGGCGTTCAACTGACCAGACAGCTGGTGGAACTCTACGAGGAAGTCGTCCCGGGCACGCTGTTGGATCCGGTGGTCCCGGCCCTGATCCGCTATCTCGTCGGCGACACCGCCGCGGACTGGCTCCAGGTGCCCCGCTCGGCGGTCTTCGACCACCTGGTGCCCGCCGCGCCGTTGTTGCTCGGCCTCACCGAACACCTCAAAGAACGCTCGCCGCTGGCCGCGATGGTCATCGACCGGCTCGGCGCGCTCACCACGAGGTTCGAGCTCAGTTCACTGACCCGCGGCCGGGTGATGCACTACGCGATCCCCGACCACCTCAAGGACGAGTATGGCGTCCCCAGGCCCAAGCACGAACGATGGACGCCGCCGCCGGTCTCCGGGCTGCTGGCCGATCCGCCCACGGGCGCTTGATGTCACGAGCGCTCTACGCTACCGGCGCTTGAGGCCGCGGGCTGATGAAGCTACGCGCGCTCGGGTCCGCGGGCTGATGCCGCGCGCGCTCGGGGTTACACGTTCATGAATTCATGATCCGCGTACTTCTGGGCTTCCCAGTCGTCAGATCGCCGCGTACCACCGCCGCGATTCGTCTCGGATTCGGCGGAGTCATCCGAGGTTTCTTCGGGTATTGGCAACTCACTGTAGTCGGCGGCGGCGGACGCACCGGCCCGGGAAGGCCGGAAACGGACATCCTCAGCGGCGCTTGATAGTGAACCGCCTGTTCACCGGCGGGCAAGCGCGTTCCGTGTCCGTTCCACCACCCAGACTGTCTCCAGCCATGCCGTTTCCGCTAACATGCATTCGCTCGAACAAAGCAGTGGTCTGTTTCCTGGCCGTCGGGTCGGCCCTTTGACAGAACTTTGATTGAGTGTTGAACCACGCATGAGAAAACCTGCCGACGTAGTTCGCCGCCACCACTCCGATGCGCCGACCAGCGCGGATCGCAAAGGCCACCCGTGAGAATCACCAAGAAGCTCGGCATACTGGTCGCTGTCCCCCTGTGTGCCGTCTCCGGTTTCGGGGCGTTGGCCTTGGTCACCTCGACGTCCGGGGCGATCAGCGCCGGGCATCTGTACACCCTGATGAACTCCGCCTCGGCCGCCGCGGACCTGGTCTCCGAGTTGCAGGCCGAGCGCACTCAGGTCGCCATGATCCTCAGCTCCTCCTCCGGAGCCGACTCCACGGCGCTGAACGACCAGATCGCCAAGACCCAGGCGGCGACCGCGGCCTATGAGGACACGGTCAAGGGGATGCCGTGGCTGTCCTCGGACGGCAAGACGCTGCTGTCCCGGATCGACGGCGAACTGCGGGCCATCGACACCCTGCGCGACCTGATCCGCGGCAACTCCCCGCAGGTGCTCTCGGCGGCCGACTTCCAGTACCACATCGTCATCGCCGACCTGCTGTCCTACCACGACCTGGTGCAGAACTCCGGGGCCTCCTCCTCGGTGGCGACCATGCTGCGCGCCACCTCGGCGCTGAGCCAGGCCCGTGAGGCGCTCAGCGGTGAGGAGGCGGACGTCCTGCGGACCCTGGCGGCGCCGACCCAGACGGCGTCCGCGGCCCAGGACCTGATCGGCAGCCGCAACAGCTACTCCAGCGCCATGGAGTCCTTCGGCGCGCTGGCCCCGGCCAGCTGGCAGGACGTCCCGAACCAGGCGCTCGGCGGTCCGGGCATGGCCGGCGCCGGGCAGCTGGAGGACACCGTCGCGGACACCGCGCCGGGCACGAAGGTGCAGCTCGACCCGAAGCAGTGGACCAGCACGCTGGACGCCCGGCTGACCGCGCTGGACGGGGTCCGGCACGACATGGACCTGTCCACCCTCAGCCTGATCGCCAAGGACCGCAGGTACCAGCGCGAGCTGGCCGGGGTCGAGGCCGCGGCGGTGGCCGGCACGATGCTGCTGGCGCTGATGGTCAGCCTGCGGCTGGGCCGGCCGATCATCAAGGGTCTGCGGGGCCTGCGCGACGGCGCGCACGCCGTCGCCTTCGAGGACCTGCCGGCCGCGGTGCAGGCGCTGCGCGGCACCGGCTCGCTGACCGGCCAGACCCCCGAGGAATTCGCCGACGAGGCGGCCGGCGGGCTGCCGGTGAAGGGCGACGACGAGATCGCCGCCGTGGCCCGGGCCTTCAACGCGGTCCGGCGTGAGGCCATCCGCACCGCCGCCGAACAGGTGCTGCTGCGGGCCGGCGTGGGTGCGGCGTTCGTCGCCCTGGCCCGCCGCGGCGAGCGGCTGACCGGCGCGCTCACCCTGGAGCTGGACAAGGCCGAGCGGGACGAGCAGGACCCGGACCGGCTGGCCCGGCTGTTCGTGCTGGACCACCTGGCCGCGCGCATGACCCGCAACAACGAGAGCCTGCTGGTCCTCGGTGGCGAGGGCACGGTGCGGGTGCGCGACGAGGGCGTGCCGCTGATCGACGTGATCCGCGCCGCCTCCGGCCGCATCGAGAAGTACTCGCGGGTGGACCTGGTGAACGTGGACATGGGGGTGGTCATCGCCCCGCCGGTGGTCGACCACCTCGTGCACCTGTGCGCCGAACTGCTGGACAACGCCACCGCGTTCTCCTCCCCGGACAGCCGGGTCCTGGTCGACATGCGGGTGCTGGCCGACCGCATCATCATCCAGATCACCGACCGCGGCATCGGCATGACCCCGCGCCGGCGCTCGGAGCTCAACGCCCGGCTGACCACGCCGACCCACCTGGACGCCGCCTCGGTCAAGGCGATGGGCCTGACCGTGGCCGGGCAGCTGGCGTCCTGGTACGGCATAGCCGTGGAACTGCGGCAGAACCCGCAGGGCGGCACGATCGCCGAGCTGGTGCTGCCGCCGACGCTGTACTGGTCGCCTGGGGCGCCGGATCTGCTGGTCCCGACGACGCCGACGGCCGCGATCGACTCGCTGGTCTCGGGTATGGGTTCGCCCGGCGAGCGGAACACCTCCGGGGCGCGCAACTCCGGGGGCGGCGCGGTCACCGGCGGGCGGCGCCGCCGGTCGGTGGCACCGGAGCCGGAGCCCGACCGGTTCGGGGCGGGGACCGGCGGGTTCAACCCGCGCACCCAGACCTCGGCCTTCCCGCAGCAGCCCGCGATGGGCGCCGCGGCCGGGGCGGCCACCATGGACGCGAGCGGTCAGTGGGCGGCGCAGCAGGGAGCGAACGGCTTCGCCTCGGACCCCTACGCCTCCACCCAGGCGAGCATCGGCGAAGGCGTCAACGGCTTCCCGCCGGCCCCGATCCGGGTCAGGCCGCTGAGCCGCCCGGCCGGTCCGGCGGCCCCGGTCGACGGTGCGGCCTCCGGTCCGGGCGTCACCGACGGTCCGCTGAGCCCGTGGCTGGCCGGAGCGCTGCGCGGCCGGGCGGCGGCCGAGGCGGCCCAACAGGCGCAAGCTCAGGCCGCTCAGGCCGCCCAAGCTCAAGCGTTGCAGGCGGCCCAGGCCGCGCAGAGCGGACAGGAGCCGGCGCCGGCTTACCCGACCCGGTCGGCGTTCGAGGCCTCGGCGCAGGCGCAGCCCTCGCACCAGAAACAGCCCTCGTATCAGGCTCAGCCCTCCTACCAGGACCAGCCCTCCTACCAGGGGCACCCGTCCTTCCAAGGCGAGCACTCGTTCCAGGGCGATCCCTCGTTCCAGCCGCAGCCATCGGCTCAGCCCCCGGGCGCGGTTCCGGTGCAGCCGTCCTTCCAGACTCAGGCCTCGCAGTTCCAGACTCAGGCCTCGCAGAACCAGGCCTCGCAGTTCCAGGGCCAGTCGTCGTACCAGCCACGGCCGGCGGCCCCGGCCCAGCAAGCGTCGTTCCAGGCCCAGC
Source organism: Catenulispora pinistramenti (assembly GCF_018274385.1). Taxonomy (GTDB): domain Bacteria; phylum Actinomycetota; class Actinomycetes; order Streptomycetales; family Catenulisporaceae; genus Catenulispora; species Catenulispora pinistramenti. The sequence goes on along the minus strand of NZ_JAAFYZ010000256.1, from coordinate 6,875 downwards.
CCGCTCTGCCCACCGCTCCGGCGGCCCCGGCGACACCCCCCGCGCCGGCGGCGGAGCAGCCCAAATTGAAGACCACGCACGGTCTGCCCAAGCGGGTGCCGCTGGCCCGGCTCCCCGCCGAGGCGATGGACGACGAGCCCGAGGTGGCCAGCCCGGCCGAGCGCGACCCGTCCCGGGTCTCGGCCTCGATGGTGGCCTACGCCCGCGGGATCGGCGGCCGCGGCGCGCCCGGCAGTGCCCCCCAGACCCCCTACACGCCGCCTTCAAGTACAGGGACCTTCTAAATGTCGCTCATGCCCAGCAGCCCCCCGGACAATCTGGACTGGCTCCTCAACGACTTCGCACTCCGGGTCCCCGGCGTCGTGCACGCCCTGGCGGTCTCGGCCGACGGGCTGGTGGTGGCGGCCAGCAGCGACCTGACCGACGAGCAGGCCGAGAACCTGGCCGCGGTGGCCTCCGGGCTGGTCGGCCTGCTGGCCGGCGCGGCCCGGCTGCTGCACGCCTCGCCCGTGCAGAGCAACCTGACCGAACTGCTCGGCGGCTTCCTGTTCTCGATGGCGGTCAGCGACGGGGCCTCGCTGCTGGTCTTCGCCCGGCGCGAGTGCGACATCGGCCAGGTCTCCTACACCATGGCCGAGCTGATCAACCAGGTCGGCGCGGCGCTGACGCCGATGGCCCGGTCCCGGATGCTGGCCCGCGAGGCCGCCGGACGGTTCCGGTGAGGGCCGACCAGGCCACCGCGGCCAAGATCGTGGTGGCCGGCGGGTTCGGCGTCGGCAAGACCACTCTGGTCGGCTCGGTGTCCGAGATCCAGCCGCTGACCACCGAGGCGGAGATGACCTCGGCCGGGGCCGGCATCGACGACGTCCGGAACATCCCGGGCAAGACCGCGACCACCGTGGCGATGGACTTCGGCCGCATCACCCTGGCCCAGGACCTGATCCTGTATCTGTTCGGCGCGCCGGGCCAGGAGCGGTTCTGGTTCTTCTGGGACGAGCTGTCCCGCGGCGCGATCGGCGCCGTGGTGATGGCCGACGTCCGGCGGCTGGACGACGCCTTCGCGGCCATCGACTTCTTCGAGCACCGCGGGATCCCGCACGTCGTGGCGATCAACCAGTTCGACGGCGCCCCGATGCACGGCCACGAGGAGATCCGCGACGCGCTCTCGGTCCGGGACGACGTCCCGCTGCTGATGTGCGACGCCCGCCGGCGCGAGTCCAGCAAACGGGTGCTGGTCACGTTGGTCGAGCACGCCGTGACCCAGCTGCGGATGAACCCGGACGCGGCCTTCGCCCGCCCCTGAACCGCCCCACGAACCCCACAGACGCCCCACGAAATGCCCCACGAACGCCCCATGCACGGCCCGCAAGACCGAAGTTCGGGCCCGTCGGCCACACAGCGCCGGCGAGCCTGTTCCGCGTGACCACTGATATCAACCGCTTAAGGAGACAGTCTTGTTCTCGTCCCGAGTATCGGTGCGCCTGCGCGCTGCCGTGGCCGTCGGCGCGGTGACCGCGCTCGCGGCGGCCGGTTGCAGCAGCAGCACCTCGAGTAAGAGCTCTGCCAAGGGCAACGCGCCGATCAACATCGGCCTGATCACCGCGCTCACCGGCAGCAACCAGGCCCTGGGCCCGGACCACCTCAACGGGTTCCAGCTCTACCTGGACACCCACAACGACATGCTCGGCGGCCACAAGGTCTCCCTGAAGGTGGGAGATGAGGCCAACGGCGGCGCGGCCGCGGTGCCGGTGGCCAAGAAGATGATCGAGCAGGACCACGTGCTGGCCATCGCCGGCATCGTGGCCACCCCGACCATCCAGGCCGTGGTGCCGATCGCCACCGCCGCGGGCGTGCCGGTGGTCAACACCGGCGGCCGCCCGACGGTCAAGGACGTCTCGCACCTGTGGACCATGAGCTTCATGTCCACCGACCCGGGCGCCTCGATGGGCCCGTACATGGCGCAGAACGTCCCCGGCTCGGTCTACGCGTTCGGCCCGGACTACCAGGGCGGCTACGACCAGCTCCGCGGCTTCACCGACGCCTACACCAAGGCCGGCGGCAAGCTGGCCAACGACGGGGGCAAGGCGACCTTCACGCCGTTCCCGAACACCACGGACTTCACGCCGTTCCTGTCCAAGGTCAAGGCCTCCGGCGCGAAGGCGATCTACTGCTTCTACACCGGGCAGAACGCGATCGACTTCGTCAAGGACTGGTCCCAGTCCGACGCCAAGGACATCCCGCTGTACGCGGCCGGCTTCATCACCGAGGGCGGCGCGCTCAAGGCCGAGGGCCAGGCGGCCAACGGCATCATCACCACGATGAACTACTCCCCGGACATCTCCAGCGCCGCCAACCGCCAGTTCGTCTCGGCCTGGTCGCAGAAGTACAACGGCGAGGCCCCGCCGGCCACCGCGATGTACAGCTGGGACGCGGCCTCGGTGCTGGACCAGGCGATCGCCAAGGCCGGGCCGAACCCGACGCCGGACGCGGTGAACTCGGCGATCAAGGCGATGGGCCAGATCGACAGCCCGCGCGGGACCTGGCAGCTGTCGGCCGACACCCACGTGCCGGTGCAGAAGTGGTACCTGCGCAAGGTCGAGATGGACGGCACGGCACTGGCCAACGTGAAGATCGGCGACCTGGCTACCATCGGCAGCTGACGGTGTCGCGGGGATCGGACCCGCGATACCGGAGCGACCACCTGCACCACCAGTTCAACCAGCACAACCGGTGCAACCAGTTCAATCAGTACAACCTGTTCAACCTGTTCAACCTGTAAGAGCACTGCGGAAGGGGTCCCATGGGTGCGATCAACACGCACTTCGTGCCCGCGCTGGACGGGGTGGCCTACGGGCTGCTGCTGTTCGTCGCGGCCGCCGGCCTGACTTTGTTGTTCGGGATCGGCGGCGTGCTGAACATCGCCCACGGGACCCTGTTCGCCCTCGGCGGCTACCTGGCCGCCTCGGTGTCCGACGGCTCCTGGTCGTCGGCTTTCCTGGGACTGGCCGTGGCCACGGTCGGCGGCACGCTCTGCGGCGGGCTCCTGGCCGCCGGGACGCTGCCGCTGGCCGACCGCGGCCATCTCCCACAAGCGTTGCTGACGTTCGGTTTGTCCCTGGTCGGGGCGGACGTCCTGACCACCGTCTACGGCACCGACGAACACCCGGTGGTGATCCCGAAGTCGGTGAACGGCACGGTGCAGATCTTCGGGCACGTCTACCCGACCTACCGCCTGATGTTCATCGTGGTGGCCTCGGTGCTGGCCCTGGTCGGGACCTACGTCCTGGGCCGGACCCGGGCCGGGGCGCTGCTGCGGGCCGCGGCCGACGACCGGGAGATGGTCGGCGCCATGGGCTACGCGCCGTGGCGGGTGCACGCGGCGCTGTGCGGCGCGGCCGGCGCGCTGGCCGGTCTGGCCGGCGGCCTCGGCGCGCCGATCATCGGCCCCGGACCGGACACCGCCGACAAGGTCCTGATGCTGTCGATGGTCGTCATCGTGCTCGGCCGCCCCGGCTCGGTGCTCGGCGCGTTCGGCGCGGCGATCGCGGTCGGCGAGATCGAGACGCTGGGCGTGTCGATCTCCTCCAACTGGGCCCCGTACCTGTTGTTCGGCCTGATGGCCGTGGCACTGGTGGTCCGGACCTTCCGGGGTTCGTCGGCCGTCGGAGCCGGCGCGGCGGCGGGGGCGCACGCATGAGGATCCCGGCGGTTCTGCTTTCCCGGCCGGTGCGGATCGGCGTGCCCGGCGCGGCGCTGGCCGTGTTCCTGCTGATCGCGCCGTCGAGCTTCGACGGATACGGGATCAGCCTGATGTCGAAGGCACTGGCGCTCGGCGTGCTCGCCGTCAGCGTCAGCATCCTGGCCGGCTACTCGGGCCTGCCCACGATGGGCCAGGCGGCGCCGTTCCTGGTCGGCGCGTACACCGCCGGGGTGATGAGCACGCACGGGCACACCGTCGGCGTGCTGCAACTGCTGTGCGGGACGCTCGTGGCCGCCGTGTTCGCCGCGGCCACCGGACTGGTCGCGATCCGCACCCGCGGCGTGGCGTTCCTGATGACCACCCTGGCGCTCGGCGAGCTCACCGTCACCGCGGCCGGGGAGTGGCGCTCGCTGACCGGCGGCACGGACGGCATGTACGGGATCACGGCGATCCAGCCGCTTCCCGGGATGGCCGCGCTGAGCTCCGACCGGTCGATCTACTGGTTCGTGCTCACCGCGACCGTCGTCGTCATCGCCGTGGTCTGGTGGGTGCTGCGCTCCCCGGTCGGCAAGCTGCTGCTGGCCTGCCGCGACCACGAGGCCCGCATGCGATCCGCCGGGCATCCGGTGACGCGGTATCAGTGGCTTGCTTATGTCGCGGCCGGAGCACTGGCCGGGTTCGGCGGGGTGCTGATGTGCACCGTCAACGCCTACGTGTCGCCGGACGACGGCAGCTTCTCCAACTCGGCGCTGGTGCTGCTGGCCGTGGTGCTCGGCGGCGCGATCTCGCCGTTGGGCGCGCTGCTCGGCGCGGGGCTTATCGTGGCTACCCAGGACTGGCTGTCCGGACCGTTCCCCGGCCACGGGCCGCTGCTGCTCGGTTTGATGTTCATCGTCGCCGTCTACGCGCTGCCCGACGGCGTGGCCGGGATCCGGTTCCGGGTGCCGAAACGACGGGGAGGCCCGGCATGACGGACGTGAGTTCGGTGTCTGCGAACGTGAGCCCGGGATCGGCGGACGCGAGCTCGGTATCCGCAAATATGAGCTCGGTATCCGCGAACATGATCGAAGTCAGTGGCCTGACGAAGGCGTTCAGCGGCGGCACGCTCGCGGTCGGCGGCCTGGACCTGACCTTCGAGGCCGGGCGCCGGCACGCGGTGATCGGCCCCAACGGCGCCGGCAAGACGACGCTGCTCAACCTCATCGCCGGGGAGCTGCGCCCGACCGCCGGCCGGATCCGCTACAACGGCCGCGACGTCACCCGCACCAGCCGCGTCAAGCGTTCCCGGCTGGGCATCGCGCGCACCTTCCAGCAGCCGACTGTGTGGAGCACGCTGTCGGTGGCGGACAACATCGCGCTGGCCGCGTGGCCGCATTCGAAGGTGCGCGGGAAGTGGCGGCGGGGCCGCTATCGGACGTTGTCCGAGTACTGCGAACGCTACTTGGAGACCGCGGGCATCACCGCGCTCGCCGACCGTCCGGCCGGCGCACTGGCCCACGGCGAACGCCGGATGCTGGACATCGGGATGGCGCTGGCGGCCGAGCCGCGGGTGCTGCTACTCGACGAGCCGGCCGCCGGCCTCACCGATCAGGGCGTCGAGCGGCTGCTGACGGCGATGCGGGCACTGCCGCAAGAGGTGACGGTGATCGTGGTCGAGCACGACTTCGCGTTCGTCTCCGCGGTCGCCGACACGGTGACCGTGCTCCAGGACGGGAAGCTGCTGGCGACCGGGACGCCGACCGAGATCGCCGCCGACGCCGCGGTGCGGACCGCCTACCTCGGTGAGTCCGGGGTCGTGCCCGACGCCGTCGAGGAGGTTGTCTGATGCTGAACCTCAGCAGCCTGACCTCCGGCTACGACGGCGGCACCGTCCTGCACGGCCTGGACCTGGAGATCCCCGACGGCTCCGTCCACGCCGTGGTCGGCCACAACGGCGCCGGCAAGACCACGCTGATCCACACCGTCGCAGGCCTGGTCCCGACCTCGTCCGGCCGGGTATCGGTGGCCGGATCCGACGTCACCCGGCTACCCGCGCACCGCCGCGCCCGCGCCGGCGTCGGCCTGGTACCACAAGGCCGCCGCGTGTTCCCGGGGCTGACGGTCCAGGAGCACCTGACCCTCGCAGCCGGCGGCCGCCGCCGCCGAGCCGGTGCACAGTGGACCCCGGACAGCGTCAAGGAACTGCTGCCCCGCCTAGCCGAACGCGCCGGCCACCGCGGCCGCCAGCTGTCCGGCGGCGAGCAGCAGATGCTGGCGATCGCCCGAGCGCTCCTCGGCCAGCCCCGACTACTCCTGCTCGACGAACCGACCGAGGGCCTGGCGCCCCTGATCGTGCAGGACATCGCCGACCTCATCAAGACCCTGCCGGAGCGCGGCCTGACGATCCTGGTGGCCGCGCCCCGCCCGGCGTTCGCCGTGGAAGTCGCCGAACGAGTGACGATCCTGGTCGCTGGCCGGGTAGCCGAGGAGTTCAGCGCGAAGGAGCTGCGGGACCAGCCGGAACTCGCGGCCGAGGCGATGGGGCACGCTACTGCGGAGGGTGAGCTGGTCGCTTCGGCGGTGTCATCGAACAACTCACCCGCTCTTGATGCGGGCTGAGTTCGATTCGGGCTGAGTCTGATACGGGCTGAGCTCGATACGGGCTGAGGCCGGACCGCTATTTGGAAAACTGGTGCCGGAGCTCTAAGCCTGGCCGCACCGGTGCCTTGCTATGCGCTGCGCTTACGGCAAGCCCGTCATCCGCAGCGCTGCGGGCTTGGGTTGTTCGGGGTTCGGGTCTTTTGGGGGGCGCTGGAGTCTGCGGGCCGGGTCGCGGTTAGTCTGTGGATTTCAAAGCTTTTTACGGCCTTCGGTCATAGTTGTGCCGGTTCGGGGTTCGGGTCGGCGGGTCTGTGTGTCGGCTGCCGGTTTCCGCGTTCACAACCCCGCCCCACCTCAGGCCTCTTCAACTCCAGCAAGTCAGTGCAAGGACAAAGGGCCAGATCAAAAGCAAGACCAAGGGCACAGGCAAGATCAACAGCAAGATCAAGGTCAAACCCATGGTGAAGAGCCGGGCCTCCGGCGGGCCTCGGCAACCTCAGGGAAACTAGCGCGGTTCCCTAGGGTGGCCGGGTGAGTCTCAGCGGCTGCGGTTTGTGGGGTGGTGCGGTCCGTTCCCCTCGGTCGCGTCGTCAGC
>NZ_JAAFYZ010000255.1 GCF_018274385.1 Catenulispora pinistramenti | reverse complement strand
CTCCTGCGGCTACTCCGACCCCCGCCACTTCAGCGAGTCGTTCCAACGCCATTGGGGCCTGTCCCCCGCCGCCCTCCGCGCTCGCGGCGGCACCGCTCATCTCTAAGGCGCCGCTCCCGCACTCGCGCCGACGTGCCTGTATTCGAACCGGAAGCCATTCGCCCGGCAGCTGTCCCGCTCGCCTGCCCCACTGTCCCGGCCTGAACGGGGGCTTCGAAATCGGCCGTGACGCCGGGGTCGTCGGGGTCGTCGTGGATCCGTGGTCCCGAAGTGGCGGGCGCTAGCGTCGGCCTATGAAGGTGTACTTGCTGTGGCAGACCCACGACCTGGCTGCTGACGCCGATGACAAGCCGGACGAAGATGCGAAGCTGCTCGGCGTGTACTCCTCCGGCCTAGCAGCGCAGGCCCGCATCGTCCGAGCGCGGCAGCTTCCCGGCTTCCGCGACAGCCCTGACGGCTTCGAGGTGTCGGAGTACACCGTGGACGAGGACGGGTGGAGCGAGGGCTACACAACGGTCTAGCAGCCGCGACATAGGTCAGCCTATTGATGTACGTATGAGCCCTGCGACGTTCCGCGATCACCGTGCACGGACCGCACCGCACGGCGTCCGCACCTGACCCGCGCTTGTGTGCGGCCTCAGCCTCCGGTGCAGGCGTTGGACATCGCGGCGGAGTCAGTCTCGAGCAAGTTGGAGTTCGGCAGCGAGCCGGACCCCACTGAGTTCCCCATAGCGATGTAGTCGTCGCCGACCTTCTTGATCGCCGCCGCCGCGGCCGGGTTGGTGGACTTGGTCGAGTCGGTGTCGAGCTTGGTCCCGATGGCCTTGATGGTGTTGATTGCGTCCGACGGGTTGCTGGCGGCGCTGGGCAGGGACTGAGAACCGCTGCTGAGGTCCGATATCGCGGCCTGGCAGCCCGGGTCGCTGACGCCGAGCCCGCCGCCGGTGGTCGAGCCGTCGGATGACGAGTTGCTGCCGGTCGACGGGCCACCGGCTGTGGAGATGCCGCCGGTGGAGCCAGCCGCCGAGGTGTGCGAACTGTACATGTACGCGCCGCCTATGATGCCGGCCAATACGACGGCGGCAACGGAACCAGCGACCAGCAGGCCCTTGTTGTTGTTCCGCCTGCCAGCGCCAGGCCCACGGAAAGTATCGCCGGGGACGAACACCCCCGAATTCAGAGCCGTGCCCACACTCGCGATCGGTGCCGCTCCAGCCGTGATCAGGTCCTGGTGAAACGGTGCCGGACCGGGGTTGACCGACGCCCCGTTAAGCAGGCCTATGGCCTGCTCCGCCGTCGGCCGATTACGCGGATCCTTCTCAGTCAACGCATGGACCAGCGGTATCAGGCGTCCACCACGCCGCATCTGAGGCAACGGACTGGTCAGAACCCCAGTGACGGTCCCCGTCTCAGAATCGCCACCGAAGGGCTTGTACCCTTCCAACGCTTCGAACAAGGTCACACCAAGGCTGAACAGGTCAGAGGCAGGGTCACCTGACTGTCCCAACTGACGTTCGGGCGCCATGTACGGCGCGGAGCCTATGATGAAGCCGGTATGTGTCAGGCTGACGTCGCGCTTGTTCTTGGAGATCCCGAAATCTGTCAGCAGCGCCCTGCCGTCGCTCTCGTTGATCATGATGTTGTGGGGCTTGATATCGCGATGGACGATGCCGGCATTGTGCACGTGGCGAATTGCCGACAGCATCTGTCCGGCCATCGAGGCCACAGCCTCTACCGGAGGCGGTCCGGCTTTCAACAGCTCGCCCAGCGACCGGCCACGCACGAACTGCATGACCGTCCAGGGCGATCCACCCTCGACGACAACGTCGTAGATGGTGACGATGTTGGGATGGTCGGAAAGAGCCGCCGCATTGCGGCCCTCTTGCACAGCCCGTTCTAGGAACTCCGCATGATCGACGGCCGCGATCGAGTCCAGCGACAGCTCCTTGATCGCGACCGCCCGATCCAGCTGGCTGTCCCGACCCTCCCAAACCCTGCCCATGCCACCAGACGCGATCTCCCGGACGAGGAGATACCGCCCGTTTCCGATCTGTCGCACAGGCTGGCTTCCGCCCTGATCGTTGGATACCACCACGTTCAGCAGGGTACTGATTGCCTTGATCGACAGGTAGGGCAGCTGTGGCCCCTGACGGACTCATCGCGACCCAATCGCCCAGATGTCCGACATTCCCCGCAGAAGCACAGCTGGCGAAGCAACCGAGCCGAGCCCGATCCCGACGCCTAAGCGAGCCGAACAGCCACCGACCTGCACTTAAGCATTAGTCACGTTGTACGTGGAGCCGAGAGTGCTCACAATACATTGATACAATGCAGCCCTGACCTGCTACGGAATCCTCCGAGATAGGCGTTCCTTGCGAATTTCGCCGCGCATTCGCCAGAAGTTCCGAGACGGCGTGCGACAGGTTGAGCCGACGAATCCGGCAGATCCGTTTCAGCCCCTGGCCCCAGCCCACGGTCGGCGCGTTCTCATGATTTGAGACTGAGCAGGCTGCGCGGGTCGGCGGCCCAGCAGGTCGTGACTGCCACGATGCCTTCCCCGGGTTTCGCCGTGTGAGCCGAGGTATTGGCGGGCGACGTAGTCGGTGGCGTGCCCGGACTTCCGGTCCCCGGAGTCGTCGATGATCGGCACGCCGTCGGCGTGCGGTGCGGTGCGCGAATTGGCGACCAGCAGCTGGACCCTGCGGTCGTTGTCCTTCTCGTGGCCCCACGGCGACTAGGACAAGAACCATTGCAGCCGCTGCTCCTCGGGATGCTTGGAACCCACCCCGGATCGGTCTCGGCCAGTGCCGTCAACGTCTGGCTCCGCTCGCTCAGCCGCAGCAAAGCCGCCGTGTAGTCCCTGATAGCAGCCCGTTGAGCACGCGATACCAACACCGGGTCGAACTCGGCGAGATAGCCCTCCAACGGACTGGGAGCTGAACCCGGTTCCGGAGCCATGGGCAGAGCATTGATCAATCCCTGAGGCTAAACGGCAAGCTTAGAAAACGAGCTCCTGGTCGTACCGCGCCAGAATCGACTCCATCGCCTCCCGGCTCGGCCGGCCGGACGCGGACAGGCCCGCCGCCTCGATGAAGAACTTCTCGAAACCCGCCGGGCTGAGCGCCACCAGGATCGTGCTCGTCTCCTCGCCGACGTTCGTGAAGGAATGCGGATGAGTGCGCGGCACGTGCATGAACCCACCCGGCCCCTCCTCGGCGACCCGGTCGTCACACCGCAGCCGGAACCGGCCGCTGACCACATAGAAGGTTTCATCGTGGCCCTGGTGGCGATGCAACGGGGCTCCCTCGCCGGGGGCGAAGGCGGACTCCAGTACCGCCAGCGATCCGGCAGTCTGCTCGCCGGCGAGTTTGACCACGTACGGGCCCGGTACGTGGAAGCGGCAGCCCTCACCGGGCGGGAGCAACACGGGTTCACGGGCGTCATTCGTCATCTCGCAGCCCTCTCAGCACTCTTAGTCTCTTGGTGGCGACCTCGGTTCGTGTCTGACTTTGCGCGCTGACGCCGCTCTGGGAAATCCAGTGGTCCGATCTCGTCGGAAACCGATGCCAAGTGGCTTCTGGGGCCGGTTTTCGACATGGTTGGGGTTCCCGCCCTACGGATCCAGCTCGACGACGGCACTGGGCAAGGAGCGGACGGCTGGGCTAGTGACTTCGAAGCCGGTCGAGGGGAAGCGCGAGCGATTGATCGGTCGCCACGGGCCCATTTCACTGGGCGGCTTGCCGAGCGTCTGGCCCAGCGGCGAACGAATCGTCCCATTCAGTAGCAGCATCCAGAAGGTAGAGCAGGTGACTTTCAGGAGTGGGCAGATCGGCGCGCAGCCGTTCGGTGGTGAACTCCCGCTCCGCAGGCCGCTACGCGGAAAGGCTCACTCTCGACGCGATCAGCTGCGTAAGCAGGTTGAACAACTCCGCACGGCCGATCCGCAACGTGATGGGCCGCGTGACCGTTGGGGGCGCGGGGACTGACTGGACGTTTCCTGTCGAAGTCTACGAAGCCGACGTCAACGCCGAGGGGCAGGTCGCCAATACGGTTCAGACGCAGAACCTCCCGATTCAGATCATGAGGAAGAGGACGATACGAGAGTTTCTCTTCGATCTCACTGCGAAGAACAACCGTTGCGCGGCGTACCTGTTGAGGTTCACTGACGACGCCGGTTGGCACTGGGAGCCAACTGACGACATGCACCTGACGCAGATCAGCGACCGCAGCGACTGGTAGCCCCGCAGCGCTCATGCTTCCCAGCCCTTAGCTGCTGACACCCCCGTATTCATGTGGCACATGATCAGCATGGCCTAGCCGGCCGGTGGCACCGGGGCGCCTGATCAGGCAAGTCCTTTCCGCGCGGTCGCCGGTACTCATCTAGGAAGGTTGAACCGCTGCGGTAAGCCGATCAACGTCGATGGTCCCGTAAGTTCCGAATCGGATGGTAAGGACAAAACGGAGACGAGACGATAGGCGATGGGCAATGGGCACAGCTGCGGACGTCGAGGCAAAGCTGCGTAGCCGGCTCGCCAACGGCACCCACGTGCCCGGCCAGCAGCTGCCGTCTGAGCGCACCATCGGGCGGCTTGATACCAGCCGGAACACCGTTCGGCTCGCCCCGACAAGGCTGATTGCCGACGGCAGCATCCGGCCCGAACACGGCAGAAGGTACTTCGTCTGCGAGCCTCGCCGAGCCGATCCACCTGTCCAGCAGTGGAAGGTGAAGTCCGCGGGGCTCGTCTTGGAGGGCCCGCTCTTCGACGTCGAGCAGCGACAGCTCAGCTCGTCCGCCGGTCAGCAGAAGCACTCGTATATCGCGCGCTCGCCAGCCTCGGTCTCGACGGCGGTCCTGGACGTTGACGATCGCCTGCTCATGGTCTGGCGCCAACATGAGGCGCCGGGAACCGGGTCGTGGGATCTTCCGTGCGGGCCGGTCGAGGAGGGCGAAGATCTGGTTGCGGCGGCGGCGCGCACGACGAAGACGCTGACCGGAGTCAGTCCGGCGAGGCTCCAGCACGTAATCGGCTTTCAGCCGTTCGCCGACCTCGCGGACGCTCGCCAGGAATTGTTCGTCGGCTGGTCCGACCTCGCGACGCCGATCAGTACGCGCAGCCGGGGCGAATACACGGCAGAGTGGATCGGGCTGGCCGAGCTTCCCGCTCTGATCGCAGAGGGAAGCTCCAGGCACCCATAAATGCATATCAGCCTCTTAATGCGGATGCGTGATCAAGGCGTCGAACGAGTCGGCGTACCTGCCCGCTTTGAGAGGCATCATGCAGCTGGCATCACCACGTCTCCTCAGCGCCGTCCTGCTGCTCGCTGGTGCTCTGGCCGACTGCGGCGGCGCGAAACAATCAAGCACCGCATTGCCGTCGAAGGCGATCGCGACGCCGACTCCTACTGTGTAACGCGGGACTGCGCCCCAGCGAAGTCCTCGCTCTGCGGATTCAGGACTGCATGCTTCCTAAGAAGCGTGGAGCATGGGGTTCGCTGTGCCTCGCGGGCTCGACGCCATACAGCACGCCAATCTGGACAGATGAAGGGGTGGAAAGCCCATGCAAGGCCCTCAAACACCGCGCGAAGAACGAGAGTCGCACCGTTCCCGCTTGCCCTCAGCCGGCGCTCCACCTGCGCGCACACATCGAGGAGTCCGGTACCGCCGAGGACGGGCGGCTGTTCTTCCGCGCTGACGGTGGACCACTGGGCTACGCGACCTTCGCCAGCGTGTGGTCTCACACCCGCGAGACCGTCCTGAGCCCGACCCAATGCGAATCGCCGCTGGCCAAGCGCCCCTACGACCTACGCCATGCCTGCGTATCCACCTGGCTCAATGCCGGCGTCGCCGCACCGCAAGTCGCCGAGTGGACCGAGCCGGAGTCCGATCTCGACGCCTGAGCGGGCCGAATTTCACCGCGCATTCGCCGCGAGCACCACCAAACCATGATCTGAAACGGGTTTGGATGAGACCTGACATTCGAACGACGAGGCCACGAAAAACGGTCCTGACCTGCGGGTCAGGGCCCTCACCAGCCGTTCGAGCACGTATCGAACATATGTTCAGTGGAGCCAAGGCGGTTCACAAGGTATTGATATAATTTAGCGCTGGCCTGGTGCAGAGCCATCCGATATAGGTGATTCTTGCGAGATTCACCACGCATGCACCACGGGTTCTGAGACAGGGCGCGACCAGTTGCGACAGAGATCCGGCTGGCCGACCGCGGTCCCGTGGCTTTCTGCTACACGCTTTCGGCTTCAGGGGCATGCAGCCCGTCAGCAGGATCGCTCCGCAGCAGGCGGCAATGTCCGCCTGCTGCCCTATTGCGCCCAGGAACTTGGCCCCTGCTTGATGACGACGATTTCGCGAGCCTGGCCTACTTGCCACAGATCAATCCGATAGAGGAAGTGATCTCCGGGCCCGCCGTTGGTATCGCGAACCGGAGGCTCCGATGGAACGTACGAGACTCGAGCCCGCAGGAGGCCGGCGGGAACGACGATGGACGGGCCGTCGGCCGGATCGACCCCGGGGCTGGAGACGGCGAGGTGGCCGGTTGGGGCGTCGAGGTCGGCCTCCACGATGTGCACAGCGGCCGAATCCAGGGCCGGCGCTGACGTGTGAACGATGATCTGCGCCTCGACCAGGTCGTCTCTTGCGGTACCGACTGAGATCGAGTGAGGTTCCAGACCGATGCGGTGGACTGTCAACGCATCGTCCGTCCAGCCTCCAGCCGGTTGCGGATCGAATCCGTGATCCTCCAGCCACACCTCGTAGGGATCAAGATCCTGGACGTAGAACTGCCCGTGATCTGCGTCGATGAGGAACTTCAGCGAAAGATCGGCCACAACCGCAGGCTATCGGAGCACGGGCACCAGTGCGGCTGCTTGCGACGCCCCGGGACATCGCTATGCGATCGCGCGCCGTTTGGGATCGATGACATCGACACCACTGGCTTCCAACCGGTCTTCGAAGGTGTCGAATCCGCTCTCCCGGATGAAGGCAGCTTCACTCGCCGTGATCGGTACGAGCCACACGAAGCGTGCCGCTTCGGCGATTTCGAGGCTCGGACCGAACGGGTACGGCAGCGTCACCACAAGGTGATCGCACTGCGAGCCCGGGAACCACGGCCTGCCGATGTTGATGATCGAACCGATGGCCAGAGGGTGGGCCGCGAAAGACTGGAAGTGAGCCACCATGGCCAATGTCTCGACGATCAGGTCGTCCTTCGCCGGCGACATGACGAAGTACTCCAGACCGCTGGTCTCGGCCGACGTCGAAGCACCCACCGAAACGTACACCCACGCGTCGAGGGCTTGGGCGGGCTCGACCCGAAGCACGCGGAAACCTGGCACCCGCTCTTCGATCGGCCCTTTACCCCAGGTCAGAACCTCGCGATGGCGCGTGGGCCAATAGCTTGCGACATGCGCGTCCAGCGCGGCGAGCCGATCCTGCAGATCGTTCATCACAGTCCCAAGTTCTTGTTGATTGCTTTCGAGATCTTCGCCATCTCCGCGCCCTGCTGGTTCTGACAACGTTTGCACACCGCGCCGTTGATGTTGGTCTGAGCCGCTGCGACGCGCTCCGCCTTGGTCAGGTGAGCTCCACCTTCAAGGTAGTAGTGGATGACCAACGGCGGGTCGTGCTCGGGGATCGGCGCTGTGGGTGTCCCGGTCTCCATCGTCTTCCCACAGACTGGGCAGGGCTCTCCTTCGCCAGCCGCACGTGCAGCCTGACCTGCGGGCGAGCTCGTCTGCGCACCACCATAGTGGGCTTGCCGATTGTAACGCTGCGTCGGTACGGGGTTCTCGGTGTCAGTGACCGTACCGTTGCTGTCAACCTCGAAACGCGCCTTCCCGGACCCGGTACAAGCTAGTCCCAGCGGGTCCATCCAGGTGAGAGGGTTGAGCACATAGCCGTGATCGTTGGGAGCGGGATCGAGCCCGAGTGGGTCCGGTGACAGATATGCCGCGATGCCCGGGTCGTAATAGCGGTGGAGGTTGTAGTTCAGACCGGTCTCGTCGTCGCGATACTGGCCCGCGAAACGCACCGGACAGCGAGTTCGGCTGTCATCGCTCTGTTCGGCTTCTTCACCCCACAGAGTCGTGGCACTGTGCCAGGCAATGCTGCCGTCAGCTGCCACCAATTCGCTGGGCGTGCCCGCGATGTCAGTGACGATGGCGTGGAAGACTTCGTCGATGAGCGCTTGGTCTGCATCCGCAGCCCACATCCGGGTGGTCTGAGCGGCCGGCCGGAAGGTGTCGGGCTCGTAGTCCCAGGTGAGACTCTGACCACCGCCCGAGGGCGACGTCTCGGTCTGCTCCGCAAGGCGGGTTCCGTCCCACGTGAACTCCACTAGCGTGCCGGTCGTTCCATCGCCGATCACTTGTAGTTTGCTGGTGCGCCGACCCAGAGCGTCGTACGTGTAGCGCCAACGAACGTAGTCGGGGAGCGTGACCTCTGTCAGCCGGTCGTCGGCGTTCCAGGAATAAGACCAGATCTTTCGCTGCCCCGACAACGTCCGGCGTATCCTGCGGATGACCCGGCCGGCCGAGTCGTACTCGTATGAAGTCCTGCCGGCCCGCCGTACAAGCGTACCGGCGGTTTCACGGTCACCGGCCGTGTGGGAGTCGCCCGGCAGCGTGGCCGAGGCGAGGTTTCCGAATGCGTCGTAGGCGTACGCCTCATTCCACGTGCGAGCGGAAACGGCCGTTACCCGGCCGATCGCGTCATACCGGTACCGGCGGGTGCCCCGCAACGTGTCCCTGACCTCGTTCGGGTTGCCGTCAGCCAAGTAGTCGTACTCTCGGCCGAGGACCAACCGTCCGGCGCCGTGTTCCCCGGTTGGGCTCGACGCCTGATCGCCTGCCCATAGCCTTTGCTCCGTCAAACGGCCGGCGACGTCGTACTGTGCTTCCAGACGAACCGTCCCGCCGAAGCCGCGGACGGTCTCACGGCCACTGATGTCATAGTCGAACGTGAGAGTTCCGGCACCTACGTCCAAGCTACGGGTACGGCCGGCATCGTCGTACTCCCACGTCGATACCGCTCCGCTCGGGGTCCGGCGGCGTATGCGACGGTCAGCGCGGTCGTATTCGTTCCACACCGTGCGGCCGTCGACCGTTTCGGCAACAATGCGCCCGCCGAGATCGCGAACGATTTCCGCGCTGGAGCCGCCCGGCCCTGTGGCCCCGATCAGGCGTCCAGCTAGGTCGTAGCGGTAGCCGAACTCGCCGTCCACGTTTTGGCGGGCGACCAGCCGGCCCGCCGGATCCCGGACGAAAACCGATCGCTGTCCGAGACCGTTCACCTTCTCGACCATCTGGCCTGCGGCATCGTATCCGTAGGCGAGGGAGCGCTGGATGAAGTCGGTCTCACGCACCATCCGGCCAGCAGGATCGTACTCGTAGCTCCAGACAGCTCCCGCAGGGTTTGTCACCGACACCAGGTTCAGCTCGGTGTCAAACCCGAACCCGAACCGTTCACCGTTCGGATCAGTGCGAACCGTGGCCTCGCCGAACGGTCCCAGACCGTACTGAGTGAGGCCGCCCAAGGGATCGGTGAAGGAAACCAAATGGCCATCGGCGTCGTAGGTCCACTCCTCCCGGGCGCCGTCAGGCATGACCCGCCACGCAAGCAGGCCCTCCGGGGTCCAGCCGGTCGACGTCGTCGCCCCCAGAGAATCCGTCATTGACACGACGCGGCCCCAAGCGTCACGTACCACCTCGACCCGGGCGTCGATCGGATCGACCACTGTGATCGTCAACCCTGCGGCATCGGCCTCGAACTCGGTTATGAGGCCCAGCGCGTCGGTGCGAGAGCCCAATGCGCCGTTCGGGTGGTACGCGTTCCGTGTCTCCTCGTCAAGCGGGTTGACCACCGAGATGAGGTTGCCATCCGGATCGTATTCCTGCCGCCAGAGGGATCCGTCGGGCAGCCGGGTCGCGACTACTTCGTCATGGTCGTTGTACTGGATCTCGGCCTCAAGACCATCAGGCCCGACCGTCCGGACGACGTTGCCGCGTTCGTCCCGAACGTAGCGCGTGGTGTTCCCCAGCGGATCGGTCCGGGTCAGGAGACGACCGAACCGGTCGTTCTCGAAGACCCTGGTGCCACCCAGCGGGTCAGTAATCGCGCAGACGTGACCGTAATCGTCATACCGATACGTGATGGGATGGCCGAGCGAGTTCGTGAAGACCGTCACGCGGGACCGACCGTCGTACTCGAAAGTCCCGGACAGGTACTCATCCGCACCACCGGTTCGCACGACACGGCCGGCTTGGTCGTACTCGTACTCGTAGCGGTACCCCGCGCGATCGATCCACGCGGTGATGCGCCCCGCCTCATCGTGTTCGTAGGAGTACGGCAACCCGGAGGAGTTGATGACACCAGTCAGCCGCCCGCGTTCGTCATAGCGGTATTCCTTGAGGACGGCACCATCATCAGTGCCGTCATGCAGCCGAAGCCGGGCGACGCGAGGGCCCGCAGGAGTCGCTACCGTGTCGATGGCGACCCGATATCCCGGATGTTCGATCCCGGTCGGGGTGCCGTTCTCATCACGCAGGATGTCGATGCGGTTGCCGTGACGATCGGTGATGGCGACGAGGTCGCGTATCTGGCCCAGATCGCCGCGATAGTGGACAGTGGTGAAGTGGCGCGTGCGACCGGACAGCGGCTCCGTAATCCGGATCTCGTCGGTTTCTTGATCCCAGACCATCGGCCAGCGAGCGCCTCGGGTCGGCAAGACTTCTTCGCCAGTCGCGGGAACGGGATAGTCCAGACGCTGGGCGTCGTCTCCCGCGAAATGGATCCCGGCCGCGTTGACTGACAATCGCTGGTCGAGCGTGGAGGACCAGCCCAGACCGAACAGCCTGCCCGTCTGGCATCCGGATGAGTACGCACGACGCAGGACTATGGGAAGCACGCCGGGAAGCTCTAGATCCGTTTCCCCGGAGAGCATCCAACCCGAGACTACGTCGACCGGGTCCGTCTCACAGGTGCCTTCGGAGTTGCCCTCAGCCGTGCGGGCCTCGGCGCCGATGGCGCCCTCCTCCTCGGTAGCGCCGCCCTCCACGTTGTTGACCAGGCTGCGCTCCTCGCCTTCGGCCTCACCCCCAAGCTTGCCGAGCAGGCGCCCGCCGGCGAACTGAAGGCCAAGCATTCCGGCACCCAGCAGGGCGTCACCCCAGTGTCCCTGCATCGCGTCACCAGCGACTTGCATGCCGGTACCGACCAGGGCCACCAAGTTGTCAGCTTCAGCGAGTCCCGCGGTGATGACGTCGACGCCGGGGATCCAGGAGGTGGCCAGGGCTATGACGTCGAGGATCGGGGCGATGTCGTTGGCGATCTCGGCGATCTTGCCACCCCACTCGGCCAGATCCGCCCCGATGTGCTCCCACCAGTGCTTGTTGTGGATGCCATCGGACTGGGCGTGACCGATGGCCCTGGCACAATCTTTCGCGGCGGTGATGCGGTCGTCATGAGCCTGGTTCGCCTGCGTCGTCAGCACGGCCATGCGGGCCTTGGCATTGCTCAGGTTGGTCTGCGCGGTGTCATGCGCGGTCTGTGCATCGGTCACGGCCTGCGGATTAGGGACGGTAGCGTGGCTTTGCTGCGCCGTCTTCAAATCAGCCGCAGCAGTACCGGCACTGGTAGTGGCACGCTGCAGATCGGCGTTCGCGTCTTGGGCCTGTCGCAGCGCCGAGTCAGCCTTCGACTGCGCCGCTTGGAGCTTGGGTGCGTAGGCAGCCAAAGCATCGGAGGCCTCGCTGTAAGACGTGTACAGCTTCTGCAGGCGGCCCGGCAGGGGACCATAGGCGGACTTGAAAGCGTCAGCAGTCTGACCCACCCACTGCAAAGCCGCCGCGTCGGAACCAAAGGAGTTCAGACTCCGATACGCCGACTCAACGTCATGGGCGAAGTCACCGAACTCCTTGGCTAGGGCCTGCACTGACTCCACAACGCCGGGTGTCGGATCCCCATCCAGGCCCAGGATGTCCCAACCCGTTGGACGCACCATAAGTAAAGCCCCCCGTTTCCCCAGCTCTGACCACATGCGTTCATCGTGGCGTCGCCACCGCGATCAGCGCCCTGACAGAACGGCCCAACCAGTCGCCGGCCCTGCTGACAGGTCAGCCAGGACGGGAAGGACTTCCCCACCACGATCCGTCCTCACTCGAAGCTGCGTCACGCAACACCAAATGAGTCTACAAAACCACCCGTAGCTCCCGTAACCCCTTAGTGCACGTCGACTACTCTCCGTTCTCCACACCACTCACCAGCCCACCTGTGCAATCGCAGTCCCCGCACCCGGGTATGCGTTTGATTGTCAGAAGGCACACCACCGCGATGGCCACAGACGCCATCCGGGCCCTCGATCACATAGAAATCAAGGCATGGATGCACCGGAAACGCCACCGCGCATCCACCGCAGGCTCCGAGATGACCCCAGCTGAGGCCACATCCCAGAACCGGCGCCATCCCGCCTCCGAACGCCTCGAAACCGGCCACAACCAGGCATCCAAACAACCATGATCGCCGGTCTGCGACGCTGGCGGGAGCCCAGCGGGTTCGACACCATCGATCCTAAAAACAGGCGCTAACCTGCTCTTAAGTAGTCATATCGTATGTGGGGCCAAGGGGACTCACAATACATTGACATACTTTACCACCCGACCTGCGGCGTAACCGCTCTATAGCGGTGGTCTTTATGGATTTCACCGCGCATGCACCACTGGTTCCGCGACGGGACGCGACAGGTTGGGACTGAACATCCAGCGAGCCGACTGGACGAGGTCCTCATCGGGCGAAGGTGCGCTACCCATCCCCGTACTCGCGCTCAGGACTCGGCGCTCAGTTCCGGCTGTTGCCCACAGGAAGGACACAGTTCAGATGCCGAAACTCTCGAATGAGCAAGGCCTCCATATCTCGCGGTCCAGGGATATCGTGATCCTTCACTGGCATCGCGGACCACACGCAGGAGCCGCCCCTGGCCACCATCCAGTCGTAGGCTGCTGGGAAGTCACCATGGCCCATGACTGTGTCGTAACACCTGGCTATGCCGCGCTGGTGATCGTTCAGCCTGCGGCGCAAACCGTGCTTGCCATGTGCTTCGCCGATATAGACGATCCGACTATCCAGGTAAGGATAGCTGACGACTCTGGTACACGGAAACACGTATATGCCCGGCCTATCGGGCACCGACTTAGGCACCGTATAGGGTCCGCGATAGTCATAGGGCCGTCCTGGGAGCAGCTTGTACGCACCACCAAGGGGCGGCCATCCCACGCGAACCAAGCATTCATTGACGTTGGCGAACGGGTGGTCGTCGGGTAGCTCGACGCCTCGCTGTCAACGGCCATGAGGAAGTCGGGGTGGGCGGCCGGGTGATGTCGAGGCTGGCGGACATCAGAAATCCAGGTGGGTGCCCACCGAAGTTCTCGGTGGGCGGTCGTGGGGGTTCCCGGTGCGGTCAGCTCAACGGGATCACCCCCTTGCCGGCCAGTGCCTGGGCCAGTCGGTGCGAGTCTCCGCTGGTGAGCACCAGATGCGCATGATGTAGGAGCCGGTCGACGGCGGCTGTGGCGATCGTCTTCGGCATGATCGAATCGAAGCCTGACGGATGGATGTTGCTGGTCACCACGATCGAGCGGCGCTCGTAGGCGGCGTCGATGATCCGGTAGAACGCCTCGGCGGCCTCGGCCTGGACCGGCAACATGCCGATGTCATCAATGACCACGACGTCAGCCCGGCAGATCCGGGCCACCGTCCGCGCGGTCGAGCCGTCGATCTTCGTCTTGGCGATGACGGCGTGCAGGGTCTCCAGGGTGAACCAGGCGACCTTGAGGTCTTTCTCGATCGCCGCGTGGGCCAGCCCCTCCGCGAAGTGCGATTTCCCGGTGCCGGACGGCCCGGCGATCACGAGGTTCTCCGCACGGCCGATCCATTCCAGGGTCATCAGGGAGTTCTGTGTCGCCTCCGGGATCGAGGACTCCTCCGGCCGCCAGGAGGCCAGGGTCTTGCCGGTGGGGAAGTTCGCGGTCGTCCTGCGCAGCCTGCGGGTGGCGGCGTCCCGGCCGACGACCTCCTCGGTGATCAGGACCCGCAGCACTTCGGCGGGGTCCCAGCGCTGGGCGCGGGCGGTGGCCAGCACGTCGGGTGCGGTCTTGCGCATATAGGGCAGGCGCATCCGGCGCAGCAGTTTGTCCAGCTCGTCCGGCAGTGCCGGGGCGGTGGGGCTCATGGCAGCGGGCTCTTTTCGTGTTCGTGGTCTGTGATGGTCCATCGGCTGCCCGGCGGCAGCCGCATCGCGGCCTGGTCGGCCAGGGATGCGGCACTGGTGCGCAGTTCGGCGGCGTGGTCGTGGCGCAGCAGGCGCCCGGCCAGGTGCAGG
>NZ_JAAFYZ010000254.1 GCF_018274385.1 Catenulispora pinistramenti | reverse complement strand
GTTCCGCACCGAGCCGGACATGTACCTCCCCGGCCGATCGCGCGGCTGCCCGCCGTCGCCCCGCCCGCCGCCCCGTCCCTCACCGCGTGCTCACTGCGCCGCCTCCCACCGACGCGGCGCGCGCCCCGCCGGTTGGTGCAGCGGGGCGGCGGTGGGCAGTCGTGCGATCGGGCGGGTGACCGGGTTGTCCGGGGTGACGTCGATGGGGTGGCCGTGGTGCAGGATTCGTTGTGGCGGGCCGTCCAGCAGGCTGTAGGTGACGGCGTCCGCGGTGACTTCGATGCGGAGCCTGCTCTGCCGCAGTGAGAGGTTGACGGCCAGTCGTGTGATGCCCGCGGGCAGCCGGGGCTTGAAGCCGAGGGTGGTGCCTTCGTGCGGATCGTGGTGTTGGCGCATTCCGGCGAGTCCGGCGACCAGTGCGATCCAGGTTCCGGCCAGGGAGGCGATGTGCAATCCGTCGCGGGTGTTGTGCTCCAGGTCGTCCAGGTCCATGAGCGCGGCTTCGGCCAGGTAGTCGGCGGCCAGTTCCAGCTGTCCGACCTCGGCGGCCATCACCGCCTGGGTGCACGCCGACAGGGAGGAGTCCCGGACGGTGAGCGCTTCGTAGTACGCGAAGTTGCGGGCCTTCTGCTCGTCGGTGAAGGACTCGGATCGCAGGTGCATGGCCAGTACCAAGTCGGCCTGCTTGAGGACCTGCTTGCGGTAGAGGTCGAAGTAGGGGAAGTGCAGCAGGAGCGGATAGTGCTCCGCCGGGGTGCCGGCGAAGTCCCAGACCTCGTGTGAGGTGAAGCCCTCGGCCTGCTGGTGGACGTCGAGCGCGTCGTCGTAGGGGATGAACATGGCCGCGGCCGCGTCCCGCCAGGAGGCGGCTTCCTCGTCGTCGACGCCGGATTCCAGTGCCCGGTCAGAGTAGCGCTCGGCGACCGCGGCGGCGGAGAGCAGATTGTGCTGCGCCATCAGGTTCGTGTAGAGGTTGTTGTCCGCGATCGCGCTGTACTCGTCGGGCCCGGTGACCCCGTCGATGCGGAACCGGCCCCGGGCGTCGTGGTGGCCGAGCGACCGCCACAGTCTGGCCGTCTCGACGAGCAGTTCCAGCCCGACGCTCTTCTCGAAGTCGGTGTCGCCGGTGACCGCGATGTACCGGGTCACCGCGTCGGCGATGTCGGCGTTGACGTGGAACGCCGCGGTACTGGCCGGCCAGTACCCTGAGCATTCGGCGCCGGTGATGGTCCGCCACGGGAACGCGGCGCCCTTCAGGCCGAGCTGACCGGCGCGCTCCAACGCCTGCGGCAGGGTGTCACGGCGCCAGCGCAGCGCCTCGGCCGCGGCTTGCGGGACGGTGTATGTCAGGACCGGAAGAATGTAGGTCTCGGTGTCCCAGAAGGCGTGACCGTCGTAGCCGGTCCCGGTCAGGCCCTTGGCCGGGATGGCCCGGCCCTCGGCCCGGGCGCCGGCCTGCAGCACGTGGAACAGCGCGAACCGCACCGCCTGCTGGATCTCGGCGTCCCCCTCGACCTCGACGTCGGCCCGCGCCCAGAAGTCGTCCAGGTAGGTCCGCTGCTCGGCGACCAGGCCGTCCCAGCCGGTCTGCACCGCGCCGGCCAGCGCGGCCTCCACCTGGGCCCGCACCGCGGGCTCGGACCGTACCTGCGACCAGCCGTAGGCGACGTACTTGACCAGCCGCAGCCGCTCTCCGGGCTTCAGGACGGCCGTCACCGTGTACCGGGCCAGGTCCTCGAAGCTCTCCACGGTCTCGTCCAGTGCCTGCGGCGCCTCCACCTCATGACCCATCGCGGCGGCGACCCGCAGTCCGCTGGCGGCGGTCCGGTGCACCAGCACCGCCCCGGCCGGGCGGCTGCTGTACTCCTCCGACCGCAGCGGCGCCTCCAGCACCGCCGAGGCCCGGGGGTCGCCGTCGGCTTTCGGCGGGAGTTCTTCGTTGGCGACCAGTTCGGACTGGACCACCACCCGCAGTTCGGTGTCGACGGCCTCGACCTCGTAGCTGATCGCCGCGATCGCGCGCTGGACCAGCGACACCAGCCGGGTCGCGCGCACCTTCACGCGTTTGCCGACCGGGGACTCCCACTCGACCTGGCGCTCCAGCAGACCGGTGCGGAAGCCGAGCACGCGCTCGTGGTTCACGACGTGTCCGTAGCGCAGGTCGAACGGCGAGTCGTCGACCAGCAGGCGGATCACCTTGCCGTTGGTGACGTTGATGACGGTCTGGCCCGCTTCCGGGTCGCCGTACCCGGCCTCGGCGTAGGGCAGCGGGTGGGACTCGAAGACGCCGTTGAGATAGGAGCCGGGCAGGCCGTGCGGCTCGCCCTCGTCGAGGTTGCCCCGCCAGCCGATGTGGCCGTTGCCCAGCGCGAACACCGATTCGCTCTGGCCCAGGACGTCGGGATCGAACTTCGTCTCCCGCAGGCTCCACGGCTCCACCGCGTAGAAGTCGTGCCGGATCATTTCTGGTGCTCCTGGTTGGCATTGTCGGCATTGTCGGCCTGGCCAGACTGGTCGGCCTGGCCAGACTGGCCAGCCTGGTCCAGGAGATCGGCCAGGTCGGACACGACCGTGTCGGCGCCGTCCGCGCGAAGCGCCTCGGCCTGCCCGATCCGGTCCACGCCCACCACGAACCCGAAACCGCCGGCCCGCCCGGCCTGCACGCCGGCCAACGCGTCCTCGAACACCGCGGCCTGCCCGGGCTCCACACCCAGCTTCTTGGCCGCCGCGAGGTAGGTGTCCGGGGCGGGTTTGCCCGGCAGGCCCTCCTCGGCGACCGTCACCCCGTCGATGCGGACCTCGAACATGTCATCGATGCCCGCGGCCTTCAGCACGCTTTCGCAGTTGGCGCTGGAGGAGACCACCGCCCGGTGCAGCCCGGCCGCGCGCACGGCCTTGAGATAGCGGACCGAGCCCGCGTAGACGTGCACACCCTCGCTGTCGAGCAGCCGCAGGACGATGTCGTTCTTGGCGTTGCCGAGCCCGTTGACCGTCGCGGCGCCCGGCGGGTCGCCGGGGGAGCCCTCCGGCAGTTCGATGTGCCGCGAGGCCAGGAACGACCGGGTCCCGTCGGCCCTGGTCTTGCCGTCGACGTAGGTGTCGTAGTCGGCCACCGGGTCGAAGGGCACGAACGGTTCCGGACGGGAGCGCAGGTAGGCGTCGAACATCTCCTTCCACGCCGCGGCGTGCACCGTCGCCGTCTCGGTGAGGACCCCGTCGAGGTCGAACAGGCACGCCCGGATCTTCTCCGGCAGGCCGGTCTGGGGCGATGTCCCTGAGTTGTCCTTGTGCTTGTCCATGTGCTTGTCCATGTCCCCGTCTCGGGTTTCTATTCGCGGCCCCCCTGGGTCATTCAGGTGACGTCCCGGCCCGCCGGACCGCTCAGCCGGTGTCCGCCCGGACCGCGGCCACCACGGCCGCGGCGAACCGGTCCGGTGCTTCGATCGGCGAGAAATGGCCGACGCCGTCGAGCCGGCTCAGCCGCGCGGCGGCGAAGAACTGACCGATGCGGTCGGACCATTCGCTGGGAAACAGCGGATCGTGTTCCGGCCACAGCACCGTGGTCGGGACCGCGATCCGGTCCCGCGCGGCCGGCACCCGCTCCGCCAGCGAGGCGGCGACCGCTCCGGCTCCGGCCCGATACCAGTTGATCGACGCGGTGAACGCACCCGGTGCGGCGTAGACCGACACCAGGTGGTCCAGGTGCTCGGCGTCGGGTTCGTAACCCGGTCCGGACCAGTGCGACCAGAAGTGCCGCAGGTATGCGCGCACCGCTTCGGGCCGGCCGTCCACGAGCTGAGTGGACAGCTCCAGGTTGTGAAAGGCCTGATACCAGAACTCCCGCTGCGCCTCCGGGGCGAGGATCCGATCGCCGATCCCGGGCAGCGGCGGAGCGATGACCAGGGCGCGGACCAGGTCGGGACGGTTCCTGGCGAGCGCCTGGGCGATCCTGCTCCCGATGTCGTAGCCGGCGACCACCGCCGGTCCCGGCGCGACCTGTTCGATCAGAGCGGCGACGCTGCGGGCCTGGGCGGCGGCGTCGTACTGCCGGACCGGTTCGGCGTCGAGCTTGTCCGAGGCGCCGAAGCCCCGCAGATCGGGCACGATCACCTCGGCCGCCGGCGCGACCAGCGGGACGACCTCGCGGTAGTCGGTCCGGTCGCCCGGCCAGCCGTGCAGCAGCACGACGGTGGGCCGCGTCCCGTCGCCGGTCCGGTCGTAGGCCAGCCGGAATCCGTCGACCGCTGTTTCCTGGCGCATGACGGCCATTGTCCCGCGCGCCCACGCTCGCCGCACGACTGTCCGGAACCCGCCGTCGGGAACCCGCCGTCCGGAACCACCGTCCGGAAGTTCGAGCCCACCGGTCCCGCGCTTCAAACGGGTGAGCGTCCCGATTCGGATATCCGAGGACGGGCATCCTTCGATCACTGCCGGCACCGGCAGCGTCGATCGAAGGGGCAGTTGATGAGCGCCGTCGCGGGCGAGCCGACCGGAGCCGTCCAGCGCAGCCTGGTGCCCGCCCGCATGGACCGGCTGCCGTGGAGCAGGTTCCACTGGCTGGTGATCGTCGGGCTCGGGGTGTCCTGGGTCCTGGACGGCCTGGAGATCCAGATCGTGTCGCAGGCCGGCTATCAGAGCTCGCTCGGGCTGACCAACGGCGCGGTCGGCGCGGTCGGCTCGGTGTATCTGGCCGGCGAGGTGGCCGGCGCCCTGGTTTTCGGCCGGATCACCGACCGGCTGGGCCGGCGCAAGCTGTTCATGGTGACCCTCGGCGTCTACCTGGTCGCCAGCGGCCTGGCCGGGTTCTCCTGGGACCTGTGGTCGCTGCTGGTCCTGCGGTTCATCGCCGGCACCGGCATCGGCGGGGAGTACACCGCGATCAACTCCGCGATCGACGAACTCATCCCGTCGCACTACCGCGGACGCGTCGACATCGCCGTGAACGGCACGTACTGGGGCGGCGCCGCGATCGGCGCCGCCGCGAACCTGTATCTGCTCTCCGACCAGGTGCCGCAGAACCTCGGCTGGCGGATCGGCTTCCTGATCGGCCCGGCGATCGGCATCGCCATCATCTTCCTGCGACGCCACATCCCCGAGAGCCCGCGCTGGCTGATGACCCACGGCCGCCAGGCCGAGGCCGAACAGGTCGTGGACGACATCGAGGCCAGGGTGCGGGCCGACGGCGCGCGGCTGGAGCCGGTTCCGGACAGCAAGGCGATCGAGATCATCCCCGAGAAGAGCATCACCTACCGGCAGATGGCGAAGGTGTTCTTCGGACAGTACCCGCGCCGCTCGATCCTGGGCTTCTCGATGATGGTCACCCAGGCCTTCCTCTACAACGCGATCTTCTTCACCTACGCACTCGTCCTCCAGCACTTCTACGGCGTCTCGAAAGCGCACACCAGCTACTACTTCTTCCCGTTCGCGGTGGGCAACCTGGTCGGGCCGTTGCTGCTGGGGCACCTGTTCGACACCATCGGCCGGCGCAAGATGATCCTGCTGACCTACGGGTTCTCCGGTTTCCTGCTGCTGTTGTCAGCCTTCGCCTTCCACGCCGGGGTGCTGAACGCCACGACGCAGACCGCGTTCTGGTGCGTGACCTTCTTCTTCGCCTCGGCCGGCGCGTCGTCCGCCTACCTGACGGTGAGTGAGATCTTTCCGCTGGAGCTGCGCGCCCAGGCGATCTCCTTCTTCTTCGCGATCTCCCAAGGCGCCGGCGGAGTCGTCGCGCCGTCCCTGTTCGGCCACCTGATCGGCGGAGCGCACAACCCGCATCCGGACCGGACGCCCCTGTTCTGGGGCTACGTCATCGGCGCGGTCGTGATGATGATCGGCGGCGCGGTCGGCTGGTTCCTCGGCGTCAACGCCGAGCGTCAGGGCCTGGAGGACGTGGCGCCGCCGATGTCGGCCCGCGGCAAGGGCGGCGGCGCCCCGTCTCCGGCCGGCGCGTAGGAACGCCGAACCGGCGATAGGAGGGGGACGAGGGTATGCCGCAGATCCCGGAGCGCGTCGCGTCGCTGACCCGGTACCGCGACGACCCGGTGGCCGTGTGGACGATCCGGGCCACCGCCGCGGCGGTGCTGGCCTACGCCGTCGCCGAGGCGCTCAGCTCCCAGCCGGACCCGCTGACCGCCCCGCTGACGGCGCTGCTGGTGGTCCAGGTGACCTTGTACTCTACGCTCACCACCGGGATCCGGCGGGTGATCGCCGTGGTGGCCGGGGTGCTGATCGCGGTCGGCTTCAGCGCCGTGGTCGGCCTGTCCTGGTGGAGCCTGGGCCTGATCATCCTGGCCGCGCTCACCGTCGGCCAGTTCATCCGGGTCGGCGAGTTCGTCAACGAGGTCGCGATCAGCGCGATGCTGGTCCTGGGCGTGACCCAGCTGGCGTCCCAGGCCTGGGAGCGGGTGCTGGAGACGTTGATCGGCGCGGTTGTCGGCCTGCTGTTCAACAGCGTGCTCGCCCCGCCGGTCTGGGTGGACCCGGCCGCCGACTCGATCGTCGGGCTGGCCCGCCGTACCAGGGGTCTGCTTCTGGACATCGGCGAGGAGCTGGACCGGCCGGTCCCGGTCGAGCAGGCCGCGGACCGGCTGCACGAGGCCCGCCGCCTGGACCAGGCCGTCACGGCCGTGGACGCCGCGCTGCGCCAGGCCGAGGACAGCCTGCGCCTGAACCCGAGGATCAGCGACGGCCTGCTGGCGCGCCTGGTCCTGCGGACCGGACTGGACACCCTGGAGATCTGCGTGGTCGTGGTGCGGGTCCTGGCCCGCTCGCTGACCGACCTGGCCAAACGGCGTGCGGAGGGCGAGGCGCTGTTCCCGGCCGAGACGGCGCAGGCGCTCGCCGAGCTGCTGGCCGACGTCGGCGCGGCCATGGTCAGTTACGCGGTGCTGGTGACGACCCAGGTCAGCGGCAGCGCCGAGCAGGCCGAGGACCGGCTGGCGGCCGAGTTGTCGGCCGCGTGGGAGCGTCGGGAGCCGGTGGCCCAGATGCTCCTGAGCAGCGTCCAGCAGCACCCTTATGCCTGGCAGCTGTACGGCTCTCTGCTGGCCGAGATCGACCGGATGCTGGAGGAGATGGACCTGGAGCACCGGTCCCAGCGGTTGATGGCGGAACTGGACCGCGCCACGGCGGACCGCCATGAGCGGGTGGCGCGGTTCGCCGGGCTCAAGCGGCTCGTCCGGATGGGACGGCTGTCTGGTCGCGAGAGTTGAGCCGGGTGTTCGGCGGATCTGTGGTGGATCTGTGGCGGATCAGTGGCGGCTCGGTAGCAGATCGGCGGCGGATCGGATCAGCCCTCGTCAGGACCCGGATCCGGATCCTGCCAAGCCCCGCCGGCGTGACCGTGGCTGTGGTCGGCGTCCAGCCCGCCGGCGATCCCGTCGTCGCCCTGGCTGAGCCGGAGCAGCGCCCCGGCGACGCGGGTGGCGAGCATGCCGGAGACCGCCGACGGCGCCAGCAGCGGTCCGTTGTCGATGACGCCGGGCATCAGGGGGCCGGTCGCGGGCCGGAAGTCCGCGGGGACCACGGCGACCCGGCCCGCCCCCAGCCGCCGGCAGCGCTCGACGCCCTCGGCGACGTCGGGCTCGCCGCCGCGGAAGGCGACCTCCACCCACGGCAGGTGGTCCTGGGCCTTGACCAGGTGGGCGATCCGGAACAGCTCGGCGTCGTCGAACCGGTTGGCGGCGTTCGCGGTCAGCAGCACGGCCAGGTCTGTTCCGCCGTCCGGGCCCGCGGCGCCGGCCACCGCGACCCGGAGCCAGCCGGTCAGCTGGTTCGGATCGGCGAACGGCTCGGCCAGCATGACCCGGCCGCCGGCCGCCCCGCCGCTCAGCGACATCAGGGTGCGTGCGGTGTCGGCGACCAGTCCGGGATCGCGCCCCAGCGTCATCGGGACCACGCACACCGGTTGCTCGGAGCTGTCAAGGGCCTGACGTACCGCGTCTTCCAGGTGCTGCCGCGCCGACGCCGCGCGCACCAGCGGCCGGTACTCGACCAGCGGATCGACCGCCACGTCGGCGCCGCCCTCATGGCCGCCGACGATGACCACGGCGGCCCGTGCCGCCTCCGGCCCGGCCGCCGTCCGACCCGGACCGCCTCGTGGACGCTCTGCCGTGGGTCGCGGGGGGACCAGATTCATGCTTCCTCACAATCGCAAGCGGCATCGCTGCCCCTGATTGCCCGCTACGGATCATCCTAAACGCCGACTTGGCAACCTCACCTGACCAGGCATACAAACAGGTGAGTGGATCGCCGCCGGCTCGGCTCCGAGGGTGCGGGCGGCGCGGCGACTGCGGAGAATCTTTTCCGGTGCTTAGGCGGGAGAAATATGGCAGTCGGAGCGACGAAGCAGCGCGGTGCGGATTTCCTGGTGGTCGCCAACCGGCTGCCCGTCGACCTGGAACTGCTCGACGACGGGACCGAACGGTGGCGTCCCAGCCCCGGCGGTCTGGTCAGCGCGCTGGAGCCGTTCCTGCGCGGCCGGGACGGCGCCTGGGTCGGCTGGTCCGGCCGGGCCGATCTGGACCTGCAGCCGTTCGATGACGACGGCCTGCTGATGCACCCGGTCAGGTTGTCCTCCGACGAGGTCCGGGACTATTACGAGGGCTTTTCCAACGGCACCCTGTGGCCGCTCTACCACGACGTCATCGTCCCGCCGGTCTACGAGCGGTCCTGGTGGGACAGCTATGTCGTGGTCAACCAGCGGTTCGCCGACGCCGCGGCGGCGGTGGCGGCCCCGGGGGCCACCGTGTGGGTGCAGGACTACCAGCTCCAACTGGTCCCGGCCATGCTCCGTGAGCAGCGTCCGGACCTGCACATCGGCTTCTTCCTGCACATCCCGTTTCCGCCGGTCGAGCTGTTCATGCAGCTGCCCTGGCGGGCCGAGGTGGTGCGCGGGCTGCTGGGGGCCGACGTCGTCGGGTTCCAGATGCCCGGGGGAGCCCAGAACTTCCTGTGGCTGGCCCGGCGGCTGCTCGATCTGGAACCGACCAAGGCGGCCGTCCGGGTCCGCAGCCGCCCCGGGTCGGTGTCGTTCGACGGCCGCCAGGTACGGGTCGGAGCCTTCCCCATCTCCATCGACGCCGCGGCGTTCGATGAGCTGTCACGGCAGGCCCGGACCACCAAGCGCGCCAGCCAGATGCGCTCGGATATGGGAGATCCCCGCCGCCTTCTGCTGGGCGTGGACCGGCTGGACTACACCAAGGGCATCGACGTGCGGCTGCGTGCCCTGCGCGAGCTGCTGGTGGAGGGGCGGGTGGATCCGGAGGACGTGGCCATGGTCCAGCTGGCCACCCCGAGCCGCGAGCGCGTCGGCCAGTACCAGGCGATGCGACGCAGCATCGAGCAGCAGGTCGGGGGGCTCAACGGCGAGTTCGGCCGGGTCGGCCGCCCGATCGTGCACTACCTGCACCAGCAGATGGACCGGGACGAGCTGGTCGCGCTGTACAGCGCGGCCGACGTCATGGTGGTCACGCCGCTGCGGGACGGGATGAACCTGGTGTGCAAGGAGTACATCGCCACCCGGCACGGACTGGACGGGGTGCTGGTGCTCTCCGAGTTCGCCGGAGCGGCGGCCGAGCTGAGCGATTACTCCCTGCTCGTCAACCCGCATGACCTGGACGGCGTCAAGAAGGCGCTGGTGCGGGCGCTGACCATGGACCCGATGGAGGAGCGCGCGAGAATGCGGACCCTGCACCGACAGGTGATGACCCATGACGTGGGCCGCTGGGCGCGGTCGTTCCTCGACTTCCTGGATCCCGCCACGGCCACGACCACGACCACTGGGATGGAGGCGGTGCACTAGTGAGTGCCGAGACGCTGCCGGAGGGCCTGCGGCGGGCCGTCGCCCGCCTGGCCCGGACGCCCCGGCTGCTCGTGGTCTGCGACTACGACGGGACGCTCTCGCCCATCGTCGCCGATCCCACGCAGGCGGTGCCGCGACCGGAGTCGATGCGGGCCCTGCGATCGCTGGCCGACCTGCCCGACACGACCACCGGTCTGATCTCCGGCCGAGCCCTGCGCGATCTGGCCGCGCTGTCCGGGCTCCAGGCCGGGGAGAATCTGCATCTGATCGGCAGCCACGGCGCGGAGCTCGATGCCGGATTCGCCCAGGCCCTGGACGATGACGCGCAGGAGCTGCGCCGCCGACTGGAAGCCGGCCTCGCGCAGCTGGTCGGCCGCACACCGGGCGTCCTGCTGGAAACGAAGCCGGCGAGCATCGCGGTGCACGTGCGCCGGGCCGATCCGGCGGTCGGCGAGTCCGTCCTGGACGCGGTCCGCTCGGGCCCGGCGCGGTGGAAGGGGGTGCATGTCACCGAGGGCAAGGCCGTCATCGAGCTGGCGGTCGTCGAGACCGACAAGGGTGCGGCCCTGGACATGCTGCGCCATCAAGCCGACGCCACCGCCGCGCTGTTCCTCGGTGACGACCTCACCGACGAGAAGGCGTTCGCGCGCCTGGCCGGTCCGGACCTGGGCGTGAAGGTCGGTCCCGGCGAGAGCCTGGCCGCGTTCTCCGTGCCCGACACCGGGGACGTCGCGGTGCTGCTGGACTACCTGCTGGCGGAGCGAGGTGCCTGGCTGCCGGGGGAGACTCGCCGATCGGGTGACTGACCGTGCGCGGAGCCGGTCAGGCCGATGCGCCGCTGCCGGTACCGGTGTCTTCACCGGTGCCGGTCTCGGCGCTGGTGCCGGTCTCGGCGGCCAGCGAGCGCAGGACCGGTCCGTAGTCGGGATCGGCCAGGGCGCGCGCGAACTGCGCCACCAGGTAGTCCTCAGGATTGCCGGTGTCGTACCAACGCCCTGCGATGACCTGCCCGTACACGGCATGGGTATCGGCGTAGGCGTTGATCGCCTCGGTGAGATACACCTCGCCGGTGCGCCGCTGCTCCCAGCGGGCGGTGGCCTCGCGCAGCTCCTCCACGACCCCGGGGGTGACGACGTAGCCGCCGATCGCGGCGAAGTCGCTGGGCGCGTCCACGGGCTTGGGCTTCTCCAGCAGACCCGAGATCCGCAGCAAGCCGCCGCCCAGGTCCTCGTGCACGAGCGGGACGCCGTACCGCTCCGACTCCGCGCGGTCCATCGGCATCAACGCCAGCACCGGACAGGCGGTCGCCTCGTAGGCGGCGATGAGCTGCTGGGCGCGCGGGACTTCGGCCACGAACACGTCGTCGGGCCACAGCACCAGCATCGGCTCGGCGTCGCCCAGACCGCGCGCCGCGTTCAGCACCGGGGTGCCGTTGCCGTAGGGGCCGTGCTGGTCCTGGTAGGTGATGTGGCCGGCGCGCGCCAGTTCGGCGACGTCCTCGACGGCCTGGGCGTAGGCGTCCTTGCCCGCGGCCCGCAGCTGCTCGACGAGCGCCGGGTTCGGCCGGAAGTGGTCCTGGATCAGCGACTTGCCGCCGGACACCACGATGGTGATGTCGGTGATCCCGGAGGCCACCAGCTCGCGCACCGTGTGCTCGATGACCGGCCGGTCGCCGACCGGCAGCATCTCCTTGGGGATCGCCTTGGTCAACGGCAGCATCCGGGAACCGATCCCGGCGGCCGGGATCACCGCCCTGCGGATCGTCACAGCCACGACGGGGCCTCCGGGTCGGGTCGGAACCGCCGGTCGGCCCGGCAGGACACGACGGAGGTTACCAACGCCCGCTCGCCGGCGCACTGTGCGACACGCGTGATAGCTGCCACGCGGTCGATGTGGTTTAAGTTCATTCTCAACGCCCATACGCCCGCACGACAGAAGCCCGTACGCCCGCACGACAGGAGTGGAGCCACCCCGTGGACGCTGACGTCATCATCGTCGGAGCCGGCCTGGCCGGGCTCACCGCCGCGCACGAGCTGACCTCGCGGGGTCGGAAGGTGGCGCTGGTCGAGCAGGAGAACGCCGCGGACCTGGGCGGCCAGGCCTGGTGGTCGTTCGGCGGGCTGTTCCTTGTGGACTCCCCGGAGCAGCGGCGGCTGCGGGTGAAGGACTCCCTCGATCTGGCCTGGAACGACTGGCTCGGCAGCGCGCAGTTCGACCGCCGGGACGACGAGGATTCCTGGGGCTACCGCTGGGCCCGCGCCTACGTCGAGTTCGCGGCGGGGGAGAAGCGGTCCTGGCTCGCCGGCCACGGCCTGAAGTTCCTCCCGACC
Organism: Catenulispora pinistramenti; assembly: GCF_018274385.1. Classification (GTDB taxonomy): domain Bacteria; phylum Actinomycetota; class Actinomycetes; order Streptomycetales; family Catenulisporaceae; genus Catenulispora; species Catenulispora pinistramenti. The sequence goes on along the minus strand of NZ_JAAFYZ010000254.1, from coordinate 2,753 downwards.
GTCGGCTGGGCCGAGCGCGGCGATCTGCGTGCCGACGGGCACGGCAATTCCGTGCCGAGGTTCCATGTCACGTGGGGCACCGGGACCGGCGTCGTCGGGCCCTTCGTCCGGTTGGCGAAGCAGGCCGCGGCCTCCGGGCTGCTGACGTTCCACCACCGGCACCGGGTCGATGAACTGGTGGTCGCCGACGGTACGGTCACCGGGGTCCGCGGCACCGTGCTGGCCGATGACGACGCGGCGCGCGGCGTCCCTTCAAGCCGCGAGGCGATCGGCGAGTTCGAGCTGTCGGCGCAGGCGGTGATCGTCACCAGCGGCGGGATCGGCGCGAACCACGAGGTGGTGCGGAAGTTCTGGCCCGAGCGCCTCGGCAAGGCCCCGGGCTTCATGGTGACCGGCGTCCCGGCCTACGTGGACGGCCGGATGCTGGACATCAGCGAGCGGGCCGGGGCGCGGCTGGTCAACCGGGACCGGATGTGGCACTACACCGAGGGCCTGCGGAACTGGGACCCGGTGTGGCCCGGGCACGGAATCAGGATCCTGCCGGGACCGTCGTCAATGTGGTTCGACGCTCTCGGCCGCCGACTGCCCGCGCCGTATCTGCCCGGCTACGACACCCTCGGGACGCTGCGCCACCTGCGCACCGATCCGGACATCGCAGGGTATGACCACTCGTGGTTCGTGCTCACCCGGCAGATCGTGGAGAAGGAGTTCGCGCTGTCCGGTTCGGAGCAGAACCCTGACATCACGGCGAACGACCGCAAGGCGTTCCTGCGCGAGCGGCTCGTGGGCAAGGGCGCCCCGGCGCCGGTCGAGGCGTTCCTCGAGAAGGGCGCCGACTTCGCGGTGGCGAAGAGCCTGGAAGAGCTGGTCGCGAAGATGAACACGATGACCGGCGAGGCGTTGCTGGACGCCGCGGCGATGCGCCGCCAGATCCAGGCCCGCGACTCGCAGATCGCCAACCCCTACAGCAAGGACGCCCAGGTCCAGGGCATCCGCAACTCCCGCCGCTACATCGGCGACCGCCTGGGCCGCACCGCCGGCCCGCACCGGATCCTGGACCCGGCGGCCGGTCCGCTCATCGGCGTCAAACTCAACATCCTGACCCGCAAGACCCTCGGCGGCATCCAGACCGACCTGGACTCCCGCGTCCTGGCCGCGGACGGCTCGCCCATCCCGGGCCTGTACGCGGCCGGCGAGGTCGCCGGCTTCGGAGGCGGCGGCATGCACGGTTACAACTCGCTGGAGGGGACCTTCCTGGGCGGCTGCCTGTTCTCCGGCCGGAAGGCCGGGCAGGCCGCGGCGGAGTCCAGCGCGGGCTGATTGCGGGCTGACGGCCCAAGCCCGCACGAGGGCTCCACCAACGCAGGAGGTGTCATGCCCGAAGGCGATTCGGTGTTCCGGGCCGCCGCGCAGCTGCACGAAGCGCTGTCGGGTGACGTCCTCGTCGTCGCCGACCTGCGGGTCCCGGCGCTGGCGACGTCGGATCTGACCGGGCGCCGGGTGCTGGAGACCGTCGCCCGGGGCAAGCACCTGCTGACCAGATTCGAGGGCGGGCTGACGCTCCACACGCACCTGCGCATGGACGGACGCTGGGCCCTCTACCGGACCGGCGAGCGATGGAGCGGCGGCCCGGGATGGCAGATCCGGGTCGTGCTGGGCACCGCCACCAGCACCGCCGTCGGCTACCGGCTGCCCGTCGTCGAACTGCTCCCCACCGCCGACGAGCCGAGCGCCGTCGGCCACCTCGGCCCGGACCTGTTGGGCCCGGACTGGGACCCGCAGGAGGCCTTGCGCCGGCTGTCGGCCGATCCGTCGCGACCGCTCGGCCTGGCCCTGCTGGACCAGCGGAACCTGGCCGGGGTGGGCAACGTCTACGCGAACGAGCTCAGCTTCCTGGCCCGGGTCCCGCCCTGGCGGCCCGTGGGGGAGGTGCCCGATCTGGAGAAGGTGCTGGACACGGCGCACCGGTTGCTGACGCTCAACCGGCTGCGCAGCGGCCACGTCACGACCGGGGACCCCCGGGCCGACCGGCGGAACTGGGTCTACGGCCGGGCCCGGCAGCCGTGCCGGCGGTGCGGGACGCGGATTCTGACGTCGAGTCTGGGGACCCCGCCTCACGATCGGGTCGTGTACTGGTGTCCCAGCTGCCAGCCGGAGCGATAGTGCCGTATCAGGCTACGTTTGCCCTGGTGATGACTTGGCCTGGGTGGAGGTTGTCGGTGCGGTGGTTTCGCTGGATTGCTGGCCGGGTTGCGGTTGGTCTGTGGTTTTCAAGGCTTTTTACGGCCTTCGGTCATAGTTGTGCCGGTTCGGGGTTCGGGTCGGCGGGTGTGTTTGTCGGCTGCCGGTTCCCGCGTTCACAATCCCGCCCCGCCTCAGGCCTCTTCAACTCCAGCAAGTCAGAGCAAGGGCAAAGGGCCAGATCAAGAGCAAGATCAACAGCCACAGTCAAGGTCAAGGTCAAACCCATGGTGAAGAGCCGGGCCTCCGGCGGGCCTCGGCAACCTCAGGGAAACTAGCGCGGTTCCCTCGGGTGGTCGGGTCAGGTCTCAGCGGCTGTGGTTTGTGGGGTGGTGCGGTCCGTTCCCCACGGTCGCGTCGTCAGCCCGATGGGTACAGCACCGGTGTCCGGGGGTAAAGTCCGCGCGCTTGCGGTCATGCGTGTGAGCTGCGGTTTTTGATAGCGCGAACTTGACCCCCGGCCACCGGCACTGTAGGCGAAGCCCTGCCGACGCGACCGAGGGGAACGAACC
>NZ_JAAFYZ010000253.1 GCF_018274385.1 Catenulispora pinistramenti | reverse complement strand
GGCCTGAGGTGCGGCGGGGTTGTGAACACGGAAACCGGCAGCCGACAAACACACCCACCACCCCGAACCCCGAACCGGCACAACCATGACCGAAGGCCGTAAAAATCGCCTTTCAAACCACAGCCCAACCGCACCCGACCCACAAACCCCAGCCCCCAGCAAACTCCGCTCGCCGACGGATCCCACTCGCCAACCCGCACGCCGCGAACCACGTCGCGAAAACTCCCCGGGCAAGCGTTGCCTAATACAGCACTAGAAGGCGCTCAGGTAGACCCAGTTCCCGTCCTCGCGGACGAAGGAGCTGTTCTCGCGCATCGAGCCGTCGTGGCCGGATTCGGTGTAGTGCGCGATGAACTCGACGGTGCCCTCGGTGTGGAACGCTGATCCGCCGGTGGTGCCCACGATCTCCAGACCGGTCCAGCGCAGCTTCGGTTCGAAGTCGGTTACCTTCGGACGGGTCGAGGAATGGTGGGACTTCAGCAAGTACGCGCCGTCCTGTACAGCGAAGGCGCTATAGCGGGAACGCATTAGCTGTTCCGCTGTAGCGGCAGCCACCTGTCCGGAGTGCAGCGCGCCGCAGCAGTCGGCGTAAGGCTTTCCGGTCCCGCAGGGGCACGTGGTGGGGATCGCTTTAGCGCTTCCCGTGCGCCGTTCTCTACGCGGCACTGGGAGCCTGCTTACGGACTTCGAGGTGGTCCAGGAGGTCCTGGGTCGCCATGGCCACGGCTTCCACGGCTCGCTCGAAGGCTTCGGTGTTGGCCTTGCTCGGCGCGCGGAAACCGCTGATCTTGCGGACGTACTGGAGCGCCGCGGCGCGGACGTCCTCGGCGGTGGGATCGGGCACGTAGGGCTCGCGGAGGGTCTTGATGCTTCGGCACATGACTTCAGGCTAATCCCGGCCGCCCACGGTCGGGTGGTCACTGTTGGTCAGGAACGGATCGGGGACCCGAGGTCGGCGACGACGAAGTGGGTGTCCTCGTCGTTGCGCTCGTGGGCGATATGCCAGGCGGCGTGCGCGGAGTCGAAGAATCTGTCGGCTTCCTGGGCGGACTGGAAGGAAGCCCAGACTGTTGCCGCTATAGCGATACCCACTATTGCGGCGAGTGCGCGGCGACGCGGCGGAGGCGGCGCCATAAGCGCGCGGACGCGCTTGCCCACATGCGCCTGGGCCATCGCCGGGATGGTGCGCGGCAGGTTCGACAGGGCGGCCCGGCCGAGAGCGCGGGCCAGGACTTCCCGGTTACCGACGGCCGCAGCGGCATCCTCGTCGGCCCACCGCTCGGTGGCCTCGGTGACCGCGTCCGGCAGCCGCCACAACAACGGGTTCGCGACGGCGGCCAGGTTGGTGAGGAGCAGGTAAAGGTGGTGCCGGTGGTGCAGGTGGGCCTGCTCGTGGGCGAACATCGCCCGGCGCTGGTCCTCGTCGAGGGTGCGCAGCAGGGAGTCGGTGGCGACGATCCGGGTCGGGATCGCGGCGTGGCCGGGCAGAGACGGGATCCCCGGCACGGCGAAGGCCTGGGCCCGCGGGTCCTGGATTACCGCGATGCTCGCCGGGTGGGCCGAGAAGGCCTTGGCGAGCCGATAGGTGCGGGCCGATTCGCGCCACAGGCGGATGCCGGCGCGGATCGCGAAGGGGAGGAGGGCCAGGAGCGCGAGGCCTGAGACGGTGCCGACCAGCGGGCTCACCGGACCGTGCACCAGGACCGCGTCCGACAATCGGTCCTCGGCCGCGAACTCCGGCAGGCGCAGGACCACGACGCCGGTCAGCAAGGCCAGGGAGGCCAGCGAGGTGAGGGCGGTGACCAGGGCCGCGGCGGTGAGCAGGACCGTGGCGACGGCCGGCGGGAGGCGGCGGCCCAGAGTCGGGCCGGCGGTGCCGAGCGCCAGGGCGGCCAGCAGAGGGAGGTAGACGTTGACGTTCACGGCGAGTCCCCCAGCAACTCGCGGATCATCGCCGCGTCGTCGGCGGAGATCTCGTCGAGGAACTTGGACAGCACGGCCGGGCGGTCGCTGCTGCCCTCCAGCGCGGCGCGCATGGCCTCGGCGGCGAGGTCGGCCTGCTCCACGACCGGGGTGTAGGCGTAGGCCTTCCCCTCACGGACGCGGGTGAGCATCTTCTTGTCGTGCAGCCGGTCCAGGATGGTCTTCACGGTGGTGTAGGCCAGGCCGCCGCCGACCTGCTCCTGGACCGCGGCCGGGGTGAGCGGGTGTCCCGCCGCCCACAGCGTGGCCAGCACTTCTTGTTCCAGCGCCCCGGCGGGTCTGCGTCCGGTGGCCATCAGACGGTCTCCTCAAAGGTTCTGGTCCGCGGGTGCGGTGCCCCCGGCATTCATGCTACAGCTTGTAGTAGATTGCGGGACGGGAGCGTTTCATTCACCGGGCGTTCACCAGTCTCGACCGCACAGCCCACGAACCGCATCCCCCGATGGTAGGAGTATCCGCGATGCCGAAGGTACGCCATTGGGTGGCGATCCCGCTGGCCCTGTTCGCCGCCGCCCTGGCGCTGGGCCTGATCGCCGCGCACACCTCGCTCACGCGGAGTACCGAACTGTCGTGGAACTCGCACATCCAGCAGCTGCGGACCGGCTGGCTGAACCGGGTGACGCTGGATCTGGCGAACATCGCCTCGCCGGTCGGGGGACTGGTGATCACCGTGCTGATCGCGCTGTTCTTCCTGTGGCGGCGCAATCCGGTGCAGGCCTGCGCCACGTTCCTGGTGATCGCCATCGGCTGGAACAGCTCGGAGGTCGCGAAGATCATCGTGGCCCGGCACCGGCCGCCGGCCGTCTACTCGCTGGCCCCGGAGACCGGGTCGAACTCGTTCCCGTCCGGGCACACCGCGTTCGCGTTCTCGCTGGCCGTCGCGCTGTGCATGCTGGCGATCGGGACCCGGTGGTTCCGGCTGGCGGTCGTGCTCGGGGCGCTGTGGACGGTGCTGATCGGCTTCGACCGGCTGTACATCGGGGCGCACTACCCGTTCGACGTCCTGGGCTCGGTCCTGGTCAGCACCTCGGCGATCGTCTTCCTGACCGGGCTGTGGCACGGCTGGATCGCGGCGAATCTGTACCGGGTGCCGCTGCTGGCCAAGTTCGGACCGGTCCCGGGGCCGGCGGCCGTCCCCGAGACCGCGTCCGTCGCGGGCTGAGCCCACAGAGGTGTTCAGGAGCCCTAAGGAGTTCTGAGGGCGCCTAAGGGCTCTCCAGAAGCTCTCCAGAGGCTCTCCGGTCAGAAGCTCGCGGTCTCGCCAGGCTTGAGCAGGTGCAGCTGATCACTCTGGCCGGCCGCTGCGAACGCCGCTTGCAGCTGTTCGCCGCCCTCGCTGAAGTGCGCCCACTGCTCGAAGTGCAGCGGGACCACGGCGCCGGCCCGCAGGATCGTGGCGGCCTGCGCGGCCTCGGCGCTGGTCAGCGTCAGGTAGGCGAAGTCCAGCAGCGGGGTGCGGGCGCCGCCGGCGAACAGCAGTGCCACGTCCACCGGGGCGTAGCGGGCGGCGATCTCGCGGACCAGGTCCAGGGAGGCGTTGTCGCCGCTGACGTAGACGGTCGGCAGGCCCTCGCCGGTCAGGACGAAGCCGGTGACCTCGCCGACCACCGGTTCGCTGCCTTCGGGGCCGTGCAGCGCCGGGACGCCGGTGACCAGCGCCGTGCCGCCGCTCGGGCGGTCGAACTCCTGGCTCACCCAGTTCGGCAGGCCCAGTACCGCCCCGCCCAGCCGGTCCTCGGCCGAACGGGTGCTCAGTACTAGGCGGGCGGTGTCGACGTAGTCGCGCCCCGCCCGGTCGAGGTTGTCAGGGTGCTGGTCGTGGGACAGGAGCACCACGTCCACCGCGTCGACCTCCTCGGCGGACAGGGCGGGACCGGCCGTCTTGGTCAGGACCCGCTCCCCGATCGGGTAGTCACCGGGCGGGTCGAAGGTCGGGTCCACGAGGATCGTGACGCCGCCGTAGTCGAGCAGGGCCGAGGGGCCGCCGAGGTAGCGGACCGTGAAGGTCTCCGGATTCGCCATGGATCAACACTAGGGCCAAACGAGCCGGGGCGAACATGGCAGCGGCGTCGATCGCCGTGCTCTGCGATCGACGCCGCGTCCAACGTGACGGGCCCGCGGTAGGGAGTGCCTACCGGGCTGTCTGCTTACTGTGTGCTTACGCCAGCGCGGACTTCACCGCGGCGGCGACCCGGCCGCCCTCGGCGCGTCCGGCGATCTTCGGGTTCAGTGCCTTCATCACCAGGCCCATGCCCTTGGGACCCTCGGCGCCGGTCTCGGCGATGGCCTGGGCGACCAGCGCGGCCAGCTCCTCGTCGCTGAGTTGGGCCGGCAGGTAGCGGGCCAGGACCTCGCCCTCGGCCTTCTCCCGGGCGGCCTGCTCCGGACGCCCGCCGGTCTCGAACGCCTCCGCGGCCTCGCGGCGCTTCTTCGCCTCCCGCGTGAGCACCTGGACCACCTCGGCGTCGGACAGCGCGCGCGCCTCCTTGCCGGCCACCTCCTCGTTGCCGACGGCCGTCAGGGCCATCCGCAGCGTGGCCTTCACCAGCTCGTCGTTGGCCTTCATCGCGGCGGTGAGGTCGGCGCGGAGCTTTTCCTTGAGCGCGGTCATGATCATCCCTTCTGGCTGCCACCCCAGTGTGTCATCAACTGCCCCGGTCCGGCCGCGCGATTTCCCGCGAGGCCGATAATGGAATCCATGCGGAAGCTCGTGACAGTCCCTCTGTCCCTCATCGGCGCGGCGGCGGCCGGGCTCACCTACGCCCACAAGGTCGAGCCCAACCTCTTCCGGCTGCGCCGCTACGAGGTCCCGGTGCTCCCGCGCGGGGTGCGGCCACTGCGGATCCTCCAGGTCTCGGACATCCACATGATCCCCGAGCAGTACCGCAAGGTCCGCTGGCTGCGCTCCCTGGCCGCGCTGGAGCCGGACTTCGTGGTCAACACCGGCGACAACCTGTCCCACCCCGACGGCATCGGCTCGGTCCTGGACGCCCTGGAGCCGCTGATGGAGCTGCCGGGCGCGTTCGTCATGGGCTCCAACGACTACCTGGCGGCCAAGCCCCTCAACCCGGCCAAGTACCTGCTCGGCGGCGACCCCAGCCAGCGCACCCGCGGCAAGGGCAAGACCAACGACTGGCAGAAGCTGCGCGACGGCTTCGGCAAGGCGGGCTGGCTGGACCTGACCAACCGCACCGACCGCCTCACCCTCCCGGGCGCCGCCGGCCCGGTCGTGGGCCTGGTCGGCGTCGACGACCCGCACATCCGCCGCGACGACTACCCCACCGCGGCAAAGGCCCTGACCACCGAGGACGAGAGCGCCAACCCCGCCGGCACCCACAGCGCCGCCCGCACCCTGCCCGACACCGACCTGACCATCGGCGTGGTCCACGCCCCCTACCGCCGCGTCCTGGACGCCATGTCCGCCGACGGCCTCCCGCTGATCCTCGCGGGCCACACCCACGGCGGCCAACTCCGCCTCCCCTTCTACGGCGCCCTGGTGACCAACTGCGACCTGGACCGCCGCCGAGCCTCCGGCCTGTCCACCTACGCCGAGTCCCACCTCCACGTCTCAGCCGGCTGCGGCACCAGCCGCTTCGCCCAAGTCCGCTTCTGCTGCCCCCCGGAAGCCACCCTGCTTACCCTGACACCCCGATCATGACCCCCTGACCTGCCCCGCTAAGTCGTTTTCGCTTCCGGGCCGGGTATGGGTAGACTGTCCACGCACGATCGGGGTGTGGCGCAGCTTGGTAGCGCGCTACGTTCGGGACGTAGAGGCCGCAGGTTCAAATCCTGTCACCCCGACCCAGGTAAGAGGCTCGTCTCCTGACAAGGGAGGCGGGCCTCTCCCCGTTTTGGGAGAAAAATGGGAGACGATCTCCCAGCCGTGTCCCGAGTTTGAGCTAAGCCGCGAGGGCGAGGCCCTCGGAGTCGAGCGCGCCGAGCCAGTCGAGGTAGTCCGAGAGGGACTTCTCCCAACGCGCTTGGAGCGCCGCGGTCAGTCGTTCGATCATCTCATCGGTGACGTGGGTGTAGATGCCGCGGACACCTTCGAGCTCGTGACCCATACGGGCGCACTGCGCGATCTCGGGGATCCCGTCCTCTTCCATGCAGGTCTTCTGACTGTGCCGAAGCCCGTGGAACTCCAAGCCAGGCAGGATCGCGGGCAGAGCCTTGAGGCTGACGTACTGCTAACCCCACGATTCGTCTTGATCACTTCGGTGCGTCCGTCGCAGTAGGGGCGCATGTAGAAGTGCGCAAAGTTGGAACGCCGCCAGAATCCGCCCCGTGCGCCGGCGAACACGATGTCGTGCTTGTGCGTCTTCAGGAACTCTTCGAGCAGCGGAATCAGGAACGGCGGTGGAGCAATGTCCCTCGCGCCGTTGGGTGGCTTGGGAGGCCCGAGGTAGAGCTTGCCGCCTGTCTCATGGAGCGCGCCTTCGTGGGGATCGATCCGGATGACTCCTTGCTTGAGGAGGACGTTCCGACGGTGCAGACCCGTGACCTCGCCCCACCGCATGCCCGTGTAGGCAGCGAGCACACCATCAGATTGACCGGCGCAGGCAGGGCGAAGTACAGCCGTAGGACTTGGAGCGGGGTCGCCCAGACCTTTTCCGGCTTCTTCTTGTTGTTGCCGAGCTTGCGTCCACCCCGACAGGAGACAACACCGTGACGCCCTACGACATCTGGGCCTTCAAGAACGCCCACCTCGACCCGATCGACATGCGCCAGCGCCTCGTCAACGCCGAGACCGCCGCTGAGCAGGCCCGCGACCAGGCCAACGCCATCAAGGCCGAGCTCGACGGTGTCAACGGCAAGCTCGACGCCCTGATCAACTCCATCAACGGCCTGCGCACCGGCGGCATCGACGTCGGCGTGCTCGCCGGCGACATCACCCATGCCATCGGCACCAAGCTCGCCGCCTGACCCGCCACCCGACAGGAGACGACCCACTATGACCGACCACCTCAAGGCCCAAGCCATCCGCGTCGCCCGACTGTTCGTCGTCGCGTTCGTCGCGCAGCTCGTCACCACCGGCACCGCGAACCTCGGATGGAAGACCCTCGCCGCCCTCGGCACCGGCGACCCCGCCCAAGCTCGCGCCGAGCCCGCCGACAGGCGGGTAGCCACGCATGCCGCCGCCCCGACCCGACGTCTCGCACGTCGGGTCGGGGCGGTCATGATGCTTGTGCGAGCCGTGTCGACGCCCACTCGGCGACCGTGTTGAGGTGCGTAGGTAGCAGTCCCTCATGGTGGTCGGGCTGGACGAGGATCGTCGGGATGCCGGACAACGTCCGGGCGGCAGCCCAAGCGTGATCAGCAGGGGTGAAGTCGTCGTCTATCCATGCGGCAGGCGCGTTGCCGAGCCACGCGGCTACCGGATCGCGCTTCCACAGGTAGCCGTTCGGATGGCTGACGGTGATTGCTGGACGGTCCCACTCGATGACCGCCGATGCCTGCAAGCCCAGTCGGCTCCCGATCAGTCGGTTCGCATCGTGCTGCCAACTAGTCGCCCACGCCATTGTCAGGCCGGTTTCCGAGAGGAACCTCGCGATCATCTGGCCGTGCGTCGGGTTGAGCCAAATCGCGACCGCCGGCTGACGTTCATAGCCGGTCGGCGTGACGAGGTGCCGGGTATGGGTGTCCGGGCTGTGACCAGCACCGTCGGGATAGGGGATCAGGACACCGTCTATGTCCATGATCAGATAGGGAGTGTTCATCGCGTCCCTCCGAGCGTCCGCGACGTGTCACGCCTTGCGAGCGGTGACTATGAGGGTCTCCGGGGCGCCTTCGCTGTCGGCGATGTCAAGAACGTCGGTCACCGTCAGCCCGGTCTTTTCGACCAGGCCCAACCATCCATCCCGCGAAGGTACGTAGCGCAGGATCCGAGCTTGCTTGCCGTCCGGAAGTTGAAGGCTGTCGGGTTGCGGAGTGTCGCCAGCATCGGGCGTCTGCCCTGCCAGGTCAGGGTGGATGACGGCGAAGGCCAGGACGCCGCGGGGAGCGAGGTTCTCGGCGACGAGGCTAAACAGCTCAAGCGGAGGAACCAACCCCACCACCCCGAAGACTGAGTAGCAGACGTCAAACGGGCGACGCGCGTACTCCAACGAAGTACATGCGTCGGTGATTGTGAACAGGAGTCCCCGCAGATGGCCGTAGTTGCGGCGGGCACGCTGAACTTGACCCCACGCAACATCGAGGCCGGTTCCAATAGCTCCATGCATGGCGACCAAGTGCGCGATGTTGTGGCCGGCACCGCACCCCAACTCGATCACCATTCGTCCGTCGACATGTCCGAGGAGTTCGGCGCGTGGCCCTTGGCCTGGCGTCCGGGTCCACTCCATGCGGTTCGGGATCTCGCGCGGCTCCGGTCCTTCGGCGTTGAGACGCTGGAGTGAATGAGCCTGCCACGCCGCGGCGTTCGGGTCTGTGACCACAACGCTCACACCTCCATGAGCCGTGTCGCCTCGTCGAGGTGGCGACGGATGGCCACGATGTAGACAAGGTCAGATTCCGGATTGTTGATCCACCGAACCGACTGCTCAAGGAACCACTCGATCGCCCACACGCGATGCCATCCGAGCGCCCACGCCTCGGCCGCTAGACCGCCGCGCTTGGCGAGCGTGTTCTCGTTACCGCCGGCTGCCACGTAGGTCTCAAGGAAGCCGCGAAGCCGGTCGGGGTCGGCGGCGTCGATCGTGCCGTGCCATGATGCCAAGTCGAGTAGGCCGGGCCCGGTAAAGGCGCGGGCGAAGTCCAGCAGACGCCATCCGCCTGCGCCGACGTGAAGGCTGGTCGGATGAAACTCGGAGTGGACCAGGCCGAACGGCGCGAGTTCGGCGCCCACGGCTCGGCTGCTCGCGGCCTCTTGAAGGATGCTGATTCCCTCAGCGACATCGCCTACGTCAAGCCAGCGGCCCTGTTCCTGTAGGCGCTTGAGGTGACTCGCGGCCAGGTTCGGCAGGCGTGACAGCGTGTGTTGATCGAGCTGCGGCATCGTGCCGGCTCGGCCTGCGGCGTGGATCACGAGGGCGGCGTGAACGCCATCACGATCGGTTGCCTCGCGGATCGGCGTGCCGAGGTCTTCCATGAGCATCCCGAGCATGTGGTCGCGCTGGATGGCGGCATAGAGCTGAGGGACAGGGATCCCGTGGGCGCGTGCGAAGTCCAACGCGCGGTGCTCGTCGGTGAACGGCTCGGCGGCGAACTTGAAGATCAGCGAACGGCCGTCGAAGAACCGGATCCGCTCGACGCCCGAGAGCGACCAGACCCGCACCTCCTCGCGCTCCGTCGGTTTCGGATAGTCAGCGCGCTCGCACAAGTCGGCGACGAGCGCGGTCACCAGGTTCCGGTCCATATCGCTACCTCATCAGTCGTTGGACATGCCGGGCGGGCGACACGGGGCCGTGTCGCCCGCCCGGCTGATCTGTCGGTCAGGCGGTCGTCGGCTTCATCGAGCGGACGCGCTCCAGCCACTCGCCGCGGAAGGCGCGCAGTTCGTCGTAGAACCTCGTGATCGAGGCGCCGAAGGGCACGATCGCGCCGCCGGACTGGCTCGGCACCGACTGGCACCCATGGACCAGGCGACCGCCGAGAGCGGCGTTGGCCTTGAGGGCTTCCAGGCGCCGTTCCTCGTTGAACCACGCCCCGTGGTAGACCTCGTCGACCATCTCGGCCTCCTGGTCCGTGAGGTCGAACACGACCGTCGTCGCTGCGGGGAGCATCCAGCACGGACCGACGTTGCTGATCGTTCCGTCGTCCTCGACCTTGTTGAGCGCCATGAACGTCCCGACCTCGCGCAGCATGCGCAGGTGATCGGCAGTGAAGCCGGCGATCCCGAGGCCGCCGAGGTGATCCTCGCGGAACATGTAGTTGTTGACCTGCCAGGCGGTCGCCAGCACTTTCGCGGCGTCGCTCGTCGAGTAGCCGTGATGCTGGATGAACTCCAGAACGGTTTGGTCGAGCGCCTTCTCGCTCGTCTCGGCCACACCGAGCAGGTCCCCGGCGACGCGGTCCCAGTCGCACAGGCGCCACGTGTTGCTGTCGAACCTGAAGAAGTACTGCTCGGGGTCGACCGTGATCTGCCTACCCTCGACGGTGATACCCGGCATCCGGTTCCACCGCGGGTCGAACTCGACCGGCAGCTCGACGGTAGTCGTGGTCGCTTCGATGGTGCTCATGAACCGTTCCCCTTTCGGGCGAACCGCCGGGGGCCGTCCTCGGCGGAGTCCAGGTGACGCACTTCTGAAAATCGAGGGCGCGGAAGCCCTCGATGACACGCGAGATCAGCTCGTCCGACGGCTTCTCGTCGGGAATGAGTAGCGACGCGCTATGCGTCGCTGCGGCACGTAGTTGTTGCTCGATCGTCAGGACGTCCGGATGGACGTCCTTCCGGATCCACGCGCGGACGATCCGCCCGCCTCGGTTGGCACTGACGACTTCCCACTTGTCGGCGAGGGCCTTCATGAGCGGTAACTCGTCGCATGACTTCCCGGCGGGCGTGAGGAAGGGACTTGGTCGAATGCCTGCGTCCCAGACATCTAGGACGAGGTATTCGTCGGACGTCCGCATGATCACAGCGATATGGACCTTGGAGTAGCTGACCGCGTTGAGGACCATCTCGGCCACGAGCGTGTCGACGAGGCTGGCAAGGTGCTCCAACTGCCACGTGCGAAGGACGTCGGCGGTATGGGCGCGTGCCCAAAACTCCGAGCCAGGATCCGCGGTCAGCTCCAGCGGGGGGCACCGGAACTCGACTGACGTGGAGTTGATCGAGGTCATGACCTGAGAGTCCCGCTAGATCAGAGCCCGGATAAGTGGCACGGTGGGTAACTGCCGTGGGTAAACTCACCGGTAGCAACGCATCCGGCACCATCCGTCAGAACTCGCCGTCAGGAGATCGCGAGCTTTGGGCCGTCGTAACAATCCACCGATGTATCTACCGGCCGACGTTCGGGACCGACCCGACGTCATGCGAGCCTGTGCCGATCGTGATCTCGGTCGATTCTTCAACCTCATCAAGAACCTGACCGACGGCCCGGCACAGTTCACCGCATCTCACATCGGTCGGCGGTGCGGTCTGACGCCGTCACGCGTTGCCGACTACATCATGGGCAAGCACGGGCGGGTGAGTGTCGAAGTCATCGAGCGCGTCGCGGATGGACTTCGAGTGCCTGGCGCGTACTTTGGCCTCGGTCCGCGCCCGTGGGAGGCATCTGGTCAGCACGACGCGCCGTCATCTCAACCGGCCCGCATGCCGGGCATTCAGCAGGGCGACCAGCCTCCGCAAAGCCACCTTGCCGCCATGGATGCCTTCCGCGTACAAGACCGCCGGATCGGGGGCGGGCACTTTTACCGAGCCGTCGCCGACTACCTCGGCCAACACATCGGGCCGCAACTGGCCATCGGCGGTGACCTAGCGATCTTCTCTGCGGCGGCTGGACTCAATGAGATGGCCGGCTGGATGGCCCACGACGCAGGCCGTGACCCGCTCGCTGAACGGCATTTCAAGCATGCGCTCGCGCTGTCCCAAACGGCTAAGAAGCCCGAGCACAGCGCCGGCATCTACGCGAGCATGAGTCACCTCGCTCTACAAGCTGGGGACGCCCATCGCGCCGTCGAGCTCGCTCGCACTGGCCAGCAAACGGCTCGTCGAGGGCTTCCACAGCCCGTGCTCACCGCTCGCTTGTTCGCCATGGAAGCCCGAGGACTTGCCGAGCTCGGCGACCGTCACGCGACCGCCCAAGGGCTAGCGAGCGCGGACAAGGCGCTCGGGTTGACCTCGTCGGGTGAGGTTTCCGAATGGCTAAGCCCATTCGACGAGGCATCGCTCGCTATCGAGGTCGCTCACTGCATGCGGAAGATCGGTCAGCGTGCGGCGGCGTTGCGGACGGCAGAACGGGCGGTCGCGCTTCGGGATGCAGAGCGGGCACGAAGTCGCGCGTTCGGGCTGATCCTCACTGCGCAACTCCTCGTCGAGAATCGCGACCCCGAAGGCGCCTGCGCTGTCGGACGTGCAGTCATCGGCAATACCGTCGCGCCCGGCTCCGCACGAGTGATCACTCTTCTCGATGACCTGCGTACTGCGTTGGTGCCCTACCAGTCGTCGCGCGTAGTCTCGGATTTCCTGACACTCCTATCGCGAGAGCAACAGTCACGGCGCTGGCTCATGGCGGGCCTTGCCGTGCCGGACGACGAAGGAAGAATGCCGAACCATGCCGACCCCCGCGGACATGACGCCGGCTGAATGGGACGCCTACCTTGCCGAAGGGAACGCCAAGCAGGCCCGAAAGCGCGTCGCCGCTGACGTCCTACTGCGCGACGAGGATGGTCGGATCCTCCTCGTTGACCCGAACTACAAGCCAGATTGGGACTTGCCCGGAGGGATGGCAGAGGCGAACGAACCGCCGGACGAGGCCGCGCGGCGCGAGCTCGTCGAGGAACTCGGTCTACGGGTGAACGTCGGCGGTGTCCTGTGCATCGATTGGGTCTCGCCTCACGGTCCGTGGGACGACCAACTCGCTTTCATCTTCGATGCCGGACGGCTTACGCGGGGCGAGATCGCAGCCATGCGCATCCTCGACGGTGAGCTCGACGCCTTCGCGTTCGTCGACGAGGACGAGGCAGCCCGCCGGCTTCGCCCCTACGTCTGGGCTCGGCTCCGGGCGGCACTTGATGCCCTAGAAGACCGTCAGACGCGTTACCTCCGTGACGGTCAGCGAGTCGCTGCCTGACCGCAGGCCCGCCGCGAGATTTGAACCCGTGGCCTCTTTGGTCGCCTTCGCCCGGAGAGTGGGCCATAGGTTCAAATCCCTGTACCCCGACTACGTGAACGCAGGTCAGGGGCTCGATTCCAGAGATGGAACCGAGCCCCTGCCGCATTTCAGCCAGCAGGTAAGCGCCTGTTCCCGAAGGAGCTACTGAACTCAGTGCTTTGATGCTGCCCACCGGGTCTACAGGACATGGTCCTCGATGAACCGGGACATCTCGTCGTTGACGATGCCCGGTTGTTCCAGGTTCAGTCCGTGTCCTGCTTTCGGGAGAATCCTGGTCCGCACCTTGGGGATCAGCCTGGTCGCCCGGTCCGCCACCCGTCGGGGCCGCAGTAGCGCGCTGCGTTTCCCGACCAGAACCAGGACCGGGAGGTTGATCGCCCCCAGTTCCTCGTCGGTGAACACTCGGGCGGCGGGGCGGCGGCTCGGCTTGTAGGTGCGCATCCCCAGCATCAGGGGGGCGATCATCTCCGGTGGTGCGCTGAGTGCGGGGTTGGCCAGGGCGCGTCCGAGTGCGGGACGGAACCGCCGTGGTGCGAGCAGGCCGAACAGCCCGGCGATCATGTGTGCGTAGAAGCGGGCGGGGACCTTCTCGAACCCGCCGGGGTCCAGTGCCAGGACGGAGGCCAGCCGATCGGGTGCGTGGACGGCCTGGTTGAGGGCCAGCCATCCGCCGTGGGACAGCCCGGCCAGGTGCACGCCCTCCAGGCCCAGGCCGGCCAGCACCTCCTGGATCCAGGCCGCGTTCTCCGCCGGTCCCGGCGCGACCAGCCGCTGTGTGCTCCGGCCGGGGTCGTCCAGTGTGTCGATGGCGTATACCGGGTGCTGTTCGCCGAGGGCCGCGACCTGGGGGTACCAGTTGGAGGCGTGTCCGGCGTGTCCGTGCAGCAGGACGATCGGCGATCCTTTCCGGGGTCCGTAGCGGTGGACGTGGACCGTGCCGTAGGAGGTCTCGACGTCGATCTCCTGGCGGGGGCCCGGCCAGAGGTCCATCGCGCGGTCGTAGGCGGTCAGGAACTTCTCGCGGGATTGTTCGCTGACGAAGTGTCCGACGCTGGTTCTGGTCATTCGGGTCCCCTCCCGTGGTGCGTGCCGCGGGGCTTCGCAGCGTTCCGCTTGATGGTATGGTTGTACCATAAAGCAATCTGGAAGGGTCAGATGCCGAAACTGGTGGATCACGCCCAGCGCCGAGCCGAGATAGTCGACGCGCTTCTGCGTACCGCGGCCGACCGCGGGCTGCACGCCGTCACCATGCAGTCCGTCGCGCTGGAGGCGGGGATATCGGTGCGGCTCGTGCAGTACTACTTCGACACCAAGGAGCAGTTGCTGCTCGCCGCGCTGACCCGGTTGGCGGCCCGGATGGGCGAGCGGATCGAGAACCGCCTGCGATCCGCCGGCGACACGGCGACGCCGGCCGAGATCGTCGAGGCGGTCATGCTCGAGGCCATCCCCGCGGATGCCGAAGGCCGCGCCTTCCACCTCGTCTACACCGAGTACGCCGTGCTGTCGGTCACCGACGCGGCGCTGGCGAGCCAGCCGTTCATGGCCGAACCCGATGGGATGGAGGTCTTCCTCGTGCGCCAGCTGCGGGCGGCGCAGCAAGCTGGCGACGTCGATCCCGAGGTGGACGTCCGCCGTGAGGCCGTGGCCCTGATGGCGATGTCCGCCGGGCTCGGGTTGAGTGTGCTGCTCGGCCAGCGCCCGGCCGACGACGCCTTCGAGACCGTGCGTCACCATCTCAAAAGGCTGTTCCAGTCGATCACACCAGATCCCGCGGCACCGAAGTCGTCCAGCTCTTCGTGAACACCTCGTCCCCGTTCTCGTAGGCGACCAGGCGGTCGACGACCAGGAACTCAGTCTCCGTGCACGTCATCCGCGAGAAGGTGCGTACTTCCGTCTGCCAGGCGCCGCGGCCGATGGCGTCGGTGCGCTCGCATTCCACGACCGCGGAGTCGGCGTCGCCCTCGGTGAGGTGGAAGCGGTTGAGTTCGGTCTCGGTGCGGGTCAGGCCGTCGGTGCGGTCGATGGTGGTGCCGTCGGAGAACGTCATCTCGATGCGCTGAGTGCGGGTGACCGGGTTCCAGGCGATGGTGCGGGTGGCGGGGACGTCGGTGACGTCGAACGGGCTCGGCGGGTCGGGGCG
>NZ_JAAFYZ010000252.1 GCF_018274385.1 Catenulispora pinistramenti | reverse complement strand
CACCCGCCCTGACCAGCCTTCCCGCCAACCGCATCGTCCTGATCGGCGATTCCCATGCCGGGCAATGGTTCTCCGCGATCAGCCGCATCGCCGCCGACCGACACCTGGCCGTCGAGGAACGCGTCAAACAAGGCTGCCCCTTCGCCGATCTCGAAGTCACCAGCCCCGTCCTCGGCCGCGACTACCGCGAGTGCTACACCTGGCGCGCCTCGGTCCTGGACCAGCTGCGCGAAGAGTCCCGGCCGGCCCTGATCGTCGTCTCCGAACTCGACTGGTACGCCCCACCAGCCCAGACGAAAGCCGCGTGGAACGAGCCTCTACAAGCCCTGGCCGGCCTCGGCGTCCCGATCGCCGCCATCCACGACACCCCGAAGCCCGACACCGACATCCCG
This sequence comes from Catenulispora pinistramenti, assembly GCF_018274385.1. GTDB lineage: Bacteria > Actinomycetota > Actinomycetes > Streptomycetales > Catenulisporaceae > Catenulispora > Catenulispora pinistramenti. The sequence continues at coordinate 14,534 of NZ_JAAFYZ010000252.1, read as the reverse complement.
GTCTGCGTTTCCGGCTCCCCACACGACTGGAATGCCTGCGCCTTCGCTAAAAACAGCGCCCTGGCCACAGACCCGCTCACCGAAGACCCCCGCGTCACCCCGATCGATTTCAGCTCCCTGTTATGCCCCGGCGATGAATGCCCGGCGGTCCTGGACGGCGTGCTCCTCTACCGCGACGACTCCCACCTCACCGACGCCGCCGCCTACCTCCTCACGTCACGACTCGCCGCTCAGCTCCCATTCGCCAGCCCCTGGCACACGGTGTTCGCCGCCGATTTCCAAGGCCCGGCCGGTGCGCCGCTACCGAGCCGGGACTGGCTCATCGACACCGGCCACTGCTACCCGGGCTGCCCGGCCCCCGACTGGGGCACCGGCGAAGTCGAGACGGTGACCGCCGACCCGGCCAACGTCCACCTCGACGGCCACGGTGCGCTCCAGCTCACCCCGCTCCGGGCCCCGGACGGGACCTGGACCTCGGGCCGGATCGAGACCCGCCGCTCCGACTTCGCCGCTCCACCCGGCGGCGAGCTCCGCATGAGCGCCGAGCTGACGCTGCCCGACGTCACCCCGGCCGACGGCGCCGGCTACTGGCCGGCGTTCTGGGCCCTCGGCAGCGGCGTCCGCGACGGCAGCGACCCGTGGCCCGGCGGCGGCGAGATCGACGTCCTGGAAGCGCTGAACGGCCACCCTTCCCTCTGGTCCACCCTGCATTGCGGCACGCTTCCCGCCAACGCGGGCCTGGGCAAGGTCCCCGCCAACCCCGCCGACCCCGCCAACCCCTGTCACGAACCAACCGGCCTCACGTCGGCCGAGCACTCCTGCCCCAGCTGTGCCTCCGGCCAGCACGAATACTCCGTCGACGTCGACCGCTCCCGCACCCCCGAACAGATCCGCTGGTCCGTCGACGGCACCGAGGTCTTCCACCTCGACGCCACCCAAGTCGACCCCGCGACCTGGGACGCGGCCGTCCACCACGGCTTCTTCGTGGTCCTGGACCTGGCCGTCGGCGGCACGTTCCCCGGCCAGGTCGGCGGTCCGGCCGCCGCGCACCCCGGTCCGGCCACCGTCCCCGGCCGTCCGCTGACCGTGACCACCCTCCAGGTCTCGACCCGGCAGGGATGACCGCTACCATCTCGTCGGGGTTCGACACCCCCGACGACCTCGAGAACCTGGGGAGGGACCGCACATGGTCGGGAAGTGGGCCGCGATGTCCAAGGGCGCACGGATACTGCTGGTCGGGGTCCTTTGCTACGTGCTGGAATCGGTGCTCATAGTGGCGACCGACGCCGACGCCAACAACGGCTATGCCAGTGTCCTGATCGGCGCGGTCACCTCGGCGTTCGGCGCGTTCATAGCGACCGCGGCGCTCCACACCGACTATCTGGACGCGCTCCGGCTGCGCTGGCGTCTGCGCTCCGGCGCCGAGCGGGCCACCGCGACCGTCGCCGCCGCGGTCTCGTTCCACAACAGCGACTTCACCTACCCGGTCTACGAGTACGCGACCCCGGACGGCCAGACGCACCGGCACGCGGACGCCTCCAGCCGGGCGCTGGCGGTCGGGACCTCCGCCGAGGTGCGCTACCTGCCGGCCGAGGCCGATTTCGCGGTCGGGCCGATGAGCCGGTTCAACATCGTGGTGTTCGGCGTTCTGGCGGGGCTGGGCGTGGCGTTGCTGGTGATGATGCCGTTGATGACCTTGCAGGCGTTGTTCAGCTGAAACGGCCGAGCGGCGGGCACGGGAAACTGGAAAGGGTGCCGGACCGGCGGGGCCGGGGCTTCTTCGGGGCGGTTCTGTCGGCGTTGTCGATGAGCCGACGTCCCACTGCTGCCAAAGAGAGCCGTAGCGAGTTCGGGGACCGTTTCCTTTAGGGGCCGTCCTCCGGGTTACGATGGGGCTTCGTATCCCGTCCACGCGCGACGTCGCGCCATGAACTCGAGGCTGCCGGCGCCGGCAGCGCCGCAAGGAGAGCAGCAGTGAAGAGCGCTGTCGAGACCCTGGACCCCACTCGGGTCCGGCTCACCGTTGAGGTCCCGTACGAGGAGCTCAAGCCGAGCCTCGACGCGGCCTACAAGAAGATCGCCGAGCAGGTCTCGATCCCGGGCTTCCGTAAGGGCAAGGTCCCGGCGGCGGTCATCGACCAGCGTTTCGGCCGCGGCGCTGCCCTCGAGGAGGCCATCAACACCTCCCTGCCCCAGTTCTACGGCCAGGCGGTCGAGGAGAACAAGATCGAGGTCGTCGGCCAGCCCGACGTCGACCTGTCCGAGCTCGAGCCCGGCCAGGCGCTGAAGTTCACCGCCGAGGTGGACGTGCGCCCCGAGTTCGAGGTTCCGGCCTACGACGACATCGAGGTCGAGGTCGAGGACGCGACGGTGGCCGACGAGGCCGTGACCGAGCGGATCGACGACATCCGCAAGCGCTTCGGCGCGCTCAAGGAGGTCGAGCGCGAGGTGGCCGACGGCGACTTCGTGACCCTGGACCTGGCCGCCTCGATCGACGGGGAGGTGCTGGAGGACGGCACCGCCAAGGGCATGAGCTACGAGGTCGGCTCCACCCAGCTGATCGAGGGCACCGACGAGGCGATCATCGGCAAGAAGGCCGGCCAGACCGCCACCTTCCCCTCCACGCTGCTCGGCGGCTCGCACGCCGGCGAGGAGGCGACCATCGAGGTCACGGTCACCGCGGTCAAGGAGCGCGAGCTGCCCGAGCTGGACGACGAGTTCGCCCAGCTGGCCAGCGAGTTCGACACCATCGAGGAGTTCCGCGCCAACGTCCGCGAGACGCTGGAGCGCTCCGAGCAGTTCGAGCAGGTCGCCTCGGCCCGGGACAAGGTGCTGGAGGTCCTGCTGGAGCGGGTCGACATCCCGCTGCCGAAGTCGGTCGTGGACGCCGAGCTGGCCTGGCGCAACGAGGCGCTGGACCGGCAGATCGCGATGGGCGGCATGACCCGCGAGGGCTTCTTCAAGCTGCAGGAGAAGACCGAGGAGGAGTACAACGCCGAGCTCGCCGACGAGGTGCGCGACGGGGTCAAGGCCCAGTTCATCCTGGACAAGCTGGCCAACGCCGAGGAGATCTCGGTGAACGAGGGCGAGCTGACCAACCACCTCATCCAGCGGGCCTCGCAGGCCGGCATGCGCCCGGACGAGTTCGCCCAGCAGATCTCCTCGGCCGGTCAGATCCCGGCCCTGGTCGGCGAGGTGCGCCGGGGCAAGGCGCTGAACCTGGTGCTGGAGGCCGCCAAGGTCAAGGACGCCTCCGGCAACGAGGTCGACGTCAAGAAGATCAACGCCCCCGACGTCGAGGACACCGACGGCGAGAACCCGGACAGCCACGGCCGGGACCCCGAGGACGAGCACTACGGCCACAAGCACGACTGATCGGACTGAGAACCCGAGCCGGCCCCGCGTCGGCCCGGGTTCGAACACCCGGTCATACGAAAGCCCCGCCCCCGACGTGGAGGCGGGGCTTTCGCGTATGCCGTCAGCGAACAAGGGCCGGGGCGCCGACGCCGCGGGGGACCGGGGCGTTAGGGTCGTCCTAGGACCGGCGATCACGGCCTTGACAGGGCTCGTCGTCGCCGCGGTCCGGGCATCTGAAGCTTTCCGACGAACCAGGCAGGGTGAACCTATGACGACGCCGCTGACCCCGATGGCCCGTGCGGGCGTTGACAGCCCGCTCGGCCTCAGCGACCAGGTCTACAACCGGCTGCTGCGCAACCGGATCATCTTCCTGGGCACCCAGGTCGACGACGACATCGCCAACTCGCTGTGCGCCCAGCTGCTGCTGCTCACCGCCGAGGACAGCGACAAGGAGATCTACTTCTACATCAACAGCCCCGGCGGCTCGGTCTCGGCGGGCCTGGCGATCTACGACACGATGATGTACATCCCCAACGACATCGTGACCGTGGGCATGGGCATGGCGGCCTCCATGGGCCAGTTCCTGCTCACCGCCGGCACCCCCGGCAAGCGCTTCGCGCTGCCGAACACCGAGATCCTGCTGCACCAGGGCTCCGCCGGCATCGGCGGCTCCGCGGCGGACATCCGGATCCAGGCCGAGCGCCTGCTGCGCAGCAAGAAGCGGATGGCCGAGCTCACCGCCCAGCACACCGGGCAGACCCTGGACAAGATCGAGCTGGACTCCGACCGGGACACCTGGTTCAGCGCCGAGGAGGCCAAGGAGTACGGCCTGATCGACGACATCATGACGCACGCCACCGACGTTCCCGGTGGTGGCGGCACGGCCTGAAGCCCCGCCGCGTCCTGACCCTCTACCTGGCCGCCCCTTCCTCGGAGGACTCTCTTCCCATGAACGACATGATCTACCGCGGGCCCGAGCACGACGCCCGCTACATCATCCCCAAGTTCAGCGAGCGCACCAGCTACGGCTTCCGCGAGTGGGACCCGTACTCGAAGCTGTTCGACGAGCGGATCATCTTCCTCGGCGTGCAGATCGACGACGCCTCGGCCAACGACGTGATGGCCCAGCTGATCACGCTGGAGTCGATGGACCCGGACCGGGACATCTCCATCTACATCAACAGCCCCGGCGGCTCCTTCACGGCGCTGACCGCCATCTACGACACCATGCAGTGGGTCAAGCCGGACATCCAGACGGTCTGCATGGGCCAGGCCGCCTCCGCGGCCGCCGTGCTGCTGGCCGCCGGCACCCCGGGCAAGCGCCTGGCGCTGCCCAACGCCCGGATCCTGATCCACCAGCCCTGGAGCGAGGGCGGCCGCGGCGACCTGTCGGACCTGGAGATCCAGGCCAACGAGATCCTGCGGATGCGCACGGTCATGGAGCAGATGCTCGCCAAGCACTCCGGGCGCGATGCCGAGCAGGTGCACAAGGACATCGACCGGGACAAGATCCTGTCCGCCGACGAGGCCAAGGACTACGGGATCATCGACCAGGTCCTCACCAGCCGCACGGAGACACTGAACGTTCGTTGAGGCGGGCGTGGCCGGTTGCGGACATTGAGATGTCGGCGGGGTGACCCGCCACCGGCCGTGGCGTCGGATTATCATTCGATGCCACGGCCGATGCGCTCCCCATCGGAGCGCTGAGGCCTTGCCGGGGGTATGAGCGGTACCGTCTTGGGGGACAGACTACGAAGCGCCTTCGGGCGCCCGGTAGTGGGTCCAGCACCGGGATCTTCACAAAGGAGAAGCTCCACCGTGGCACGCATCGACAACGCCGACCTGCTGAAGTGCTCCTTCTGCGGCAAGAGCCAGAAGCAGGTCAAGAAGCTCATCGCGGGCCCCGGCGTGTACATCTGCGACGAGTGCATCGATCTGTGCAACGAGATCATCGAGGAGGAGCCCGGCGAGCCGGCAGCGGCCCGGGGCCTGGCCGAACTGCCCAAGCCCAAGGAGATCTACGACTTCCTCGACGAGTTCGTCATCGGCCAGGACAACGCCAAGAAGAGCCTGTCGGTAGCGGTCTACAACCACTACAAGCGGGTCCAGGCCGGGGACTACCAGCGCGAACGCGGCGGGCGCCGGGGCGAGCACATCGAACTGGCCAAGTCCAACATCCTGCTGCTGGGCCCCACCGGCTGCGGCAAGACCTACCTGGCGCAGACCCTGGCCCGGATGCTCAACGTGCCGTTCGCCATCGCGGACGCCACGGCGCTGACCGAGGCCGGGTACGTCGGCGAGGACGTCGAGAACATCCTGCTCAAGCTGATCCAGGCGGCCGACTACGACATCAAGAAGGCCGAGACCGGGATCATCTACATCGATGAGATCGACAAGATCGCCCGCAAGGCCGAGAACCCGTCGATCACCCGGGACGTCTCCGGCGAGGGTGTGCAGCAGGCGCTGCTGAAGATCCTGGAGGGCACGGTCTCCTCGGTGCCGCCGCAGGGCGGGCGCAAGCACCCGCACCAGGAGTTCCTGCAGATCGACACCACCAACGTGCTGTTCATCGTGGCAGGCGCCTTCGAGGGCCTGGACAAGATCGTGGACTCCCGGGTGAACAAGCGGGGCATGGGCTTCACCGCCCAGCTGCGCTCCCGCTACGACATCGACACCACGGACGTCTTCGCCGACGTGCTGCCCGAGGACCTGCTGAAGTACGGCATGATCCCGGAGTTCGTCGGCCGGCTGCCCGTGGTCACCTCGGTGCACAAGCTGGACCGCGCGGCCCTGGTCCGGATCCTGGTCGAGCCGCGCAACGCGCTGATCAAGCAGTACCAGCGGCTGATGGAGCTGGACGGCGTGGAGCTGGTCTTCGAGGACGACGCCGTGGAGGCCATCGCCGACCAGGCGATCCTGCGCGGCACCGGCGCCCGCGGGCTGCGCGCGATCATGGAGGAGGTGCTGATGTCGGTGATGTACGAGGTCCCCAGCCACTCCGACGTCGGCACCGTGGTCATCACCGGCGAGGTGGTGCGCGAGCACGTGCTGCCGACGCTGGTGCCGCGGGACCAGCAGTTCCGCAGGCCGGGGACGCAGCAGAGCCTCAACGAGCGCCGGGAGCGCTCCGCGTAGGTTTCCCTGACGGTTCCCAGACAGACGGCAAGGCGGCGGTTCGCTTCGGCGGGCCGCCGCTTTCCTACTCCGGTAGGAATCTCATTCTCACCGGAGTAGGATTGCGGTATGGCGACAAAGTTGAGCATCTCCCTGCCCGACGACGACGTGGCGTTCCTGGACGAACTGAACGCCGACTCCCGCTCGGCAGCCGTCCACGCGGCCATTGTTCAGGCCCGGTCCTTGCGCCTGGCTGATGACTACTCGGCCGCCTACGACGAATGGGGCAGCTCCGGGGACGCCGAGCTGTGGGACGGCGTGGTCGGCGACGGGCTCACGCAGTGAGCGGTCCGGTGCCCGCCATGCGCCGTGGGGACATGTTCTGGGTCAGCCTGGACCCGACGCGTGGAGGCGAGATCAACAAGCGCCGCCCGGCCGTCATCGTGTCCAACGATGGAGTGAACACGGCCGCGCACCGGAACGGCCGCGGTGTCGTGACCGTCGTGCCCGTCACCTCCAACACCGAGCGCGTCTTCCCGTTCCAGGTGCTCATCGACGCCGCGGATCATCCAGGGCTGCGCACCGATTCCAAAGCCCAGGCTGAGCAGGTCCGCACTGTGGACGTCGCTCGCGTCGGAAGCCGAATCACGACCCTGAGCCCGAGCACGATGCGAAGCCTGGACGACGCTCTGCGTCTGCACCTCGGGCTGTAGCCGATACTCGGCAGAATCCCCACCTGGGCACCACTAAGCTTGTAGGCGTGAATGAAACCACCACTCCAGCCGCCCAGGGCGCTGCCGACAGCGCCGCCACCACTCTGCCGACCGCTTACGCGCCGGTAGAGGTAGAGGGCGAGCTGTACGAGCGGTGGGTAAAGAACGGTTACTTCACCGCCGACGCGGCCTCCGACAAGCCGCCGTTCACCATCGTGATCCCGCCGCCGAACGTGACCGGATCGCTGCACGTGGGCCACGCGCTCAACCAGTCGATCCAGGACGCCATCATCCGGCGTAAGCGCATGCAGGGCTTCGAAGCCCTGTACCTGCCGGGCATGGACCACGCCGGCATCGCCACCCAGAACGTGGTGGAGCGCGAGCTCGCCAAGGACGGCCTGTCCCGGCACGACCTGGGCCGCGAGGCGTTCGTGAAGAAGGTCTGGGACTGGAAGGCCGAGTACGGCGGCAAGATCCTGGGCCAGCAGCGCCGGCTGGGCGTCTCGCTGGACTGGTCGCGTGAGCGCTTCACCATGGACGAGGGTCTGTCCCAGGCCGTGCAGACCATGTTCAAGAAGATGTACGACGACGGCCTGATCTACCGGGCCGAGCGCATCATCAACTGGTGCCCGCGCTGTCTGACCGCGCTGTCCGACATCGAGGTGGACCACTTCGACGAGCCCGGCGAGCTGGTGTCGATCCGCTACGGCGACGGCGATGACTCGATCGTGGTGGCGACTTCGCGCGCCGAGACGATGCTCGGGGACACCGCGGTGGCCGTGCACCCGGACGACGAGCGCTACCAGCACCTGATCGGCAAGGAGGTGGCGCTGCCGCTCACCGACCGCCGCATCCCGATCATCGCCGACGAGCACGTGGACCCGGAGTTCGGCACCGGCGCGGTGAAGGTGACGCCGGCCCACGACCCGAACGACTTCGAGATCGGCCGCCGGCACCACCTGGCGATGCCGACGATCCTGGACGAGCACGCGAACATCACCGTGCACGGCCCGTTCCTGGGCATGGACCGCTTCGAGGCGCGGCCGGCCGTGGTGGCCGCGCTGCGTGAGCAGGGCCGGATCGTCGGCCAGAAGCAGCTGCTGCGCCCGGTGGGACACTGCTCGCGCTGCGACACCGTGGTGGAGCCGCGCTTGTCGATGCAGTGGTGGGTGAAGGTGGAGCCGCTGGCCAAGGCCGCCGGCGACGCCGTGCGCGACGGCCGGGTGCAGATCCACCCCAAGGAGATGGAGCCGCGCTACTTCGCCTGGGTCGACAACATGCACGACTGGACGATCTCCCGCCAGCTGTGGTGGGGCCACCGGATCCCGATCTGGTACGGCCCGAACGACGAGGTCGTGTGTGTGGGGCCGGACGAGGAGCCGCCGTCGGAGGACGGCTGGTATCAGGACTCGGATGTGCTCGACACCTGGTTCTCCTCCGGGCTGTGGCCGTTCTCCACGCTCGGCTGGCCGGAGCAGACCGCTGATCTGGCGAAGTTCTATCCGACCTCGGTGCTGCACACCGGCTACGACATCATCTTCTTCTGGGTGGCCCGGATGATGATGTTCGGCCTGTACGCCATGGACGGCGTGCAGCCCTTCGACAAGGTGGTCCTGTCCGGCCTGGTGCGCGACCAGTACGGCAAGAAGATGTCGAAGTCCAAGGGCAACGTGGTCGATCCGCTGCTGTGGATGGACAAGTACGGCTCGGACGCGGTGCGCTTCGGTCTGCTGCGCGGTGCCAACCCCGGCACCGACCAGGCCATCGCCGACGACTGGATCGGCGGGGCACGGAACTTCGCGAACAAGATCTGGAACGCCACCCGGTTCGCGATGATGAACGGCGCGTTCGTGCCCGCCGAGCTGCCGGCCGCCGAGAAGCTCACCGTCGAGGACCGCTGGATCCTGTCCCGCCTCAACGAGGTGGTGGCCGAGGTGGACGGCCTCTACGAGGACTTCCAGTTCGCCAAGGCCATGGAAGCGCTCTACCACTTCGCGTGGGACGAGGTCTGCGACTGGTACATCGAGCTGTCCAAGCTGCGGCTGCCGATCGGCGTCGCGGCCGACGACCCCGATGCGCAGACCGCGCGCGCGGTGCTCGGCCACGTGCTGGACGTGATGCTGCGGCTGCTGCACCCGGCCGTGCCGTACGTGACCGAGACGCTGTGGACCGCGCTCACCGGCCGGGAGTCGATCGTGATCGCCCAGTGGCCCCAGGCCGACCCGGCGCGGACCGACAAGGCCGCCGAGGCGGTGATCGAGGCCGTGCAGGAGGTCGTGACCGAGGTGCGCCGGTTCCGCACCGACCAGGGCGTGAAGGACACCCAGCGGGTGGCCGCGCGGCTGACGCTGACCGATGCGAAGCTGGCCGGGCAGGAGCCGGCGATCCGGCTGCTGAACCGGCTCACCGCGCCCGAGGACGGGTTCGGCGCGACGGCGACCCTGGTCGCGACCGGGGCGAAGGTGGAGCTGGACACGTCCGGCACCATCGACGTCGCCGCCGAGCGCAAGCGGCTGGAGAAGGGTCTGGCCGCCGCGCGCAAGGAGGTCGAGGCGGCGACCGCGAAACTCGGCAACGCCGACTTCCTGGCCAAGGCGCCCGACGCCGTGGTGGACAAGATCCGTAAGCGGCTGGCCGACGCCGAGAGCGACATCGCCCGGGTGGGCGCCCAGCTCGAAGCACTGCCCTCTGCCTGATCGGCCTACTCGGCCGCGATAAGGAACCATCTACCTCATGGCGAAAAACGTCGACTCCGAGCTCCAGGAGCAGTTCGAGGAAGTCGAGCACGAGCTCCTGGAGCGCTGGCCGGAGACCAAGATGGACCCGACCCTGGCACGGGTCCGGGCCCTGACCGAGCTGCTGGGCGACCCCCAGAAGGCGTACCCGGTCATCCACATCACGGGGACGAACGGCAAGACGTCCACCGCGCGGATGATCGAGACCCTGTTGCGCGAGCTCAACCTGCGCACCGGCCGGTTCACGTCCCCGCACCTGGAGTCGATGAACGAGCGCATCACCCTGGACGGAGCGCCGATCCCCATCCGGCGCTTCGTCGAGGTCTACGAGGACATCCGGCCGTACGTGGACATCGTGGACGGCTCGCAGGAGTTCCCGCTGTCCTTCTTCGAGGTGATCACCGGCATGGCGTTCGCGGCCTTCGCGGACGCCCCGGTCGACGTCGCGGTCCTGGAAGTGGGCCTGGGCGGCACCTGGGACTGCACCAATGTGGCCGACGGCCAGGTCGCGGTGATCACCCCGATCGGCGTCGACCACGCGCACATCCTCGGCGACACCCCGGCCCTGATCGCCTCGGAGAAGGCCGGGATCATCAAGGAGGACGCGCTGGTCATCCTGGCCGAGCAGCCGCTGGAGGCCGCCGAGGTGATCCTGCGCCGGGCCGGCGAGGTGCACGCCACGGTGGCCCGCGAGGGCCTGGAGTACGGCGTCGTGGAGCGCCAGCAGGCGGTCGGCGGCCAACTGGTGACGATCAAGGGCCTGGTCGGCCAGTACACCGACGTCTTCCTGCCGCTGTACGGCGCGCACATGGCGCACAACGCGGCCACCGCGCTGGCCGCCGTCGAGGCCTTCCTCGGCGTCGGCCGCGGCGGCACCGCCCTGGACCCCGACGTGGTCCGCGAGGCGTTCGCCAAGGTCACCTCGCCGGGCCGGCTGGAGGTGGTCCGCCGCGGCCCGACCGTCATCCTGGACGCCACCCACAACCCGGCCGGCGCCCGCGCCACCGCGCAGGCCCTGGCCGACGACTTCACCTTCGAGCACCTGGTCGGCGTCCTGGGCATGATGCGGGACAAGGACGTGGCCGGGATCCTGGAGGCCCTGGAACCGGTCCTGAACGAGGTCGTGATCACCCAGAACACCACCGAACGCGCCATGCCGGCCGCGGTCCTGGCCGAACTGGCCACCGAGATCTTCGGCGCCGAGCGCGTCCACCTCGCCACCCGCCTGGACGACGCCATCGACCTGGCCATCGGCCTGGCCGAACAGGCCATCCCGGCCGGCACCTCCAGCGGCGCGGGCGTCATCGTGACCGGCTCGGTGGTCACCGCGGGCCAGGCGCGTACCCTGCTGGTGCGGGACCGCGCCGAGCGCGTCGAGGACCGGCACTCGTTCGAGGACGTCCAGTTCGAGGACTCCGAGAAGGAGGACTTCGACGACCGGGACCTGGACCTCTTCGGGGACCGGGACCGGGAAGGCGACCAGGACCGGGAAGGCGACCGGAGCGGCGACCAGGACCGGGACGGCAACCGGAGCGGCGACCGCGACGACTCGCACGATGACTTCTCTGACGAAGAGTACGGCGGTGACGACCGATGATGGTCCGACGGATGGCGGCCTCGGTACTGTGCTTCGAGGTCCTGGTGATCCTCTTCTTCGCCCTGGTGGCGATGAAACTCAGCGACCTGAGCACGGGCACGGTCTGGGCCATCTGCGGCCCCGGCATGGCCCTGGCCGCCCTCCTGTGCGGCATGCTCCGCAAGCAGTGGGCGTACTCGGTGAGCTGGGTGCTGCAGGCGGCGCTGATCGTCGCCGGCTTCGTGATCACGGACATGTTCTTCATCGGCGGCTGCTTCACGCTGCTTTGGTACTGGGCTTTGTCGGCCGGGCGGCGGATCGATGAGGAGAAGGCCGCCGCTTATGCGGCTTATGAGGCGGCGCAGGGTGCGCAGGCCGCGGCTGTGGAGTCCTAGACCCCGGCCCCAGCGCGTCGCCGGACTGCCAACAGGGCCGGGACCATCGGCCAGCACCCCGAGCCCCGCGAAGCCGATGACGTCCGCCGCTCTCAGATGCCCGCTTTCGGTACAGACGGCCCAGGGCAGCCACACCAATACGGCGGAGGCCGCGAGCAGGCGTCCCGTGGTAGACCACAGCAGGAGTGCTACCAGCGGGAGGAGGATGCCGGTGGTCACGTTCCCCGGATCGGCTCCGTTCTCCCCGGTGACCGGGTCCGCCGGCAAGGAGTGGGAACCACCGAGCATGAGTGGCTGCCGCTCCGTCTTCGCTGGCGGAGAACGCGTCGAAGCTGACTGATGCTCAGAACGTGTTGAAGACGAGCAAGGATCCCCTCGAACTGGGCCAGGCCAAGTATGACATCGGGGCCATCAAAGGCTGCGGCCGCCCAGGCCAGGGCCACCGAGGCGGCCCGTATCGGCGAGTTGCTCAAGGCCGGCCACAACTTCGACGACATCGACTTCAGCCTCAAGGGCTGGGCCAAGGCCGCCAAGACCTGGGACCAGATTTCGGAGCGTTTCAGCAAGCCGTCGCTGCAGGCGCTGATGCACGGCGAACAGGGCGCGGGGGCGTGCAAGCAGTGGGCCGAGAGTGTGCGCTCTGAGATTGCGGGAGTCTGCCCACACGTCGTCGACGACGTCACGAAACTCGAGTCGAGTCTGGCCAAGGTGAAGGTCAACTTCCTGGCCGGTGCCACTTCGGACACGTGGGACAAGATCGCCGGCTCGACGGCGCCGTTCTTCGGCGGGTCCGGGTACTACAACTGGTCCCGGAGCCTGACCCCGCAGAACTGGAACGTGAAGGCCGGATCATGGTGACCACCGCGACTACGCTCCCGGCCGTGCCGCACGGCTACACCATTCTGCTGCCGCCCGGCTGGATCAGGGTCTCCCTCTTGCAACCGCTCGACAAAGCGGTGAAGGACATCACGGACCGGATGTTCGCGCGGCTTCAGCGTGACGCGTTCCCGGTGGAGCGTCGGAAAATCGAAGAGACGGTCCGGGAGACGGTCCAGAAGGCCAAGGCGGACAACGGCATCGACCTATACCTCCCGGTGGAGGAGCTGCACGGCGTGACGGTCGCGGCGTCGTTCATCGTCGGTGGGCTGTCCATGCAGGGGGAGGTGGATGCGTTGGCGGCGTTGACCGTGAGCGGCCGACTGGCCGCCGACGGCTCCCTGGTCGACGTCGACGGCTCGGTCGGCGCGCGAGTGGAACGGATCCAGGCCGCCGACCCGGCTCGGGGTGCGGTCGCTGATGTCGCGACCCGGCACGTCGACTACGCGTTCCCGATCCCGAACGACGACCGGCGCTGGCTCACGGTGACGTTCTCCACTCCGGGCGGCACGGCGCCCGACGACCGCCTGGCCGACCTACTGGTAGAGCTTTTCGACGCGATGATGTCCACGTTCGCATGGAAGACCCGATGAAATTCTTCGCCCGGAGGACGCAAATGGAAGAGCCCGCGGAGCCGAAGCCGCTTCCGCCGCGCGTGGTGCTGGACATCCCGACGCGGAGGAAGTGGATGACCATTCCCGCGAGCTTCCCCGACGACGAGGATTTCTGGCAGAACGCCACGGAGTGGGCGGCCGAGGGCGCTCTGGTGGTCTGGGGGGACTTCCACGACAAGGGCGTTCCCATGCCGGATCCTGATTGGCAGGCGCGGACCGCCCGGTTGATCGAGGCCGCGTACGACGCGTTCAACGACCGTACGGCCCGCACGTCGCTGTTGTTCTTCCACGATCTGAATCGCGCGCCGATCCCTGCCTCGTTCAATGTGTTCGTGGCGGAGTTGCCGATCAAGAAGGCGTACCGGTTGTTCGTCGGCGATTTCGACCCGGATAACGTCCAGCCGCCGGCGGTCGAGACGTTCGAGTACTCGGGCGGGGCCACTGGGGTGCGGGCGAAGCGCTTCACGTTCATCGATCGTGAGGCGGGCACGGTGGTCGCGCGTGTCGTGTACTACTGGCGCCGTGACAATGTCGACTGCCAGCTGATCGCGACGTTCGTCGACCCTGGGGAGGTCGAGGCGGCGCTGCCGGGTCTGGACGATTGGGCTCGCAACACCACGGCGTACCCCTACTGATTCGCTCTGCGACGCTGCATCCTGACTGTCGCGACCATACCTACGACGGTCGATACGAACCCCGCCGAGCCCACGTGATGGCGACGACGACCGGCAGCACCATTCCGACGATCAGACAGGGGAGGTTGGCCGGTATCTGCCCGGTGCCGTCCGGCGCCAGCTGCATGATGCCGGAGGAGAGGGCGGGGATCGTCCACACCGCGGGGGTCAGCATGACGGCGAAGGGGAGTCGGCGGTCTCCGGAGTTCGCGACCCGTTCCTCCCAATACGCTTCCGCGTCGCGCTTGGCAGGTGACGGTCGGGCCTTACCGATGCGTAGAAGACGACCGTCGCGAGGCCGCCGATCGCACAGCAGAGCGGCCAGCTGACGAGGTAGCCCTCGCGGTCGTCCGCGCTGCGCTGGGCTCCGACCATCGCCGAGGCGTCGAACACGAAGATGAAGGGCAGTGCGAGCACGGCCAGCGCGATCAACAGCCGGTAGATGATGACGCCGCCCGCCGGCCTTCCGTCCCCCCGCCC
>NZ_JAAFYZ010000251.1 GCF_018274385.1 Catenulispora pinistramenti | reverse complement strand
GGTAAAGTCCGCGCGCTTGCGGTCATGCGTGTGAGCTGCGGTTTTGTTCAGCGCGAACTTGACCCCCGGCCACCGGCACTGTAGGCGAAGCCCTGCCGACGCGACCGAGGGGAACGAACCGAAAACCGGCCGGAGAAGTGCAAAGCAGGGGGTGCGGTACCCGTGCTCGGCGAACTCGGCCGCCGGTCCGGACGCTGGTGCCGGGGTGGTGTAGGTGGTTTTTGCCGTACGCCCGAGCGCGGGTTGATCGTCATGGATGTGAGAACTGGTGGCCCGTTGTCACATCCATGACCAACCGTCTAGCTGTTGCACGCCGAGTTCAGCGCGGTGAAGTCCTTGGTGGTCTGCGGAATCGTCTGGCTCATCCCCAGGGTGTCGCCGTTGGAGTAGTCCGTCGCGAACGTGTCCCAGCTGCCCGCCAGGTTCTGGATCGCGCTCTGCACCGTCGGGTCGGTGGCCATGGCCGCGTCGGCGTTCAGCTTGGTCGCCAGGTCGTGGTCGGCCTGGATCTCGATGTCCTTGTCGTTGGTGCCGGCCGGGTTCGACTTGTTGAAGGCGCTCACGTCCGCTATGGCCTGGGTGCAGCCGGCTTTGGCGCCGGCCGGGCTCGGTGGGCCGCTGCTTGTTGTGGCGGACGTCGTCGGGTTCTGCGAGCCGTCGCTGTTCGGCACGTTCCCGGACACCGCCGGGGCGGTCGGCGTCGTCGCGGTGGTCGGGCCGGTGCCCGAGGTTGTCGACGTCGACGTGCCCGGGCCGGCCTGCGGCGATTTGGAAGAGTGCATCAGCTGGGTGACGCCGAACGTCGCCAGGGCACTGATCGCCACCACCGCCAGTACGCCGAGGGCGATCTTCAGGCCGTTGCCGTTGCGTGGCGGCGGGCCCAGCGTCGGATTGGCCAGATACGGCGTCGGGTTCGGCGGGTAGGACGGCGAACCCTGCGCACTGGCCTGGTCCGTCAGCGCGCGGGTCGGCGGGATGAACGGCGTGGGCGGCGTCGGGATGGACGCGATGGTGACCGCCGGGCTCGCGCCGGTGGGCGCGGTCCCGTTCAGCATCGCCAGCGCGGCCTGTACTGTCGGCCGCTGCGCCGGGTTCTTCGCCAGCAGTCCGGCCAGCAGCGCCGTCAGCCGCTCGGCGTTCTTCGGCGGTGCCGGCTGCTCGAACAACACCGCGGTCATCGTCGCGGTGGGGGAGTCGCGGCGGAAGGGCGAGACGCCCTCCACCGCCTGGTAGAGCGTGACGCCCAGGGAGAACAGGTCCGAGGCCGGACCGGCCTCCTCGGCGCGCGCCCGCTCCGGCGCCAGGTACTCCGCCGAGCCGACGACAGCGCCGGTCATCGTCAGCGAGGTGTCGTTCTCGTAGCGGGCGATGCCGAAGTCGGTGAGCAGCACCCGGCCGTCCTCGGCGAGCAGGACGTTCGCCGGCTTCACGTCGCGGTGGATGATCCCGGCGGCGTGCGCGGCGTCCAGGGCGCGCAGCATCGTGTCGGCCACCTTCGCGGTGTTCGCCACGCTCAGCGGGCCGTGCTCGCGCAGGTGCTCGTCCAGCGACATGCCGGAGACCAGCTGCATCACGATCCACGGCGCGTCGTCGTCGATCACCACGTCGTGCACGGTCACGATGCCCGGCTGGTCCCGCAGCCGCGCGGTGTTGCGGGCCTCGCGCTCGGCCCGCCGCAACCGCTCGGCCAGCTGCTCCTCGGAGAGCATGAACGGCAGCGACACCTCTTTGATCGCCACGTCGATGCCCAGCGTCTGGTCGTGGGCCCGCCACACGCGGCCCATGCCTCCGGCGCCCAATCGGTCGACCAGACGGTACCGGCCGCCGACCAGGCGGCCGGGTTGAGACTTGTCGGTCATGATCTGTATCCCCCACAAGATCGCCCGGGTCGACTGTGATTCCGACTTCGGACAGACTACGGAAGCGGGGTAATGATCACATCCGCCGAAGTACTCAGGAAGGGTTGCGTCTATGTCCTATCCCGACCCGCGCTACTTCGCCGACACCGGCGAGGTTAGCGCCACGTTCCGCCCGGCCGACGCCGAGCCCGAGATCGCCTTCGCCTCCGGCGGCACCTGCAGCCTACTGTCCACCTCGGACAGCTCCGACGGTTTGTACGGGCTCTACCGGTGGGACTTCGCCGCCGCACCGAGTGGTCCGGGTACTCACTTCCACAAGACGATGAGCGAGGCGTTCTTCATCCTGCAGGGCGCGGTGCGCCTGTTCAACGGCGAGAAGTGGGTGGAGGCGACGCCCGGCGACTACCTGTTCGTCCCGCCCGGCGGGCTCCATGCGTTCCGCAACGAGTCCGGCCAGACGGCCTCAATGCTGCTGCTGTTCGCCCCCGGCGCGCCGCGTGAGAACTACTTCCGCGGGTTGGTGGACCGGATGCAGGACACCATGGGGCAGGCGTTCTTCCTGGAGCACGACCAGTACAACGTGCAGGACTGAACGTGCGGGACTGAATCTGCCGTAGGCGTGTCGATCCGCCGCCGTCCCCGTTCGACCTATGGGTGAACGGGCCCGGACGGGGCCCGGAGGAATCGCTAGGAGACCGACCGTGAAGTACATGCTGATCTTCCGCGCCGACGACACGGCGCTGGCGTCGATGGGCCAGACCGACTTCGGCAAGATGATCGAGACCGTCGGGAAGTTCAACGACGAGCTGATCCGCGCCGGGGTGCTGCTGGCCGCCGAGGGGCTGGCCGAGCCGGACGACGGCGTGGTCGTCGACTACTCCGCCGAGCCGCCGATCGTCACCGACGGCCCCTACGGGGAGACCAAGGAGCTGTTCAACGGCTTCTACATCCTCAACGTGGCCTCGAAGGAGGAGGCCGTGGAGTGGGCCAAGCGCTCGCCGATCACCGGGCCCGGGTTCAAGGCCGAGATCCGGCGGGTGACCTCGATCGACGAGATGCCGCAGGACAACGAGTGGATCAAGAAGGAGCGGGCGTGGCGCGAGGCCACCGGGCAGCTCTGAGTGCGGCTCTGAGCGGGCTGGCTGGGCTGGGTTCGGGTTCGCGCGCGGGGCGGGGCTCGCGCGCGAACCGGGCCGATCGCGGACGCCTGGCTGGTGGGAACCGGAGCCGGCCGTGACCGACCCGCCGCTGACCGAGCCGGTCGCGCCGGAACCGGCAGGCCGTGCCGCCGTGGCAGCGGTCTGGCACATAGAGTCCGCCCGCATCGTCGGCGCGCTGGCCCGCTACACCGGTGACTTCGCGCTGGCCGAGGACGTGGCGCAGGAGGCCCTCGCCGAGGCGCTGGTCACCTGGTCGCGCGAGGGCGTCCCGCGCCATCCGGCCGGCTGGCTGCTCGCCGTCGGCCGCCGCCGCGCGATCGACCACTTCCGTCGGCACGCGGTCCAGGACCGCAAGTACGCGGTCCTGGCCCAGGAGTTGGGCGAGGGCGGCGTGGCCACCGGCGGTGCGCCGAATGACCCGGCGCGCGACGGCGCGGAGGTGCTGTGGGATCCGGACCAGATCGATGACGATCTGCTGGCCCTGATGTTCGTCTCCTGCCATCCGGTCCTGTCCCGCGAAGCCCGGGTGGCCCTGACCCTGCGCGTGGTGGGCGGGCTGACCAGCGACGAGATCGCCCGCGCGTTCCTGGTGCCGACCGCGACCGTGCAGGCCCGCATCACCCGCGCGAAGAAGGCGCTGGCCGCGGCCGGGGTTCCGTTCGAGGTCCCGCCGCCGCAGGAGCGTTCCGAGCGGCTGGGCTCGGTCCTGACCGTGGTCTACCTGATCTTCACCGAGGGCTCCTCGGCCAGTGCCGGCGACGCGCTGATCCGGCAGGACCTGGCCAGTGAGGCGCAACGCTTCGCCCGCATGCTGACCCGCCTGATGCCGGACGAACCGGAGACCCACGGCCTGTTGGCCCTGCTGGAACTGACGGCTGCCCGCTTCCCGGCCCGCGTCGCCCCGGACGGTGAGCCGGTCCTGTTGGCCGACCAGGACCGCCGCCTGTGGGACCACGCCGCGATCCTGCGCGGTCGCGCGGCGCTGGCTCAGGCCCGCCGCGGCGAGCGCGGGGTGGGGGCGTATGGCCTGCAGGCGATGATCGCCGAATGCCACGCGGTCGCGACGTCGGTCGAGGACACGGACTGGGAGCGCATCATCACCCTTTACGACGCCCTCGGCCGCCTGACCCCGTCCCCGGTCGTAGAGCTCAACCGCGCGGTCGCGGTCTCGATGGCGCGCGGACCCGCCGCCGCGCTGGCGCTCGTGGACGAGTTGGAAGGCCCGTTGGCGAACTCGTATCTGCTGTCGAGCGTGCGCGGCGAACTGCTGATCCGGCTGGAGCGCTTCGAACAGGCGCGTGTGGAGTTGGAGCAGGCGATCAAGCTGTGTGGGAACGAGCGGGAGCGCGCGGTGCTGGCGGGCAAGCTCGCCGCTCTCGACGCGTAGCGCCTAAACCCGTCGCAGTACCCTGAGCGATCCGGTCACCGACTCCTCCACGAAGTCGCCCGACTCCAGCGCCCGCAGGTAGACGCGATACGGCGCTTGACCGCCGTCCGCCGGGTCCGGGAACACGTCGTGGATGACCAGCACGCCGTCCGGCGCCACGTGGTGGGCCCAGCCCTCGTAGTCGCCCCGCGCGTGTTCGTCGGTGTGGCCGCCGTCGATGAAGACCAGGCCGACCGGGGTGTTCCAGAGCCGCGCCACGACCGGGGAACGGCCGACGATCGCGACCACCCGGTCCTCGACGCCGGCCGCGTGCAGGGTGCGGCGCATGGTGGGCAGGGTGTCCATCAGGCCCACTTCGGGGTCGACCAGCTCCGGGTCGTGGTACTCCCAGCCCGGCTGCTGCTCCTCCGAGCCGCGGTGGTGGTCGACGGTGACCACCACCCGGTCCGCGGTGGCGGCGGCCGCGGCCAGGTAGATCGTGGACTTGCCGCAGTACGTGCCGATCTCCAGCAGGTCGCCGATCTTCGCGGCGCGCTCGGCCGCCTCGTACAGGGCCAGGCCCTCGGCGGGCGGCATGAAGCCGGGGGCGGCTTCGGCGGCGGCGCGCAGCTTTTGATCCATGGCGTCACTCTATCTTCCGGATAACTGGAACGTGTTCTACTATCCGCCACGTGGCTTCAGTGACCGCCGGAATCGGCTCCATAGGGATCACCAGTGAGCACCGCGACCTCGCCGAGGCGGTCAGGGGGTGGTTGGCCCGGGCGGTGCCGCCGGCCGTCGTGCGCGCCGCGCTGGACGCCGAGCAGGAGGAACGGCCCGCGTTCTGGGCCGAACTCGCCAAGCAGGGGCTGCTCGGCAACCATCTCCCCGAGGACGTCGGCGGCGCGGACGCCGGGCTGCTGACGCTGGCCGTCGCGCTGGAGGAGACCGGCCGCGCGGCCACCCCGGGACCGTTCCTGCCGACGGCGATCGCGAGCGTCTTCCTGGCCGGCAGCGGCGGGAAGGCCAACGCCGACGTGGTCCGCGGCATCGCCGACGGCAGCACGACGGTGGCGGTCGCGGTGGATCCCGGCGCGCTCCTCGCCGAACCCGTGAACGGCGGCTACACCCTCGACGGCTCGGTAGAACCGGTTATCGGTGCGGCGCTCGCCGACTGGCTGCTGCTCACCGCCCGCCGGTCCGACGGCTCCGACATCCAGGCGCTCGTCCCGGCCGCGGAGCTGGATATCAGTCCCCTGGTCTCGCTGGATCGGACCCGGCGGGTGGCGAAGGTCGGCGCCGAGGGCGTCTTCGTCCCGCGCGACCGCGTCATCATCGGCACCACGGGCAGCCTCGGCCGGACCGCGGCGTTGCTCGCCTCAGCCGAAGCGGTCGGCATCGCGGACTGGTGTACTCGCACCGCCGCCGAGTACGCCAAGGTCCGGGTCCAGTTCGGCAAGCCGATCGGACAGTTCCAGGGCGTCAAACACCGCTGCGCGAACATGGTCGCGCGGATGGAGCAAGCCCGCAGCGCGGTCTGGGACGCCGCCTTCGTCGCCGGATCCGGTAGCGCCGCGCAAGACGTGGATACGGCGCAAGCCGCCGAGCTCCCGATCGCCCTGGCCGCCGCCCTGGCCCTGGAAGCCGCCGTCGAATGCGCCAAGGACTGCGTCCAGGTCCTCGGCGGCATCGGCTTCACCTGGGAGCACGACGCCCACGTCTACCTCCGCAGGGCCCTGACCCTGCGCCAAGTCCACGGCCCCACCAGCGGCTGGCTGGCCCGCGTCGCCGAACTCACCGCCGCCGGCCGCCGCCGCGAACTCAAGGTCGAGCTCCCCGCGGAAGCCGACGCCTACCGCACCGCCGCCCGCGAAGCCTTCGCGGCCGTCCAAGACCTGACGCCCGCCGAGCAGCGCAAGGCGCTCGCCGCCACCGGCTATGCCGCTCCCTACCTCTCCAAGCCCTACGGCCTGTCGGCCGGTCCGGTCGAGCAGATCGTCATCGCGCAGGAGCAGGCGGCCGCGAAGGTGAAGCTGCCGGACCTGATCATCGGCAACTGGGTGGTCCCGACACTGGTCAAATACGGCACCGACGAGCAGCGCGAGCGGTTCGCGGCGCCGACCCTGCGCGGGGAGGTCATCTGGTGCCAGCTGTTCAGCGAACCCGGGGCCGGCTCCGACCTGGCCGCGCTGACCACCCGCGCCACCCGGGCCGAGGGCGGCTGGCGGCTCGACGGGCAGAAGGTCTGGACGTCGGTGGCGAACTTCGCGCAGTGGGCGATCTGCATCGCGCGTACGAGCCCTGACAAGCCCAAACACGAGGGCATCACCTACTTCCTGGTCGACATGAAGTCGCCCGGCGTGGACGTCCGGCCGCTGCGCGAGATCACCGGCCAGTCGATGTTCAACGAGGTGTTCCTGGACGGCGTGTTCGTCCCGGACGATCTGGTGGTCGGCGAGGTGGACGGCGGCTGGCCGCTGGCCCGCAACACCCTGGGCAACGAGCGCGTCTCGCTGGCCTCCGGCCCGGTCCTGGGCGGCTCGCTGGAGGGCCTGCTCAGCTCGGTCGCCGTGCGCGAGGAGCTGGATCCGGTGCTGGCCCAACGGCTCGGCGGGCTGATCTGCCAAGGCCAGTCCGCCGCACTGCTGGGCCTGCGCACCACGCTGCGTCAGCTCTCCGGGATGGAGCAGGGGCCCGAGGCCAGCATCAGGAAGCTGATCTCGATGAAGCTCGCTCAGGACGTCGCCGAACTCGGCTTGGAGCTGCTCGGCGCCGCCGGAGCCACCGAGGCGTCGGGCCCGGCGGCCGGCTGGACCCAGGCCTTCCTGTCCAGCCGATGCCTGACCATCGCCGGCGGCACTACCGAAGTGCAGCTCAACGTGATCGGCGAACGGATCCTCGGCCTGCCCCGCGACTAAGACGGAACTCTCATTAAGGGGATACGACAGTGAACAAGGTCTACGTCGTCGGCGTCGGCATGACGAAGTTCGAGAAGCCCGAGACCCGGCAGTGGCGCTACTTCGACATGGCCCGAGAGGCCGGCACCGCGGCGCTGGCCGATGCCGGCGTGCGCTACGAACAGATCGAGCAGGTGGCCGCCGGCTACGTCTTCGGCCCCTCGACCTGCGGGCAGCGCGCCGCCTACGAGCTCGGCCTGACCGGCGTGCCGGTCTACAACGTCAACAACAACTGCGCCACCGGCTCCACCGCGCTGATGATGGCCGCGCAGTGGGTGGCCGGCGGGCTCAACGACTGCGTGCTGGCGCTGGGCTTCGAGCAGATGAAGAAGGGCGCCCTCGGCGGCGGCGTGAACAACGACGACTTCGCCGCCTCACCGGTGGCCCGGCACTACACGCTGATGGCCGATCTGCACGGCTTCGAGCCCACGCCGCCGACCGCGCAGATCTTCGGCGACGCCGCGCGCGAGCACATGGACAAGTACGGCACCACGGCCGAACAGCTGGCGATGGTCGCCGCCAAGAACCACCGGCACTCGGTCCACAACCCGAACGCCCAGTTCCAGGACGAGTACTCGGTCCAGGACATCCTGGACGCCAAGGAGATCCACCGGCCGCTGACCAAGCTCCAGTGCTCGCCGACCTCCGACGGCTCGGCGGCGGCGGTCGTGGTCAGCGAGCGATTCGTCGATCAGCACGGCCTGGCGGATCAGGCTGTTGAGATCGTGGCCCAGGCCATGACCACCGACACCGCCGAGGCCTTCGACACCCGCAGCTGTATCGACGTCGTCGGCCGCCCGATGAGCCGGGACGCGGCGCACAAGGTCTACGACGCCTCCGGCCTCGGCCCGGAGGACCTGGACCTGATCGAACTGCACGACTGCTTCTCCATCAACGAGCTCATCACCTACGAGGCACTGGGCCTGTGCGGGGAGGGCGAGGGCGGCAAGCTGGTCGCCGACGGCGCCACCACCTACGGCGGCCGCTGGGTGGTGAACCCCTCCGGCGGCCTGATCTCCAAGGGCCACCCGCTCGGCGCCACCGGCCTGGCTCAGTGCGCTGAGATCAACTGGCACCTGCGCGGCCAGGCTGGCGCGCGCCAGGTCGAGGGCGCGCGTGTCGGACTGGCGCACAATGTCGGGCTCGGCGGCGCGGCGGTGGTGACGCTGTACCGGAAGGCCTGAGCGGTCACGGGCTGGAGGCCCCCACCACCACGAATACGAGCAGGATCATGCACACCAGCCAGGCCGCGAATATGAGCCACTTGACCGGGACCGGCAACGACGGACGCCGGTAAGCCGGGACGGCTGTCGAGTAGGGCGGCGGGTACACCGTCGGATAGTACGGCTGCTGCGGGACCCGGACCCGGACCGGGGCCGGGGCCGGGTAGGGAATTGGCATCTGCGCTTGCTGCTGAGGGCCGAGCATCAGCCTCGGCCCCAGCTGCATGAAGGACCCGGCGGCGGCCGGCTCGCC
Organism: Catenulispora pinistramenti; assembly: GCF_018274385.1. Classification (GTDB taxonomy): domain Bacteria; phylum Actinomycetota; class Actinomycetes; order Streptomycetales; family Catenulisporaceae; genus Catenulispora; species Catenulispora pinistramenti. The sequence goes on along the minus strand of NZ_JAAFYZ010000251.1, from coordinate 6,159 downwards.
GCCTGCCAGGAACGGCGGTGGACCCGAGGGCTGCGGCGCCGGGGCCGGATACGGCCGCGGCACCCCGACGGCCTTCGGCGCGGCGTCGATCGGCCGCGGCCGCTCCCACTCCGGCAGCGGCTCGGCGCCCGGTGCCAGCATCGCGATCAGATCCCGGTCGCGCGGCCGGTCGACGGGATCGGCGGCCAGGCAGCGCTGGATGACGGCCCGCAGTTCCGCGGGCACGTCCGTCAGATCAGGGGCCTGGTTCACCGTGCGCAGTAGCAGCGTCGCGGCTGATCCGGTGCCGTACGGGCCTCGGCCGGTGGCGGCGAACGTCAGCAGGGCGCCGAGCGAGAACACGTCCGCCTCCGGCCCGGTGTGCCGGCCCTCGGCCTGCTCCGGCGCCATATAGCCGGCCGATCCCATGATGAACCCGGACTCGGTCAGCTCGGCCAGCGCGTCCGAGCGGATGACGCCGAAGTCGATCAGCCGCGGGCCGTCGGCGGCCAGCAGCACGTTGCCCGGTTTCACGTCCCGGTGCACCAGCCCGACGCGGTGCAGGTCGGCCAGCGCCTCGGCCAGACCGGCCCCCAGTTTGCGGACCTCGGGCAACGGCAACGGCCCGGCGTCGATGACGCGCTCGCGCAGCGAGGGGCCCTCGATGTAGGCCGAGGCCAGCCACGGCCGCGCGGCGTCCGGGTCGGCGTCCAGCACCCCGGCGGTGAAGGCGCCCGAGACCCGGCGCGCGGCGTCGATCTCGCGCCGGAACCGGGCCCGGAACTCCTCGTCGTCGGCCACTTCCGGCCGCACCAGCTTGATCGCCGCCAGCCGCCCGCTCGGCGACCGCCCGAGGTAGACCACCCCCATGCCGCCGGATCCGATGCGGCTGCGGATCTCGAACGGGCCCAGCCGATCGGGGTCCCCCGGTTGTAACTCTCGCATCGCTTGATTCCCCCGCCCCCCGCGAAACGCACTGCGTCTCATCACGCTATCAGCGCGCTGATAGGGGCAGGACCCTCCGTCGTCCCGTTCCGCGCTTAGGTTCCCATGGCCGCCAACAACTTCTCGTCGGTCTCGCCCAGCACCATCGCCACCGCGCCCAGCGCGCACGCCTGTGGCCCCAGCGCCCCGACCTGGATCGTCATCGCGTCGCCGGCCAGCGGGAGCGAGGCCGCGGCGGCCGCCTCGCGCAGCGGGCCCATCAGCAACTCGCCGGCGGCGGACAGGGCGCCGCCGATGATGACGCTCTGCGGGTTGAGGATGTTGCCGAGCATGCCGACCGCGCGGCCGGCCATGGTCCCGGCATCCGACAGGGCCCTGATACAGCCGCGGTCGCCCTGCCAGGCCATGGTGATGACGTTGCGCAGGGTCAGGCGGTCGCCGTAGGTGGGTTCCAGCGCGCGCATCACGACCGAGAGCCCCACGAACGTCTCCAGGCAGCCGCGGTTGCCGCACCGGCACAGCGGCCCGGTGGCGTCCACCACCAGGTGCCCGATCTCCCCGGCGCCGCCGTTGACGCCGCGGGCCAGTTGTCCGTTGGAGACGAAGGCGCCGCCGACCCCGCCGTGCAGCTTCATGTAGACGAACTCATCGAGTCCGCGCGCCGCGCCCCAGCGCCGCTCGGCCAGTGCGCCGAGCTTGGTGTCGCCGTCGGCCAGGACCGGCAGGTTCAGCCGGCCGGCGAGTTCGACGGCCACCGGGATGCCGGCCCAGGGCGAGGGCATGCCCGAGGCGGGGACGCCGCGCTTGGTGTCGAAGGGCCCTGGCACGCTCACCCCGACGCCGAGGATCCGGCTGGGATCGGTGCCGGCCTCCTCGATGGCGCCGCGCACCAGATCGGCGGCGACGTCGAAGCCGGTCCCCGGGTCGTAGCCGACCGGCAGCCGCACCGATTTCGCGATCCGCACGGCATGCGCCACGTTCGCGATGATCACGTGCACGTGCCGGTACCCGAAGTCGACGCCGATCGCCTCGCCGCTGGCCGGGTTCAGCATCACCGCCGCCCCGGGCCGTCCGGCCCCGCCGCCGGCCGGCGTCAGCTTCGCCTCCAGTTCCACCACCAGGTCGTCGGCGACCAGCGCGGCGATGATCCCGGAGACCGTCGAGCGGGACAGGCCGACGTGCCGGGCTATGTCGGCGCGGCTCATCGTCCCGCGCTCACGCAGCAGCCGCACCACGGCCAGTCGGCTGCGGTCGGCCCGGGACTCCCGCACAGGCGTCCTCATGTTCTGAAGGATGCTGCGATGGACCGCGATTAGTCAAGGACCAAACAAATAGGGGGGTTGCGGGGGTGGTTAGTTCGGTGGAATTTGTTCGCGCATCACGGAATCGCAACATGCTTGACGCCTCCATTTCGTCGCCCCTACGTTTCCGGCAACACCGCCCCGCCTTGAAACCCCGCCTTAATAACGACAGGTCCCTCACTCGAGTTGATGAAAGAAGGCTGATCATGGGCGCACGCTCGCACCGGTCCGTCACGGCGGTCGCCGCCGTCGGACTGGCCTCCGGCCTGGCACTGGCCGGCTGCTCCTCCAGTTCCTCCAAGCCGTCGGCGGGCTCCTCGAACTCCTCGGCGGCCACCTCCGCCTCGGGTTCGGCGTCCGGTTCGGCCCCCGGCGGCGGCACGGCCTCCGGTCCGGCGCTGCCGGACCTGTCCGGCAAGTCGATCCAGGTGCTGGCCGAGTGGTCCGGCACCGAGCAGCAGGACTTCCAGAAGGTGATCGACGCCTTCACGGCCAAGACCCACGCCAAGGTCAGCTACCAGGGTGCGGGCGACCAGACGGTCACCGTGCTGCAGAGCAAGATCGCCGGTGGCGGCGCCCCGGACGTGGCGCTGATAGCCGCCCCCGGCGCGATCACCGACCTGGCCAAGGCCGGCAAGCTCACCCCGCTGTCGGCCGACGTGCAGTCCACCATCGACGCCAACTTCGATCCGGGCTGGAAGAAGCTCGGCACGATCGACGGCAAGTCCTACTCGATCATGTTCAAGGCCGCGGACAAGGGCACCTTCTGGTACAACACCGCCGCCTTCCAGCAGGCCGGCATCCAGCCGCCGACCGACTGGGCCGGGTTCCTCAAGGACTGCCAGGCCCTGTCCGACGCAGGCATCACCCCGGTGTCCGTCGGCGGCGCGGACGGCTGGACCCTGGCCGACTGGTTCCAGAACGTCTACCTGTCGCAGGCCGGACCGGACATGTACGACAAGCTCTCGCACCACCAGATCCCGTGGACGGATCCCAGCGTCAAGCAGGCGCTGACGACTCTCGGCCAGCTCTTCGGCAACGACCAGTTCCTGGCCGGCGGCAAGTCCGGGGCGTTGCAGACCTCGTTCAACGACTCGGTCACCAACACCTTCAAGACCCCGCCCAAGGCGGCGATGGTGTTCGAGGGCGACTTCTCCTCCTCGGTGATCACCAGCACCACCTCGGCGAAGCTGGGCACCGACGCCAAGTTCTTCCCGTTCCCGGCCGCCGGTTCCACCGCGAACTTCGTGCAGGGCTCCGGGGACGCGGCGGTCGCGCTGAACAACAACCCGGCCACGATGGCCTTCATCCAGTACCTGGCCTCCCCGGAAGCCGGGTCGATCTGGGCCCAGGCCGGCGGATTCCTCTCGCCGAACAAGAACGTCCCGGCCTCGGCCTACCCCGACGACATCACCCGCGCCGAGGCGGCCCAGCTGACCCAGGCCGGGCCGAACTTCCGGTTCAGCCTGGACGACCTGTCCCCGGCCGGATTCGGCGGCACCAAGGGCGCCGGCGAGTGGGGTGACCTGCAGTACTTCCTCGGCCACCCGACCGACGTGGACGGCACCGCCGCGAAGCTGGAAGCCGACGCCGCCAAGGTGACGTGGTCCTGAGCATGGACGAGCCCCTGTCCGCCGCACCCGCCGCCGGGGCCGCCCCGGCGGCGGGCCCGCCGGCCCCGAGCGCCGCCGGTCCCGTGCCGCACCTGTATTCGCCGGCCGGCCACGGTCGCAGCCCACTGCGAATCCCGGTCCGGGTGCGGGCCGGGTTCCTGATCCCGGCCGCGGTCATCCTGGCCGCCATCATCATCTGGCCGGCCGTCGACTCGGTCTGGCTGAGCCTGCACAACCACGACGGCTCCAAGTGGGTCGGCCTGCACAACTACAAGACGATGTTCACCGACTCCGCGACGCTCACGGCGCTGAAGAACAACGTCATCTGGGTGGTGTGCGCCCCGACCATCGCCTGCGCGCTGGGCCTGATGTTCGCCCTGCTGGCCGAGAAGATCCGGTGGTCGACCGCGTTCAAGGCGGTCATCTTCATGCCGATGGCCATCTCGTTCCTGGCCGCCGGCGTCATCTTCGAGCTGGTCTACCAGCAGGACCCGAACCAGGGCGTGGCCAACGCGGTCGCGGTCGGGATCCACGACACGTTCGCGAAGTCCTCGCAGTACCCCGGCGCGCGGCCCCGGCCGAACGAGGGCACCGCCGCTACCGGCGGTTCCTTCAACACGGTGCAGACCTACCAGGCCGGTTCGGTCGTCACCGTGCCGCTGGTCGGCATCCAGGCCGCCTCGTTGCCCGGCAAGGCGGCGCAGGCCGCGGCACCGACCGCGGCGCCGGCCCCGGACCAGATCGAGGGCACCGTCTGGCTGGACCTCATCTACGGCGGCGGCGGCAAGCCGGGCAGCATCGACCCCGGCAAGAAGGGCATGCCCGGGATCTCGGTCAAGGCGGTCGACGTCGCGACCGGGAAGAGCGCCGGATCGGCGTCCGCGCACGACGACGGCACCTTCACCATCAAAGGCCTCAAACCCGGCGACAGCTATCGGCTGGAGCTTCCGGGCAGCAACTTCGCCCAGCCCTACCGGGGGATCCAGTGGCTGGGGCCGAGCTTGGTGACGCCCGCGATCATTGCCTCGTATCTGTGGATCTGGGCCGGGTTCGCGATGGTGCTGATCGCCGCCGGCCTGGCGTCGATCCCGCGGGAGTTGCAGGAGGCCGCGCGGGTCGACGGCGCCAACGAGAGACAGATCTTCTGGCGGGTGACGGTGCCGCTGCTGGCGCCGGTGCTGCTGGTCGTGCTGGTGACCCAGGTCATCAACGTGCTGAAGGTCTTCGACCTGGTCTACGTCATCGCACCCGGATCCACGCTGCCGAACGCGAACGTTCTGGCCGTCCAGATGTGGAACGTGTCCTTCGGCGGCGGCCAGGACCAGGGCCTGGGCAGTGCGATGGGCGTGTTCCTGTACGCGCTGGTGCTGCCGGCCATGTACTTCAACATCCGCCGTCTGCGCAGAGAGAAGAAGGAGGGGGGACGATGAGCGTCACGCGCCCCGTCGCCGTGCCCGGCCGGGTCCCCGCCGGCACCCGCGTCGCCAAGCGCCTCACCGGCGGCGCGTGGTACCTCGTCGTCCTGCTGATCGGCGTCATCTGGCTGATCCCGACGCTCGGGCTGTTCATCAGCTCCCTGCGGAAGGCCTCGGACATCAGCGACAGCGGCTGGTGGACGGTGTTCACGCATCCGGCGCAGATCACCTTCAAGGACTACTCGAACCTGTTCGCCAACAAGGGGATCATCCAGTCGCTGTGGAACACGGTGATGATCACCGTGCCGGCCACCGTGCTGGTGGTGTTCCTCGGCGCGCTGGCCGCCTACGCCTTCGCCTGGATCGACTTCCGGGGCCGGGACTGGCTGTTCGTGGTCGTGGTCGGGCTGATGGTGGTGCCGATCCAGGTGGCCCTGCTGCCGGTGGCCGCGCTCTACCGGAACCTGCACATCTTCGGCACCATCCTCGGCGTGGTGATGTTCCACGTCGGCTTCGGGCTGCCGTTCGCCATCTACCTGCTGCGCAACTTCTTCGCGGCGATCCCGCGCGAGCTGTTGGAGGCCACGCGGATGGAGGGCGGCAGCGAGTGGACGATCTTCCGCAAGGTGATCGTGCCGCTGGGGCTGCCGGCCATCGCCTCGCTGGCCATCTTCCAGTTCCTGTGGGTGTGGAACGACCTGTTGGTGGCGTTGGTGTTCTCGAACGCGAAGACGCAGCCGCTGACCGTGGCGCTGCAGTCCAACATGCGCCAGTTCGGCAGCAACATCGACATCCTCGCGCCCGGCGCGTTCCTGTCGCTGTCGGTGCCCCTCGTGGTGTTCTTCGCTTTCCAGCGATACTTCGTCCAAGGGCTCATGGCGGGCTCGGTCAAGGGCTAACCCCTCC
>NZ_JAAFYZ010000250.1 GCF_018274385.1 Catenulispora pinistramenti | reverse complement strand
GTCAAGTTCGCGCCATACGAAACCGCCGCCCACCTGCATGACCGCCGCGCGCGGACTTTACCCCCGGACACCGGTGCTGTACCCCCCGGGCTGACGACGCGACCGAGGGGAACGGACCGCACCACCTCTGGGACCGCCGCCGCTGAGACTCAATCGGCCACCCGATGGAGCGGCGCTAGTTTCCCTGAGGTTGTCGAGGCCCGCCGGAGGCCCGGCCCTTCACCATGGGTTTGACCTTGATCTTGCTGTTGATCTTGCTTGTGTCGTTGATCTTGCTCTTGATCTGGCCTGTGCCGTTGATCTTGCCCTTGCTCTGACTTGCTGGAGTTGAAGAGGCCTGAGGTGCGGCGGGGTTGTGAACGCGGAAACCGGCAGCCGACAATCACACCCACCACCCCGAACCCCGAACCGGCACAACTATGACCGAAGGCCGTAAAAAGCATTTAAAACCCACAACCTAACAGCGACCCGGCCCACAAACTCCAGCCCCCAGCAAACTCCACCCGTCAAAGGATCCCACCCGCTGACCGGCAAGTCGCGAACCACGTCGCGAACCACGTCGCGAAAACTCCCGGGCAAACGTTGCCTGATACAGCACTAGCTAGCAGGACAGGGAACCCGACCCGGTTCAGTGCGGCGTGGCCCGGACTCGCCTCCGAGTCCGGGCCAGGCCGTCTTCCGTTCCAGATCGCCAGCCGGGCTCGATCAACCCGCCAGCAGCCGTTGCAAAGCCGGCGCCAATAAACCCACCAACTTCTCAGGACTCAGCGAGGCGATCGGCTCCACGGCGATCACGTACCGTGTCATCGTCAGCCCGACGATCTGCGCCATCGCCATCTCCACCCGCGCCTCGGCGTCCGGGCCGCCGATCTGCGCGGCCAGTGGCGCGATCAGCCGGGGCCGGGCGAAGCCGCGCAGCAGCGCTGCCATCTCCTCGTTCGAGGCGACCGTCCGCACCACCGCCAGCAGCCGCTCGCGGGTCTGCGGCTCCTCCCACACCCCGACCACGCCGCGGGCCAGCCGCTCGCCGATCCCTGCCGGGTCGCCGGCCACCAGCCCCAGCACCATAGCCGGGTCCACCGGGAACTCCAGTGCGGCCAGGAACACCCGATCCTTCGACCCGAAGTAGTGGTGCACCAGCGCCGAGTCCACCCCGGCCGCCCGCGCGATGCCCCGCACGGTCGCCTTCTCATAGCCCCGCGTGGCGAATTCGGCGCGCGCCGCGTCCAGGATCTCGCCGCGGGTGTCGGCCGAACCGGGCCGGCGGCCCGGGCGCTTGGCGGGGGCGGTCATGATTCACACCCTAGCCGCCGGTCGGCTGTGTGCTGGGTCAGAGCGTGTCCCACCAGCGGACGTCGGGCTGTTCCGGGGCGTCGGGGCTGTGGAAGAAGAACGGCAGGCCGAAGTGCCGGGCCAGCGCGGTTCCGAGTTCCGTGGCCTCCTGCGCCTCGGGCCACGGCGGCACCTGGCCGTTGAACAGCCTGAGATCGCCGCCGTGCCGGATCTGGGCCAGTCCCGCCTCGGTGCGCGGGGCGGACGTCACGGCCAGCAGGAGCGTCATCCAGCCGATGGAGTCGCCGTCCCAGAGGGCTTCGATCGCGTCCGGGATGTGCGGCAGCGCCTCGACGGCCGCGATCAGCGTCGCCAGGTCGCGGGGTGGTTTCGGCTTGGGGCGGATCCGGTCGGCCAGCGCGACCTGACGCCGGTAGACCAGGTCCTGGCAGTCGTTCAGCCCGATCCGCGGGTCGCGGTCGTTCTCCCACAGCTCGCGAACGGCGCCCAACCGCTCGTCGGCGACGACCAGCTCATCGACCCGCGCGCGTACGTCCGCGGGTATGTCGTCCCACTCGATCCCGGCCACGACCTCAGACCGTAGCGCCGAATAGCCGAGCCCGTGGCGCCGAAGAACCGAGCCCGTGGCGCCGAATGACCTACCCGAAGCGCCGCTACACCACCCCGGACAGCACATCATGAAGCAGCGCCCGGAACGCCCGGCCGTCCCGCATCAGCGTCTCGCTCACCACCAACCGGCCGTCCGGGCCGAGCCAGAACACCCGGCCGGCCACCGGCAGCACCTTGATGGCGAACTCGAAGTCGTTGGCCCGGCGGCCCAGCTCGCCCTCCAGCTGCTTGACCGCCGCCCCCGGCTCCTTGGACATGGCGAGTGCCCGGCCCGAGGAGCCGCCCCGGCCGATCGGGCGGTGCGTTGACGTCCAGTGCGAGGCTTCCCGGTAGCCGGCCGCGACCAGTCCGCGCAGCTCGGGGGAGCGGTCCAGCAGCTCGAAGCCGGGCGGGGTGAGCATCCGCAGCGCGAACCACTCCTCCAGGCGCCCCTCCCACAGCCCCAGCCACAGGCCGGTCCACTGCGCGGTGGCGTGCGGATCGGCGAGTGCGGCCAGTTCCGGGACCACCGGGACCGCCGGTTCCAGCGGCGGGATCGCCGGGTCGAGGTCCGGCGTCATCCCGGCGGCGTCCCGCAGCCACAGGACGAGCGCCATGACCTGGCTGTCGTCCATCTCGATCCGCCAGCTGCCGCCCCCAGCACGTTGCATCCCATCAGCATCGCCGACCTGGCAGCGCAGGGGAATGTCTGGTGCGGCATCTGTACCTGTATCAGTGCTGATATCCATGCCGGAATCGGTTTCGGCACCCGCGTCGGCAGCCGTCCCCGGGCCGTCTGCCGTTAAAGCAGGGACTTGATACCGGCGGCCAGCCTGTCGTACTCCGCCGGGGCGTTGTAGATGTTCGCGCTGACCCGCAGCAGCGTCCGGCCGTTCCACTTCGGCACCGCCACCTCGACGCCGAGCCGGTCGGAGATCTCGGCCTGCAGGTCGCGCGGGTCGTCGAAGGCCACCGGCAACGGCACGACGCGCATCGGCACCCCCGGGTCGCCCGGCAGGGTCGCCGGGTCCACGTCCAGCGCCGAGGCCAGCGCCGCCTGGCCGTACTCGGCGAGCTTCACGTTGTGCTCCCGCACCCGCTGCGGCCCCAGCGCGCGCAGGAAGGCGATCCCGTTCGGCGTGGTCAGCCGGGGTGTGGGGTCGCTGGTGCCGATCTCTTGCAGGCGCAAGGGGAATCCGTCGTCCTCGCCCCAGGACACGATCGGGTTCCGCAGTGTCGACCGCCACTTCGGCGCCGCCCAGAACGCCGCCGCCGACCGGGGCGCGTAGCCCCACTTGTGCAGGTTCCCGCCCCAGTAGTCGGGGCTCAGCGCGGCCAGGTCGATCGGCAGCATGCCGGGGGCGTGCGCGGCGTCGACGATGACGATCACGCCGCGCTCCTGCAACGCCGGGACCAGCTCCTCGATCGGGAACAGGCGCGCGGTGGAGGAGGTGACGTGGTCGATCAGCGCGACCTTGGTGCGCGGGGTGACGGCGGCCAGCACCGCCTCGATGATCCCGGCGGCGTCCGCCTCCAGCGGGATCCGCGCGGTCACCACGCTCGCCCCGACCTCCCGGGCGCGCCGCTCGGCCGCCCAGGTCGCGGTCAGATAGCCGTGGTCGGTGACCAGGAACTCCTCGCCGGCGGCCAGCGGCACCGAGTCGACCGCGATCGTCGTGGCCGCGGTGACGTTGGTGACCAGGGCGACCAGGTCGCCGGCCGGGGCACCCAGGAACTCCGCGACCGCCCGGCTCGCGGTGGCCAGGCCCGGAGCGAGTTCGCGCCGGAAGAAGCGCGTGGCGTTGGCGTCCATCCGGGCCCGCCACTGCTGTTGGTTGACCACGACGGTACGCGGCGGATTGCCGAAGCCGCCGTGGTTCAGATAGGCGTGTCCGGGCTGGAGAGCGTCGAACAGGGCACGGATCTCGGTCCAGTCGTCGCCCCACAGGGGGTTCTCGAAGGTGTCCACGCCCGCCGAGACTAATCGGCCGGGCCCGGCGGACCCAAGGGCCATTTCCGGGGAGTTGGCCCTGGCGCGATCGGCGCCGACTGTCGTCGAGCCCTGCTACGGTTCCGACACCATCGGGCTATTCAGGGGGTGACATCGTGTCGGACCAAGGCCGCAACACCTATCTCGACGATGTTCTGGCCAATCAGGAGCGGCTGGAGTCGGACCTGCGTTCCAGGGGGTTCGCGGGGTCGAACTCCGGGGGATCCAATTCGGGGGCCAATTCGGGGTCCAACGCGGGCGGGGCCGGCTCCGGGCGGATGGCCGCCGCCGCCCCGTCGCTGCCGGCACCTTCGATGCCGCCCCAAGCCCTGGCTCCGTCAGCCGACCGGAGCGCGCCTGGCGCGTCCGCCGCTGCCAGCCGGGGCCGCGGCGGACGGTTGGAACGTTTCGCCGCCGAGGCCGACGCCGGCCGGGGCTCCCAGCCGCCCGGCCAGGCCCCGGCCAACGGCGTCGAGGTCCGCATCACCGGCGTCGGACGCTGGAAGACCGTGCTGGTGCCGCCGAACGCCTTCGTCGTCCACACCCGGCGCGGCGAGAGTAAGCCCCGGCACATCGGCCTCGGGATGTCGTTCCGGTACCGGCCGGCGACGGACTCGTTCCTGGTGGTGCCGGGGGCGATGCAGACCATCCTGATGAACGCGTTCTGCATCTGTAGCGAGCTTCAGGGCATTCTCGTGCAGGCGATCGTCCAGTGGGCGATTGAGGACTTCGGCACGGCCTACCGCAAACTGGACTTCTCCGATCCGGAGGACCCGATGCGGCTGGTGAACCTGCAACTCCGGGAGCAGGCCGAGGCGGCGATCAAGGACAAGGTCGCCACGATGAGCGTGCACGAGGTGCTGTCCGACCGGCAGCCGATCATCGAGGAGCTGACGGCGCGGTTGCGCGGCGTGGCCGAAGGATCCGGCGAGGCGGAGGCGGGGCTGGGACTGCGGATCGTCACCGTCCAGATCAAGGAGGCGGTCGTCAGCTCCAAGACGCTGTGGGAGAACCTGCAAAAGCCGTTCCGATCCGAGCAGGGGCGACTGGCGGCGTTGGCGGAACTGGCCGCCGAGAGCGCGGTCACCGACAGCCGGATGGGTGAGGCCCGCAAGCAGGAGACGCGCCGGCTGTCCGACGAACGCGAGCTGTCCGAACTGCGGGCCCAGAACGCGGCGCGCGACTTCGACCGCGAAGCCGGCGAGCAGGCGCGACGCGACGAGCAGTCGCAGGGCAACGCGCGCAAGGCCGCCGAGGAAGCCCACCGCACCCGGCTCGCGGCCCTGGCGCTGGAGCGCGAGCGGCACGAGCAGGAGAGCGCGATGGCGCGGCTGCGGCTGGCGGAGGAGCAGGAGCTCAGCCGGCTGCGGCTGGAGGCCGAGCTGGCCGCGGTCCGGGCCCGGCACGCCGCCGACCACGATCGGCAGCTGATGGAGCTGGAACGCGAGCAGGTGCGCGCCGAGATCGCCAACGCGCGATCCGCCGCGGCCTTGCAGTCCGAGCTGATCGGGCGGCTGCCGGAGATCGTGGAGAACCTGCCGGCGCCCTCGGAGTACAAGGCGGTGACGGTCGGCGGCGCGGATGCCGGCTCGCTGGCCGGGATCGTGGCCCAGGTCTCGGCGGTGCTGAGTGCGTTGAGGGTGGGGGAGGAGGGCTGAGCGCCGAGGTGTTGAGTCTCTTCGAGCCCTGACCGGGCCAGCGAGTCGGCCGGCCCGGTCAGCGAGGGCGCAGCGCGACCCGGGTTTGGGTCTGCGCTGCCCCGCATTCCTTCTTGAGCCGGCGCAGAAGCTGGTCCAGCGTCCCGGTGTCGGGGGTGAACGCGCGCAGCAGGTAGTCGAACGGGCCGGTCATGTGGACGGCGTCGACGATCTCCGGGATCGGGTCGATCCTCGCCGTGAACGTGTCGTAGTCGGTGTCGGCGTCGAGCCGGACGTCGATGAAGACCTCGAGGCCGCCGCGCGGGCCGGGCACGTCCTGCCCGGTGACGATCGTGTAGCCGAGGATGACCCCGTCGGCTTCCAGGCGCCGGACCCGGGCGGCGGCGGCATTCGTGCTCAGGCCGACGAGCCGGCCCAGCTCACTGAACGAACGGCGCGCGTTCTCCTGGAGGAGGCTGACGATTCTCTCGTCTGTCTGGTCCACGGTGCGCACTTTACCCGCCACACCGCGAATCCAGCGGTGCCGGCATCGGCTGCCGCGCACACTGGTGCGCGTGTGGGACGAGATCTGGACCTCCGCCGGAGCCGGTGCCCTCGCGGGCCTCGGGGTCGCGCTGCCGCTCGGCGCGGTCGGCGCGCTGCTGCTGCGCGAGGGGTTGGTCAACGGCTTCCGGGTGGCCGCCGCGTCCGCCGCCGGGATCGCGACGGTGGACACGCTGTACTGCACGGTCGCGACGCTGGCCGGGGCCGTCGTCGCGCCGACGGTCCAGCGCCACCGCGGGGTCTTCCTGATCCTGTCGGGACTGCTGATCGTCGCCATCGGAGTACGGCAGCTGCGGCGCGGCCTGATGCGCCAGGCCCGCGCGGTATCAGAGGTCGAGCAGGTCTCGGCGTCGGCGGCGTACGTCCGCTTCGTCGGCCTGACCGCGGTCAATCCCACGACCCTGGTCTACTTCGTCGCGCTGAGCGGCGCCCTGGCCACCCGCGGCGGCTCCTGGGCGGGACCGGCGGCCTTCGTGGCGGCGGCCGGGGTCGCCTCGCTCGCCTGGCAGCTCGTCCTCGCCGCGATCGGGGCGCTGTTCGGCCGGTCGGTGGGGGCCGGCGCGACCCGCACGATCGGGGTCGTCGCCTCGGTGCTCGTCATCGCCCTGGGCATCGGCGTTCTGGCCAACGGTCTCGGGTCGCTCGCACGGCCCTGATCGCACGACCCTGATGGAGCAACCCCGATCGCGCGACGGCGAAATTGCCTACAAGCCCGGGCCAGGGGTCTGTCATCATCGAGGACACCGCCGTGGAACCGGCCGACCCGCCCCACGGATTGTCGGCCCCGGTCCATAGGCTTTGCCTTGAGAACACATCAGATTCACGACATGCCCAGTGCATGGGGGGACCATCATGGCCACGAAACTCAGCCAGATCATCGCGATCGAGAAAGGCGTCAAGAGCAAGTCCTACGCCGAACTCACGCAGGCGCACCACGACGTCCAGAAGCAGCCGCTGCTCACCGGGCTGAGCCGCACCTACCAGCCGAAGGACGAGGACGGCGAGCAGCTGCCGCCGGAGTCGACCCGGGTGCAGGTCAAGGCCGAGGACGTGCTGCGCCAGATCGCCACCGGGCTGACCCGGCTGTTCGATGTCACGGCCACCAAGGACTGGGCGAACTGCGTGGCGCGCGCCGACGTCGTGGTCGAGGGCCGCACGCTGCTGCGCGACGTGCCGGTGTCCTACCTGCTGTTCCTGGAGAAGCAGCTCGCCGACCTGAACACCTTCGTCAAGAAGCTGCCGGTACTGGACGCCGCCGAGTCCTGGACCAACGACCCCTCCACGGACTGGTACCGGACCGAGCCGGTGCGCACGCTGCGCACCAAGAAGGTGCCGCGCAACCACGTCAAGGCCGAGGCCACGGAGAAGCACCCGGCGCAGGTCGAGGTCTACTACGAGGACATCGCCATCGGCTACTGGACCCAGACCAAGTTCTCCGGCGCGCTGCCCGCGCAGCGGGTCAACGAGCTGGTGGAGCGGGTGGAGAAGCTGAGCCAGGCGGTGAAGTTCGCCCGCGAGGAGGCGAACACCTTCGAGGTGAGCGACCAGCGGGTCGGCGAGGCGGTATTCGGTTTCCTGTTCGCCTGAGGGGTTCGCTAGGATCGGCGGCGAGCGGCCAAGCTTAATGTGACGCCTGATATTGACGAACACTGTGACAAGTGGGGGTTCGAATCCCTCTCTCCGCATCCCGTGCGGAGGTAGCCCAATTGGTAGAGGCAGCGGTGAGCAGCTTCAGACTCTCGCTCTAAGTTCAGTCCTCGCCGTCCATCGCCGGATCGACCGGAAGCGGGTCATACACCGAGGTTGCGGGTTCGAGCCCCGTTCCCCGCTCTTCATGCGGGGATAGCTCAATAGGAAGAGCGCGGTGCCTCAGGCTTACCTGCTTTCTTAAACGCCATCGGCGTGCGCACCATGACGGCACCACACCACATGTGTGGAGAGGCCCAGGGCCGGGCAAAGCCCTGGGCCTCGCCCTTTCCCGGGGAATCCGGGGGAGACGCGAGGGATGCGGGAAGCGCTACCGCACCACCGCGGACGGCAGCGGATGGTCCGCGTCCAGTCCGGGCAGGCCGTCGATGCTGGCGGCGTTCGCGTTCGTGATGCGGTCGGCCCACTCCTCGTCGTCGCGGCGGGCGGCGCGCTTGTCCAGGACCGGGCGCTCGTCGACCAGGGTCATGTAGGGCACCGCGTAGCCGCAGGAGTCGCGGATGCGCTCCACGTCGATGACGATGATCGCGCGGATGCCGATGTGGGCGGTGTTGAAGTGGCCCTTCAGTGCCTCGAACTCCGGGGTGTCCGGGCGGACCATGCGGCCGGTGCCGAACAGTCGCACGATCTTGGAGTTGCGGGTGAAGGAGCAGAACATCACCGTGATCCGGCGGTTGCCCTCCTGGCGCAGGTGCGCGACGGTCTCGATGCCGCTGCCGAACAGGTCGAGGTAGGCCACCGTGTGGTCGTCCAGGACGGCGAAGGTGTCCGCGTACCCCTTCGGGGAGACGTTGACGTGTCCGCCGTCCAGTGGCGCCGAGGCCACGAAGTACATGGGCTGCGCCGCGATGAACGTGCGCAGCCGGTCGTCTATGCCGTCGATTTCACTGGCCATCGCAAACCCCTCATTCGGTCTACGAGCCCGTATATTCCCGCCCTTCGGCCGCGGCGAGCTTGCGCCCGGCGTTGAGCTGGAACGGGCTGATCCCTTCAGCATCCCACGGCCCGACGCTGCCCGCTGTGCGTGCTTCGTCACTCTTGGGCGGCAGGAGAAGCTCCTTGCGGAGCACCGCGACCGGCTTGTCGGCGACCGCGAACCAGTCGGCGGCCATGAAGTCGTTGCTGCCGGTGCACAGCGCCGCGCGGCGTTGGGCGTCGCCGAAGCGGACGGCCATCCCGGGCTGCGACAGGTGGCCGCGGTCGGCCTCGAACAGGCCCGCGCCGGCGGCCAGGGCGCCGGTCTCGAACAGGCTCACCACCATCGCCAGCAACGAGAAGGCGTGCAGGTCGTCGTTGGCGCGGGCGATGAAGGCGAAGACTTCGATCTCTGATTCGACCCGGGTGCCGTAGTCGGCCAGGATGTGGACCCAGTCGTGCTGGGCCAGCAGTGGCGGGGCCGAGCCCGGGGCGCCCGGGAAGGCGAAGCCGCGGGTTTTGTAGAAGTCGTATACGCCTCGCCCGAGCGTCCCGGCCGTCAGGTCCCCGAGCGAGGACCAGCGCGCAGCCAGTCCCGGGTCGTCCTCGACCGGGGTCCACGGGCCGGTCAGCGCGCCGTCGCCGACGTGCAGGTGCTCCAGGTGGTGCACGTCGAAGTCGTGCAGATAGCCGTTGCGGTCGAAGTCGATCGCGGCCAGCCGGCGGCCGGAGTCGGCGAAGCCGTGCAGCACGTCTTCGAGGTCGTCGTGCACTGACAGCTCCGCTGCGAACTCCGCGACCCGCCCGGCCACGGTCGGCGGCAGCGGGTTCAACACCAGCTCCACGGTGACCATCATCTGCACCACCCGCCCCCGGAACGCCAGGTTCCGCCGGTGCATGTCCTCGGCGAATTCCCTGGCGCCGTAAGGCTTCGCGGCCAGTTCGGCCTGGAGCGCGAGCGGGTCGACGTCGTGACCGGTCATCGAGTGGAACATGGCCGCCACCAGGGTCTGCTGCAGCCCGGTCAGCCCGCCCTCCGGCGCGACGGCGGAGATGACGCCGCGGGCCACACAGGCGACCTCGTCGGCGTCCGGCGGCTGCAACAGGACGGAAGCGTCGTCGGGGAGGGGCACTGGCATGCGGCTGCCTTCCATGCGGGGCTCGGGCAGCTCATTGTTTCGCGGCGTCGGTGTCTGCGGGGGACCGATCGCGAACTCGCTCTCATACTTCGAAATACCTTGCGGGGTTGCCAGCGTTCTCCCTACGTTCTCGGCATTGGTCTAGACCTAGATAACCCGCACAGCACCTGGACAACCCGAACAGCAGAGGGGGCGCCGTGACGACGGCGACGTGTGACATCCGGCTGCCCGCGCCGCCGCGGCTGTGGAACCGGGACTTCCGGCTGTACTTCACCGCGCGGCTGGTGTCGCTGCTCGGGGACTCCATGCTGCCGGTCGCCCTGCTCTTCGGCGTCGTCAGCCTCGGCTACGGCACCACCGGCGTCGGCCTGGTGCTGGCCGCGCAGGTGCTGCCGTTCGCCGCGTTCGTGCTCTTCGGCGGCGTGCTCGCCGACCGGTTCACCCCGCAGCGGATGATGGTCGGTGCCGACGCCGCCCGCTTCGTGCTGCAAGCGATCGCCGCGACCGCGTTCGCCACCGGGCACCCGGCGCTGTGGCTGCTGATGATGTTGTCGGGGCTGTCCGGCGTGGCGACCGCCGCGTTCCAGCCCGGGCTGGCCAGCGTCATCACCCAGGTGTCGGGCGACTTGCAGCGGGCCAACGCGGTCACCCGCGTCGCCGAGGCCATGGCCACGCTCGGCGGGCCGGCGGTCGCCGGCCTGCTGATCGCCGTGTCCGGGGTGCCGGTGGTGCTGGCCGCGGACTCGGCGACGTTCGCGGTCAGCGGCGTGTGCCTGCTGATGCTGCGGCTGGCGCCGGTGGCCAGGGCCGCGACGCAGGAGTCCACGTGGCGCAATCTGGTCCAGGGCTGGCACGAGTTCCGCAGCCGGACGTGGATGTGGTCGGTGATCCTGGCGTGGATCGTGCTGGGCATCGCCGTGTGGGGCCCGATCCGGCCGCTGGCCACGATCCTGGTGACCGACCGGCACGGCGCTTCGGGGCTGGGGCTGATGTGGACGGCCTTCGGCGCGGGCGGCGTGGTCGGCGGGCTGGCCGGGGTGCGGTTCCGGCCCCGGCATCCGTTGCGGGTCGGCGCTTCGGTGCTGCTGGCGTGGTCGGTGTGGCCGCTGACGCTGGCCGCCGGGCTGCCGCTGGCCCAGGTGTGCGGGGGCGCGGCCGTCGGCGGGGCGACCATCGCCTTCTGGGGCGTGATGTGGTCGACCAGCGTGCAGACGCAGATCCCGGCCGCCGTCCTGAACCGCATATCAGCCTACGAGCTCGCCGGCTCGCTCATCGCCTTCCCGATCGGACAGTCGCTGGCCGGTCCGGTCAGCGACGCGGTCGGGACGGGGCCGGCGCTGTATACGTCTGCTGCGGTACTGGTGACCGTGCTGATCGCGATGCTGTGTGTGCCCGCGGTGCGGCATCTGGGGGCGCGCCCGGCGCGAAATGACAGCGTCGAGGAGCCGGTGGCGCGGTAGCGTCCGGCCATGGCTCAAGTTCAGGGCACGTATACGAAAGAGTTCGCCCCGGTCGCCGACGCGCTGTCCCAGCTGCTCGACGCGGACGACATCGGCGCCTCGGCGGCGGTCTTCGTGCATGGCGAACCGGTGGTCGACGTCTGGGGCGGCCATGTCGACGCCGAGCGCACGGTCGCGTGGGAGCGCGACACGATCGTCAACGTCATGTCCACGACCAAACCGATGACGGCGCTGTGCGCGTTGATCCTCGCCGATCGCGGTGAGCTCGACCTTTCCGCCCCGGTGTCCGCCTACTGGCCCGAGTTCGCTGCCGCCGGCAAGGAGAACGTCCTGGTCCGGCATCTGCTCTCGCACACCGCCGGGCTCGCCGACTGGCCGGGCAAGCTCCGCGCCGAAGACCTCTACGACTGGGCCGCGGTCACCGAACGGCTGGCCGCCATGGCGACGCAGTGGGAACCGGGGACGGCGGCCGGATACCACTCCATGACCTTCGGGTTCCTCGTCGGCGAGGTCGTCCGCCGGATCACCGGACGCAGCCTCGGACGCTTCTTCGCCGAGGAGGTCGCCGGGCCGCTCGGCGCCGACTTCCACATCGGGCTCGACGCTCAGGACGACTCCCGGGTCGCGCGGCTTTATCCGCCGCCGTCGCACAGCGACGACTTCTCTTCCGGAGGTCCCGACTCCGAGGCGGCAGGCGGGATCCGCGTCCGGGACGCGAACACCGAGGGCTGGCGGCGGGCCGAGATCCCGGCGGCCAACGGCTTCGGCAACGCCCGCGGGATCGCCCTGGCCCAGTCGGTGCTGAGCAACGGCGGGGTGGCCGGGGGAGTGCGGCTGCTCTCGCCGGAGGGGTGTGAGACGGCCTGGCATGTGGAGTACGCGGGGGAGGACCGAGTGATGGGGCAGCCGGCGACCTATGGCATGGGATTCGGCGTCTTCGGCGACACCTTCGGCTGGGGCGGCTGGGGCGGGTCGTTGGTGATGAACGACCACGCGTCCGGGATGACGGTCGCCTATGCCATGAACCAGATGCTCGACCCGCGTGAGCAGGTGGACGAGCGCGGCTTGAAGATCGTGGCCGCCGCGTACGAAGCGCTTCGCTGACGGCCGTCAGTCCACGCCGGGCCGTCAGTCCACGTTGAGCCGTCAGCTCACGCCGAGCCGTCAGTTCACGTCCACGACGTCGCCGCCGGTCACCCGCACCAACTCCGCGAACGTGATCGCGAACACCGTGTGCGCGTGGCCCGCGGCGGCCCACACCTCCGGATACGTCTCCAGCGTCCGGTCGACCAGCGTCCGCACCGGCGCCGGGTGCCCGAGCGGGGCCACCCCGCCGATGCGCTGGCCGGTGTGCTCGTACACGAACTCCTTCGACGCCCGGCCGACCTTCGCCAGGCCCAGGTCCGCCGCCACCTTCGCCGTGTCCACCCGGTGCACGCCGCTGGTCAGCACCAGCAGCGGGGCGCCGTCCGCTTCGAAGACCAGGCTGTTGGCGATCGCCCCGACCCGGCAGCCGACCTGGTCGGCGGCGGCCTGCGC
This sequence comes from Catenulispora pinistramenti, assembly GCF_018274385.1. Taxonomy (GTDB): domain Bacteria; phylum Actinomycetota; class Actinomycetes; order Streptomycetales; family Catenulisporaceae; genus Catenulispora; species Catenulispora pinistramenti. The sequence goes on along the minus strand of NZ_JAAFYZ010000250.1, from coordinate 2,248 downwards.
GTTCGGGGCCGACTCCGGCAGCACGACGACCTTCGGCTCGAAGCCCTTCGCCCGCAGTTCCTTCTCGACGGCCTGCACGGCCGGGTGCTCAGCGATCCGTTCCATGCCGGGATATTAAACTGGGCGTTCACGAAAGTCCGGCACAATACGCGGCATGGAAATACTTGATCGTGTCGTGGAGCCGACCGAGATCGTCGCCGGTCGTTACCAGCTGCGTCCGCCCTCGCTGCGCGACGTCCCCGACATGATGGAGATGTCCCGGGACCCGGACATCGCGCTGTGGAACGGCCTGGCCTCCGGTGCCGATGAGGAGACGGCCCGGGCCTGGGCCGAGAAGTACGCGGACTGGGACGGTGGCCGCAGCGCCCTGTTCGGGGTCTACGAGGCGACCGAGGGCCGCCTGCTCGGACTGGTGTCGCTGCACAAGATCGACCTGCACCACTCCTACGGCGAACTCGGCTACCGCACCGCGCCCTGGGCCCGGGGCAAGGGCGTCGCGAGCCTGGCGGTGGGGACGGTCAGCGACTGGGCCTTCGGCGCGCTCGGGCTGGTGCGCCTGCAGCTGATGCACGCCGTGGGGAACGTGGCGTCGTGCCGGGTCGCCGAGAAGTGCGGCTTCCTGCTGGAGGGCACGACGCGCAGCTCCTACATCTACGGCGACGGCGAGCGGCACTCCGAGCACCTGCACGGCCGGCTCGCCACCGATCCGGTGCCGGGGCGCTGAGCGGCTGACTTCGGGGGCTGAGCGGCTGACTCCGTCGCCCTGAGCGGCTGACTCCGGATTTGCTCGGCTAGTCCTCCCAGTCCAGCGCCGGGGGCATGACGCCCTCCCAGGCCAGCAGCCACTCCTTGGTGCGCAGTCCGCCGCCGAACCCGCCCAGGCCGTCGGCGGCCAGCACCCGATGGCACGGCACGACGATCGGCAGCGGGTTGCTCCCCATGATCCCGCCGACCGCCTGTGAGGCCGTGACCCCGGCGCCGGAGCCCTTCGCCAGGTCGCCGTACGTCACCGTGCCGCCGAACGGCACCTCGGCCAGCAGCTTGAGCACGGTCAGCCGCAGGCCGTTCACGCCGTACCAGTCCAGCGCGATGTCGAACCGGGTGCGCTCGCCCGCGAAGTACTCCGTCAGCTGGAGCACCGCCTCGTCGAGCTGGGCCTGCGCGATGTGGTCGGGCTTGCCGCCCTCGTCCCCGGCGGCGAACGGCTGGTCGCGCTCGTGCTCCCGGGGGAACTGGACCAGGCGCAGGCCGCGGGCGCTGGCCCCGATGTTGAGGGTTCCGATCGGGGTGTCCAGCAACGCGGTCTGCATGATTCCATTGTGCCAAGCGGGGCCGACAACCCGCCGTGCGAACCCCAGGAGGACGGCAATGCCCAAGGCCCCGGCGAACGGCGTCGAGCTCGAGTACGAGACCTTCGGAGACCCGGACGCCCCGCCGCTGGTGCTGATCATGGGGCTGGGGACCCAGATGACCGCCTGGCCGCCGCCGTTCTGCCAGGCCATCGCGGACGCCGGGTACCACGTCATCCGGTTCGACAACCGCGACTGCGGGCTGTCCACGATCGTGGACGCCCCGGTCCCCGGCTTCGGGGACCTGCTCGCCGGCGACACCTCGGGCGTCCCCTACCTGATGAACGACCTCGCCGCCGACGTCGGCGGGCTGCTGGACGTGCTCGGCATCGACAGCGCGCACATCGTCGGCCTGTCGATGGGCGGCATGATCGCGCAGCAGTTCGCGATCGACCACGCGCCGCGGGTCCGCTCGCTGTGCTCGATCATGTCCACCACCGGCGCGCCCGACGTCGGCCAGCCCGCGCCCGAGGTCATCATGCTGCTGCTGAGCCCGGCGGCCACCAACCGGGACGAGGCGGTCGACCGCGGGCAGAAGATGTTCGAGACCGTCGGCTCCCCGGCGTATCCGATGCCCACCGAGGAGTTGCGGGCCCGCATCGGCGAGGCCTACGACCGCTCCTACACCCCCGAGGGCACCGGGCGGCAGATCGCCTGCATCGTCGCCTCGCCGGACCGCACCGCGGCGTTAGGCGCGGTCACCGTGCCGGCGGCGGTCATCCACGGCGACTCGGACAAGCTGGTCGACGTCAGCGGCGGGAAGGCGACCGCTGCCGCGCTCGGCGTCACGCCGCTGATCATTCCCGGGGCCGGGCACGACCTGCCCGAGGCGCTGTGGTCGACGTATGTGGAGGCGATTGTCGGGAACGCGCAGAAGGCCGGCTGAATCCGCACGGGGC
>NZ_JAAFYZ010000025.1 GCF_018274385.1 Catenulispora pinistramenti | reverse complement strand
TTTGTACTTCTCCGGCTGGTTTTCGGTTCGTTCCCCTCGGTCGCGTCGGCAGGGCTTCGCCTACAGTGCCGGTGGCCGGGGGTCAAGTTCGCGCTATCACAAACCGCAGCTCACACGCATGACCGCAAGCGCGCGGACGTTACCCCCGGACACCGGTGCTGTACCCATCGGGCTGACGACGCGACCGTGGGGAACGGACCGCACCACCTCAGGTACCGCCGCCGCTGAGACTGACCCGGCCACCCGAGGGAACCGCGCTAGTTTCCCTGAGGTTGCCGAGGCCCGCCGGAGGCCCGGCCCTTCATCACAGCTCTTGACTTTGATCTTGCTTGTGGCCCTTGATCTTGCTCTTGATCTGGCCCTTTGCCCTTGCCCGGACTTGCCGGTGTTGAAGAGGCCTGAGGTGGGGCGGGGTTGTGAACGCGGGAACCGGCAGCCGACAAACACACCCGCCGACCCGAACCCCGAACCGGCACAACTACGACCGAAGGCCGTAAAAATCGCCTTTCAACCCACACCCCAACCGCAACCCGGCCCACGAACTCCAGCCCCAGCAAACTCCACCCGCCGACGGATCCCACCCGCCGACCGGCACGTCGCGAACCACGCCGCGAACCACATCGCGAACCACGCCGCGAAAACTCCCGGGCAAACGTTGCCTGACACAGCACTAGCCTGAGACGCGCGGCCGGTTCTGCCACGCCTCCGCGGTCACCGACACCGCGAGCAGCGCGGCTCCCGCGATTCCGATCGCCGTGAGCCGGTCGCCCAGCAGCGCGATAGCCAGAACCGTGCCGGTCAGCGGCTCCAGGAGCGCGGTGACCGTGCCGGTGCTGGCCGCTGTGTCGCGCAGGCCGATGAAGTAGCAGGCATAGGCGATGGCTGTCGGCACCAGGCCGAGGGCCGCCAGTAGGCTGAGCGCTTCCGGCGTTGGAGCGAAGCCGACTCCCGTGGTCAGGGTGGCCGCGGCGACCAGGGCCAGGCCGCCGAGGGTGAAGCTGTAGCCGGTCATCGTGACCTCGTCCAGGCCCGGGACCGGGCTCTTGCCGATCAGGCTGATCGCCGAGAAGCCCGCGGCGCTGGTGACCGCGAATGCCGCGCCGATGAGGATGTGCGCCATGGTGATGCCGTGCGGGGGTTCGCCGACGAGCAGGCCCAAGCCCAGCACGGCCAGTGAGACCGTCGCGGCGACCCGGGTGTCGAGGTGCCGTCGGCCGGTTGCCTGCTCGAACCCGATGACCAGCACCGGGGCGGCCCCGATGGTGAGAAGGGTGGCCAGGCTGACGTCGGTCAGGGCGACCGCTGCGAAGTAGCACGCCTGGAAGCCCGCGGACAGCGCGCCGACGACGCCGATGCGGATCCACGCCGCGCGGCCGCGCGGGCGGCGTCCGTGCCCGGTGGCGGTCGCGAACAATACGAGGAACAGGCCGCCGGTCAGCAGCCGGTAACCGGCCACGGCGGTGGGGGACAGGTGGGTGTGCAGCGAGAGCAGGCGGCCGGTCAGCCCGCCGGTGCCCCAGAGCACGCCGGAAAAGACGAGGTAGATCAAGGGATCGCTCCTGCGACAGGAAGAACTACGGGAATCAGTCGCGGGAAGCGGGGCGTGACACTTCAGCCGGTCGGCTCAACACGCCGACAGGTGGTTCCTGGTGACTGGGTCGACCCCGCTTCAGGAGCTCGGCGGCGGGGTGACCGGGAACAACCGGTGCACGATCAGCGATCCTAATCAATGGGCTCGGAGTAGCCAACCGATCTTTCCCCGCTACGCTCTGCACGACCGGCGGCACGCACGAGGAGGAGGCACCGGTGGGCATCGGCGAAGTGGCGGCGCTGCTGGGCGTCGGCCTGGCGGCGGGCACGATCAACACCGTGGTCGGCTCCGGCACGCTGGTGACCTTCCCGACGCTGCTCGCCTTCGGCTACAGCCCGGTGGTCGCGAACGTCACCAACACCGTCGGCCTGGTTCCCGGTTCGCTGTCCGGCATCTACGGCTATCGCGCCGAGATCGCCGAGTTCCGCGCCGCCGGCGGAAAGCGCTTGGTGCGCCTGGTGGTGGCGTCGTTGTTGGGCGCCGCGGTCGGCGCGCTGTTGCTGTTCCTGCTGCCGGCCAAGGCGTTCAAGGCGATCGTGCCCGCGCTGATCGCCTTGGCCCTGGTGCTGATCATCGTCCAGCCGCGGCTGGCCAAGCGGGTCGCGGCGCGCCGGGAGGCGAAGGGCGACGGCGTGCGCGCCGGCGGCTGGGGCGTCCTGCTCGCGGTGTTCGGCAGCGGGATGTACGGCGGCTATTTCGGGGCCGCGCAAGGCGTGTTGCTGATGGCCATCCTCGGTCTCACCTACAGCGACCGCCTGCAAGTGCTCAACGGAGTGAAGAACATCCTGGCCTGTGTGGTGAACGCGATCGCGGCGGTCGTCTTCATCACGGTCGGCGCACTCGGGCTCGGCGGGTCCCAGCATCCCTCGGTGCGGTGGGGCGCGGCCCTGGCGATCGCGGTCGGAGCGCTGGTCGGCGGGAAGATCGGGGCGAGTGTCGGGCGCCGGTTGCCGCCGCGGGTGCTGCGGGGACTGATCATCGTCGTCGGGCTGGTCGCCATCGGATCACTGGTGCTTTAGAGAAGCTTTAGAGAGCTTTTAACGACTGCTGCGCACAGGCGGCATAGCCGCACAACTCCTCGCACTCCCGCGCATAAGTGATCTTCGCCGAATCGGCAGTGTATCCAGCTGATACTACCTATCCTGGAGACGGTGTCGGCGGCGTGCCGCACGTGCATGGCGTCCGTGCACTTGGGTCAGTATTCTGCCCGTGACGGGGGTCGCGGAACCGACGGGGGCCGGGGGCGGCGGACCGACCGTGACAACACGACGTCGACAACAGGGACAGGACACGTTCGGCAGTACCGGTGTGGCGCGTCCGCCACGCCACCACAGCATCCGGCACACCGCCGGCAGGCCCGTTTCGGAGATTCGTCTTGGGCAAGGTCTCCTACCGCTACGCGCACATCGAGGACCTCGACGCGCCGACCATCTACGCGCTGCTCCGGCTGCGCCAGGAGGTCTTCATCGTCGAGTGGGGCAGCTCGCACCTGGACATCGACGGCCGGGACACCGAGCCGTCCAGCGTGCACCTGTGGGCCGAGCGCGACGGGGACGTGCTGGCCGCCGTGCGCGTGGTGCAGGAGTCCGACGACACCCTGCGGATAGAACGCCTGGCCACCCGCTTCGGCGCGCGCGGCCGGGGCATCGCCGGCCGGCTGCTGGACTACGCGGTGAAGATGGCCGGCGAGCGCAGACTGCTGATCGACGTCCCGACCGCGCTGGAGCCCTGGGCCGAGCGCTTCGGCTTCGTGCGGGCCGGGGATCCGTTCATCGCCGAGGGTGTCCAGCAGGTGACCATGATGCACTGATGCACGTGCCTTTGCACGTGCGCGGCTGGTGACGGGCGATCCGGCCGGCCGCCGGCCGCCGATCCGCGCCACCGCCGAACGGGCATGTTCGCTGTCTGATTCGCCCGCTTTCGCCGGATTCGCCGCCTCACTTGTGGAACGGGCGGTGTTAGTGTGCGTTGAAGTCCCTTAGACGAAACGCGGAGGACTTTTTCATGGCCGATCCACGGCGCGCCCCCAGCTTCGCCGTGGCTGTGTGCGGGGGACCGGCGTGACCGCCGGCCGGCACGGTGCCGCGGGGCCGGCGATAGCCCAAGCCGCGGCGGCGGTCGCGGTCGTCGGCTACGACGGCTCGCTGCCCGGGCCCGTGGTGCGCGGCGTTCTGGAGTCCTCTGAGCTGGTCGTGGGCGCCGCGCGGCACCTCGACGGGATCGGCGTCCCCGAGCACGTCCGGCGGATTCTGCTGGGCGAGGACAACCGGCTGGCCTACGCCCGGCTCACCGCGCATCTGGGTGATCCGAAGGCGGGACCGGCGGTCGTGGTGACCGCCGGCGACCCCGGTTTCTTCGGTGTGCTGCGCGATCTGCGGGAATCAGGCTTCGAAGTCGTCGGCTACCCGGCGCCCGGCCCGGTGGCCGCCACCCTGGGCCGGCTGGGGCTGCCGTGGGACGACGCGGTGGTGGTCTGCGTGACCGACGACCGTTCGCTGCTGCGGGCCGCCAACACCGCCCGCGCGCACCCGAAGGTGGCGATCGTGGCCGCCCCGGAGTTCCCGCCGAACCGGGTCGCCGCGGCCCTGCGCGGCGCGCAGCGGGCCTTCATCGTGGCCCAGCACCTCGGGGAGCCCGACGAGCGGATCGAGAGCCTGGTCCCCGCCGAGGCGGCCACCCGGGTGGTCTGGGGCGCCGCGGACGCGATCCTGGTGCTGGACGAGGAGCGGCTGAGCCCGGACTCGCCGCACGACCCGCGCTGGGGCTCCGGCTGGGTCTCGGCCTGGGCCGGGCCGTCGGCCGGCTGGGCGGTGCCGGACAACGCGTTCGTGGCCCGCGGGCCGCAGGTGCTGCCCGCCGAAATCAGGGCATTGATATTGGCGCGGCTGGCGCCGCGGCTGGGCGCGATGGTGTGGGAGGTCGCGGCCGGGGCCGGCGCGCTGGCCGTGGAGTGCGCGCGGCTGGGCGCGGCGGTGATCGCCGTCGAACGCGATCCCGACGCCTGCGAACGGATATCCCTGAACGCCGTGATGCACGGCGTGGACGTCGAGGTGGTCAGCGGTCCGGCGCCGGCCGCGCTGGCCACGCTGCCCCGCCCGGACTCGGTCTTCGTCGGCACCGAACGCGCCGACGTCGTGCGGGCCTGCGCCACCACCGGCGCGCGCACCGTGGTCACCGCGGTCACCGCCCTGGACCGGCTGCCGGCCATCCGGCAGGCGCTCAGGATCGGGGACCGGCGCGTGGACGGCGTGCAGTTGCAAGCCTCGCGTCTGGCTCCCCGACCGGGTGACGCGCTCCGGTTGGCCCCGGCGGCCCCGGTATTCGTTCTTTGGGGTGAGCTTGGGTGACAGACCCGGCCTTTTAGTCAACCCATCAGGGGCTGCGTATGCTCTTCCGGGCTTGCGCGCGCCTTTCACGAGCGATACTTGGCAGCGCCCACGCGAACGCGAACCCCCGCCGACGAGGGGGACACGGGGAACGGGAGCGGGATACGAACCATGGTATGGAACGACAGGATCGAGGAACCCACGGTGACCGGTGCCGACGATTTCGGGCGTGAGGGCTCCGCCAGGCCGCCGTTCGAGGGCGATTTCCCCCCGGGCTCCGGGCCCTACGACGACAACGCGCCGACCACCGAGTTCAGCCGGCTGGTGTTCGACGACGAGGGCGAGTTCCCGGGACCGCGCAACGGCTCCGCGGCTCCGGGCGGGGCCGGCGGCCCCGGCGGACCGGGCGGCATGCGGATGCGCGACGGGCGGGAACCGCGGGCTGCTTTCGGCGAGGCGGCGGGACGGCAGGGCGTTCCTGGCGGCGGGCCCCGGGGTCCCGGTGGCGGACCTGATGGCGGCCCTGGCGGTCCCGGTGGCGCGCCCGGCGGGCCGAACGGTCCTGGCGGTCCCGGTGGTCCCGGTGGACCCGGTGGACCCGGTGGACCCGGTGGACCCGGTGGACCCGGTGGACCCGGTGGACCCGGTGGACCCGGTGGACCCGGTGGACCCGGTGGACCGCAGGGTCCGGAGTCGGCCAACCGTCCGACGCGGCCGATCCGCCCGCGTCCGGCCGGTGCTCCCGGTGGGCCCGTGGTGCCGCCCGGATCGGTGTTCCGTGAGCAGCCGCCGGCCGGCGGCCGTGGTCCGGTCGACGGCGCGGGTGCGGGTCCGCGCGGTCCCGTGGACGGCGTCCGCGGCCCGGGCGACGGGACCCGGGGCCCGGCCGAACCCGGACGCGGTCAGCGTCCGATGATGCCCCCGATGCAGCCGCCGCCCGGCCGCGGCCCGCAGCCCGGTCCCGGTCCGCGGAATCAGGGTCCTGACAATCGCGGCTTCAGCGTCCCGCAGCAGCGCGACTCCAACGCCGACTCCGGCCCGGCCGGCCGCCGCTCGCCGGGCCAGCGCGGTGCCGAGGCGCTGCGCCAGGCCCAGCAGTTCGACGTCTTCCGCCGCGAGCCGGTGGTCCCGCAGCAGGCGTCCCCGGCCGACGGCAACGACTTCGACGAGGCCGCCGACCGCACGCCGCTGCCCCGCGACGAGCGCGACGCCGCCCGTGATCCCCGTGACCCGCGCGACCCGCGCGGCCAGGTGGACATCAGCGTCTTCGACGCGGCGCCCGAGCCCGGCCCCGAGCGTCCCGGTTTCGACCTGCGCGCGCCGCTGCGCGGCCCGGCCTCCTACGACCAGCCGACGGACATCATCCCGGCGATCCTCGACGAGCCGGGGCAGGACTCCTTCGGCCGGCACCCGGCCGCCGAGGAGGCACCGGGTTCCTTCGATCCCTCGTTCGGCGAGCAGGGCTTCCCGCCCGCGAACAACGCCGGATTCGGTGCCCAGCAAGGGTTTCCCCCCGCTGGTGCGCAGGGTTTCGGTGCCGAGAGCGAGGCCGCCGAGGCCGGTTTCGGTGCGCCGCAGGGGTTCCCGCCCGCGGCCGGTCCGCAGGGCTTCTCGCCCGCCGGTGCGTTCGGCACGTCGGGCGGTGGCGCGCACGGCGCCGACGACGCCGGTTTCGATGGTCCGCAGGGTTTCGACGGCCAACAGGGTTTCGACGGCCAACAGGGTTTCGACGGTCCGCAGGGTTTCGACGGTCCGCAGGGCTTTCCGCCCGCCAACGCACCGGGCTTTGGTGCTGAGGCCGGTGAAGCAGCCGGGCAGGGCTTCCCCGGTGAGTCGGTTTTCGATGCCGGGCAGGGCTTCCCGCCCGCCCCGGCGCCGGGTTTCGCCGCCGAGGCCGGTGAGCCCGCCAGCCCGGGTTTCGCGCCCGGCGAGTCGGTTTTCGATGCCCGGCAGGGGTTTCCGCCGGCCGGCGCGCCGGGCTTCGGTACCGAGGCCGGCGATGCGGTCGGCCAGGGCTTCCCGCCTGCCGGCGGCTTCGGGGCGCAGAACGGCGTCGCCGAGTCCGTGTTCGGTGAGTCGGCGTTCGGTGAGCCGGTGTTCGGCGAGCCCGAGCAGCCTGGCTTCCCGGCGGCCCAGGACCCGCACGCCGGTGTCGACCCGACCACGACCTTCGGCGGTCCGCAGGCGTTCGCGCCGCAGGCCGGCAACGACCCGTCGTTCGGCGCGCGTCCGGTCCAGGAGCCTTCGTTCGGTTCCCGGCCCGCCGAGGAGCCGTCGTTCGGTGCGGCGCCGGGCGTGGAGGCCGAGGTGCGGGCCTTCGGCGCCGCCGAGGCGCCCGCGGCCCCGTCGGTCTTCGGCGCGCCGGAGGGCGGCATGCCCTCGTTCGGCGACCGGCCGCTGACCCCGAACACCGGCCCCGACTACGGCCTGGCGCCCGCCGCCGAGCCGCAGGCCGAGCCGCCGCTCGGGGCGCACCTGGACCCGCCGCGCTTCGAGCCCGCGCCGCCGGTGTTCGACGACCCGGCCGAGGGCGTCGAGTTCGGCGGGACCGGCGAGGAGCCCGGGCCGGTGTTCGCCACCCCGACCGTGGCCATCACGCCCGCCGAGCCCGTCGCCGAGTACGCCGAGGACGCCGCGCTGGACGAGGACGCCGACGGCGACGCCGAGCCCGAGATGCTGGTCCCGTGGGCCAACGCCGGGGCGGAGAACGCCGAGGCCGAGACGGAGGCGCAGGGCCAGGTCCCGGTGCCGCCGCCGGTCCAGGGTCAGGCGCCGGTCCAGGGCCAGGTCCAGGCGCCGGGCTTGCCCCAGCAGTCGCCGCCGCAGGCCCCCGACGACCTCTTCGACACCGACGACGAGCCCTACGACGACGTCCCCCGGGTCCCGCCTTACGACGACGCCGAACTGGCCGCCGTCCACCGCGTCATCCGCGAACGCCGCGACGTGCGCAGCACCTTCCTGCCCGACCCGATCCCGGACGAGATCCTCACCCGGGTCCTGGAGGCCGCGCACACCGCGCCGAGCGTCGGCTTCTCGCAGCCGTGGGACTTCCTGGTCCTGCGCAGCCGCGAGACCCGGCAGGCGGTGCACGACCTGGCCGCCCGGCAGCGCGACGACTACTCCGCCTCGCTGCCCAAGGCCCGGCAGCGGGCGTTCAAGGACCTGAAGATCGAGGCGATCCTCGACACCCCGGTCAACATCGTCGTGACCTGCGATCCGACCCGTGGCGGCCGGCACACGCTGGGCCGGCACTCGCAGCCGCAGATGGCGCCCTACAGCGCCGCGCTGGCCGTGGAGAACCTGTGGCTGGCGGCGCGGGCCGAGGGCCTGGGCGTGGGCTGGGTGTCGTTCTTCGACGAGCGCGAGCTGACCCGGACCCTGGACCTGCCGGACCACCTGTCGGTGGTGGCCTACCTGTGCGTCGGCTTCGTCCACGAGTTCCCCGGCGAGCCGGAGCTGTCCGGGGCCGGCTGGGCCAAGCGCCGGCCGCTGGCCTGGGCCGTGCACGACGAGCAGTACGGCCGGCGCGCGCTGCCCGGCAGCAATCCGGTGTCGCTGCTGGAGGAGACGCTGGCCGCGATCGAGCCGCTGGACAAGGAGGCCGTGAACGCCGCCCTGGCCCGCCAGGAGGTGATGACCAAGCCGCTCGGGTCGCTGGGCGTCCTGGAAGAGGTCTCGGTGCAGCTCACCGGGCTGGCCGGGGTCTTCCCGCCGCCGATCCCGGAGCCGGCGGCGGTCGCGGTGTTCGCCGCCGACCACGGGGTGCACGCCCAGGGCGTCACGCCGTGGCCGCAGGAGGTCACCGCGCAGATGGTGCTCAACTTCCTGGCCGGCGGGGCCGTGGTCAACGCCTTCGCGCACCAGATCGGCGCCGAGGTGTGCGTGGTGGACGTCGGAGTGAACGCCGAACTGCCGCAGCAGACCGGGCTGGTGCCGCGCAAGATCCGTTACGGCACCGCGGACCTGTCCGAGGGCCCGGCGATGTCGCGCGAGGAGGCGCTGGCCGCGCTGGAGGTCGGCGTGGAGACCGCGCGGGACCTGGTGGCCGCCGGCAACAAGGTGCTGCTGACCGGGGACATGGGCATCGCGAACACCACCGCGAGCGCCGCGCTGATCGCCGCGTTCACCGGCGCCTCGCCGACCCAGGTCACCGGGTACGGCACCGGGATAGACGAGCAGACCTACGCGCACAAGGTCGACGTCGTGCGCCGGGCCCTGGACCTGCACCGGCCGGACCCGGCGGACCCGCTGGGCGTGCTGGCCGCGGTCGGCGGCCTGGAGCACGCGGCGCTGGCCGGCTTCATCCTGGGCGCGGCCAGCCTGCGGATCCCGGTGATCCTGGACGGCGTGATCGCCGGCGCCGCGGCGCTGGTGGCCCAGTCGCTGGCCCCGGACGCCACCGCGGCCATGGTCGCCGGGCACCGCTCGGCCGAGTCCGGGCACCAGCTCGCGCTGGAGGCCCTGGGCGTCATCCCCTTGATCGATCTCGAATTGCGGTTGGGGGAGGGCAGCGGAGCGGTGCTGGCTCTACCGTTGGTGCAGGCGGCCGTCCGGGCGCTGCGGGACGTGGCGACCTTCGAGTCGGCCGGCGTCGCGCAGAGCGCCGAGGACGACGAGAACGCCGCCTGACCGACGTACCTGCTACCACCCGGGAAACACGACAGATGAGCGCCGCCACCGACCCGAATCCCGTCTACCCGGCCGCCCTGCGGCTGGCCGGCCGGCGGGCGGTGGTGGTCGGCGGCGGCGTGGTCGCGCAGCGCCGGGTCCTGGGGCTGCTGGACGCCCGCGCCGACGTGCTGGTGGTCGCCCCCGAGGCGACGCCGGCGGTCGAGGCGCTGGCCGACGGCGGCGAGATCCGCTGGGAGCGGCGGCCCTACCGGGACGGCGATCTGGCCGAGGCCTGGTACGCGGTGGCCGCCGCCGACGATCCGGCGGTGAACGCGGCGGTGGCGCGCGCGGCCGAGGCCGGCCGGGTGTTCTGCTCGCGGGCGGACTCCGCCGACGACTCCAGCGCCTGGACCCCGGCCGTGGGCCGGCACGACGGCGTCACCGTCGCGGTGATCGGCGGCGGCGACCCGCGGCGCGCCGTGGACGTCCGGGACGGCGTCCTGGAGGGGCTGCGCGACGGCACCCTGGCCGCCCCGCACCACCGCGGCCGGACCCCGGGCGTGGCGCTGGTCGGCGGCGGGCCCGGCGATCCGGACCTGATCACCGTGCGCGGCCGCCGGCTGCTGGCCGAGGCCGACGTGGTGGTCGCCGACCGGCTCGGGCCGCGCGGGCTGCTCGACGAGCTGGCCCCGGACGTGGAGATCATCGACGCCTCGAAGATCCCCTACGGCCGGGCGCTGGCCCAGGACGCGATCAACGAGGTGCTGATCGAGCGGGCCAAGGCCGGCAAGTTCGTGGTGCGGCTCAAGGGCGGCGACCCGTTCGTCTTCGGGCGCGGCTTCGAGGAGGTGCTGGCCTGCGCCGAGGCCGGCGTGCCGTGCTCGGTGGTCCCCGGCATCACCAGCGCGGTCTCGGTGCCGGCGCTGGCCGGGATCCCGGTCACGCACCGCGGTGTGGCCCACGAGTTCACCGTGGTCTCCGGGCACGTCGCCCCGGACAACCCGAAGTCGCTGGTCGACTGGCCCGCGCTGGGCCGGATGACCGGCACGCTGGTCATCCTGATGGGCATCGAGCGGATAGCCGCGATCGCCGCGACCCTGCTGGCCAACGGCCGGGCGCCGCAGACCCCGGTCGCGGTGATCCAGGAGGGCACGATGCCCGGTGAGCGCCGGGTGCAGACCACACTCGGGCTGATCGAGGAGGCGGTGGCCGAGGCCGGGATCCGGCCGCCGGCGATCGTGGTGGTGGGGCCGGTCGTCGGGCTGACCTGACAGGCCTCCCCTCTTCCTCCTTCTCTGGAGCTTTTACGCCGGGCTTATTGACTGCCTGCTTATCCGCACGTCGCTGTACTACCGGTATGAGTCAGGACCAGGACCCGATCGACGCGACCCGGCCGTTCGAGCCGATCGACCCGTATAACATCCCTGCGGACCAGGGCGCCGGGCCGGCGCAGGGGTATGGGGATTACCAACAGGGGTTCGAGCAGCAGCCCTATGGCGCGCCTCAGCCGGAGCCGCAGCAGCGGGGGGTCAAGCAGCGCCTGACCCGGCTCGGTCCACTGAAGCTGGCGGTGCTCGGCACCGCGGGCGTCATCGTGCTCGGCGGGGCGGCCTGGGGGACGACGGCGGCGATGCAGTCGTCGGGCTCGTCCTCGTCGAACACCGCCGCTGCCGCGCCGACCAGCGGCCAGACCCAGAGCCAGGCGCCGGGCGCCGGCGGGACGAGCGGGGGTGCCGGCGGCAAGCACGCCAAGGCCGGCAAGCCCGCTCGCATCAAGATCACCCAGGTCGGTGCCGGATCGTTCACCGGGACCGCGGCCAAGGGCACGACCGTGACGGTCGACTACGACGCCGGGACCAAGTTCGGCACGAAGGCCCACCCCCTGACCTCCGCCCAGCTCCAGGCCGGGATGACCGTCACCGTCATCGGCGAGCGCAAGGGCGACACGATCACCGCCACCGAGGTCGCCGAGCCGGCCAAGACGCCGAAGAAGCCCGGCACGCCGGGTGCCACCTCGACCCCGACCGACCCGGCGAGCCCGGTGGGCGGCGGCGCCTGAGCCCGCCCGAGCCCGCCTGAGCCCGCCGCCGGTCTGACGGCTGGCGAATGACAAAACTTGAAATCTGTCAGCTGTCAGTCGTATCGTGGGGTCATGACGACGACTGACAGCCCCCACGCCCCCCGCCGGCTCGGCACCACCGGCCCTGAAGTGTTCCCGCTCGGTCTCGGCGCCATGGGCATGTCCGCCCTCTACGGCCCGACCGACCGCGACGAGTCCATCGCGACCGTGCACGCCGCCCTGGACGCCGGGATGACCCTGATCGACACCGGCGACTTCTACGGGATGGGCGACAACGAGCTCCTGCTCGCCGACGCCCTGCGCGGCATCCCCCGCGACCGCTACCAGCTGAGCGTGAAGTTCGGCGCGCAGCGCGACCCGGCCGGGGCCTTCATCGGCAACGACAACAGCCCGGCGGCGCTGAAGACCTCGCTGGCGTACTCGCTGCGCCGGCTCGACGTGGAATACCTCGACGTCTACCGCCCGGCCCGGCTGGACCCGAACGTCCCGATCGAGGAGACCGTCGGCGCCATCGGCGAGATGGTGCAGGCCGGGTACGTCCGGCACATCGGCCTGTCCGAGGTCGGCACCGACACCCTGCGGCGGGCCGCCGCCGTGCACCCGATCTCCGACCTGCAGATCGAGTACTCGCTGATCTCGCGCGCTCTGGAGACCTCGATCCTGCCGACGTCGCGCGACTTGGGGATCGGTGTCACCGCCTACGGTGTGCTCTCGCGCGGCCTGATCAGCGGCCACTGGAGCAAGGACCGCTCCAGTGAGGGCGACTTCCGCTCGGTCTCGCCGCGCTTCCAGGCCGAGAACCTGGACCACAACCTCGCGCTGGTCGAGACGCTGCGCACGATCGCCGAGCGCAAGGACGTCACCGTGGCGCAGCTGGCGATCGCCTGGGTCGCCGCGCAGGGCCCGGACATCGTGCCGCTGGTCGGCGCCCGCCGCCGGGACCGGCTCACCGAGTCGCTGGGCTCCCTGGACGTCACGCTGAGCGCCGATGACCTGGCCGAGATCGAGAAGGCCGTGCCGGCCGGCGCGGCGGCCGGCGACCGCTACGACGCCGGGCAGATGGCCCACCTGGACTCGGAGAAATAGAGTTCAGCGGTGAGCACCAGCAACGCCGGCGGACCCCTGACCCCGGAGCGGATCCTGGAGGCGGCTGACGAGACCCTGCGCCGCTTCGGCCCGGCCAAGACCACGGTGGTCGACGTCGCGCGGGCGCTCGGCGTCAGCCACGGGTCGGTCTACCGGCACTTCCCGACCAAGGCGGACTTGCGCGACGCCGTGGTCGACCGTTGGCTACAGCGGATGCACCCTTCGCTGGCGGCGGTCGCCGACGGCGAGGGGGCGGCGGCCGAGCGGGTCCGGCTGGTGCTGTGGACGCTGGCGGAGACGAAGTGGACCCAGGCGCGGGAGGACCCGGAGTTCTTCACGGCGTTCGCCGAACTGGCCGAGGACGCTCGCACGCCGGTGGTGGCGCACGTCGACTTCGTCGTGGTGCAGCTGACGAAGGTGATCGCCGAGGGCGTGGCGCGCGGCGAGATCGCCTCGGCGGACCCGAAGACGACCGCCCTCGCGGTGTTCGACGCCACGGCCAAGTTCCACAACCCGGCGGCCCGCTCGGAGTGGGTGCGGCCGGCCATCGACGAGGCCTTCGCCAACGTCTGGAGGCTGCTGCGCGACGGCCTCCTGCCGCGGGGCGTCCGCGGCGTAGGCGAGTCCGGGTGAGCAAGCCCGGATTCCGGTTTGCGCCGCCGGATACGGCAGGATTCGGCGGTGTGGGAGAACTGATCGAAGTCACCGTCCCGTCCGACCCGCGCCTGCACGACTACTCCGGCCTCACCGACGTCGAGCTGCGCAAGGTCCGCGAACCCGCCGAGGGCCTGTTCCTCGCCGAGGGGGAGAAGGTGATCCGCCGCGCCCTGGCCGCCGGCTATCCGATGCGCTCGACGCTGCTGTCGCCGAAGTGGGCGGCGGCGATGCGGCCGCTGATCGATGCCGTCGACGCCCCGATCTACGTCGGCGACGAAGCGTTGCTGGAGGCGGTGACCGGCTTTCACGTCCACCGCGGCGCCCTGGCCTCGATGCAGCGCACCCCGCTGCCGTCGGCCGGGACCGTGCTGGAGCGCGCGCGGCGCGTCGTGGTGATGGAGGACATCGTCAACCACACCAACCTCGGTGCGATCTTCCGCAGCGCGGCGGCGCTCGGCATGGACGCGGCGCTGCTGACGCCGAGTTGTGCGGACCCGCTGTATCGCCGCTCGGTGCGGGTATCGATGGGGACCGTCTTCGCGATGCCTTACGCGCGCTTGGATTCCTGGCCTGGGGGCCTGGCGACGTTGACCGAGCACGGCTTCCGCACCGTCGCGCTGACACCCGGTCCGACCGCGATCGACCTGCGGGACCTGCGTTTCGGGCCGCAGGACAAGGTGGCGTTGCTGCTCGGAACCGAGGGGGACGGCCTGTCGGACCCGGCGTTGGCGGCCGCCGATCTGCGGGTGCGGATTCCGATGGCGGCCGGGGTGGATTCGCTGAATGTGGCGGCCGCTGCGGCGGTCGCTTGTTACGCGATCGCTGCCGGGAGTTGAGTTTTCGCCCGATAGCCGATTGCGCTTTCTCGGCAGCCGGCTGAAATACGGTCAGGTACAACGCGTTAAGTGTTGTTCGGCGCCGAATTCCCGGTAACCAACGCGTGATGGCCCATCAAGCAGGCGCGGGGGATCTGGCGGTGATGGCTGGGAAAGCCGTGGATCCGGTCCGCTGTTGTTTCCCGCCGGCGCGGCAAAAGACAAGCACCGGGTGGCCTCCCGGCCCACCCGGCGCTTGTCCGTAACGTGGCTGCGTTGCTGTCTTGCCGTGTTGCTGTAAGTCTTCTGTGCTGGGTAAGTCTCTTTGTGCTCTTGTGCGCTCGTGGCGGGTCAGGCCGCCACTTCGGTCCCCTCCCTGGCCGCCTGGGCGTCCGCGAAGCCCCGGTCGCGCTGCGTGCCGATGCGGATCGGCACCACGACCGGTCGGGCACCGGTCGCCGCGCCCCGGCGCCGGCGGGACTCCTCGGCCCGCTCCAGCTCCGTCAATCCGCCCCAGATGCCGAACTGTTCCGGCAACGCCAGCGCGTGCTCGAGGCACTGCTGGCGGACCGGGCAGTCGTCGCACACCCGCTTGGCCGTCGTCTCGCGCTTCTCCCGTTCCCGGATCCGTTCCGAATCCGGGGCGAAGAACACCGCCGCGTCCCCGGACTGGCACAGTCCCCGCTCCTGCCAGCCGAGCTTGAGCTCGGCGATCGGCGGGATCCGGGCCGCCGTCCGGGCCGACGACGAGCGGACCGGTATCGGTCCGACGGCTCCTCGCACCGTGGTCTGCTGAGCCATGGTCGGCTCACCCCCTCCACTGCCTTTAGTTCTGCACAGGCTTCCCCGCGCACCTGCCGTGACTCACCCGGGCGCAGTCGCACCGCCTCTCAGCTGGATGCCGTCAGCGGCAACGCCGGGTTACGGGTGTAACGGATCACGGGCTTGCGGTGTTCCCGCCGAACGGGGCGAAATCTTCTCAGCTCGTTTCGATGAACGCCCCGGTCCCGACCGGTCACGGCACATGCACGCGCGGTTGCACGAGCATCGGCGGATTCACCCGAGAAGGCGGTATGGCGCTCGGATGGGGTTCATCGGCGCGGCGGCGGATAAACCACTGGGGGTGGAGAATTTTTCGCACGATGTTATGGCAACAGTGATAGGCCAACTGGCCGCACCACCGCACCGCCGGTCCCATGTCGGCCCCCGATCGGCAATGCCGGGTGTGGCGCCGGTCCCGGCCCGGTAAGAAGGAGATTTTTTGCCGAAACCACCGTCTGTCGCAGGGCCCTGATCAGGCTGATCCCGGCTTTCGCAGGTATTCGCCATAGTCCTTTCGGGTGGTTGTACTACCATTGGAGGCTTGTTCGGGTCTAACGTCTGAACCAGCCTTCTGCGACGGCCGGCCCACGGGCCGCCGCCGTGTCGGGCTGCGGTCGGCGCGGGGCCGGTCCGCTCCAGGCGCATGGACCGAAGGGTTCTGCCATGCAGGTGGATCCAGGCTCTTCCCCGGGTAGGAAGCCGGCGGGCAACACCGCGCTGAAGGCCTTGCGGCTGTCCCGGCACTGGACTCAGGCCGAATTCGCCGCCGAGTTCGAGAAAGCCTCCCGCGCGCTTGGTAAAGTGCTGTCACTGTCCGTCCGGCAGGTCCGCCGGTGGGAGAGTGAGGATCCGCCGTGTCCGCTCCCGGCGTACCAGCGGGTCTTGGAAGAAGTCTTCGGCGTCTCCGTCGCGCAGATGGGATTCCAGGTCGGATGGTCGGTGCCGTGGGCGCCGCGGCCGGAATCGTCGCAGCCACCGACCGCCGCGACTGGGCGTGCTCCGGAAGCGGAGCCCGAGGAGGACGGAGTAGCTGGGGGAGCCACGCAACACGGACGGATGGCAGGGCTGTGCCGCACGCGGCCCGCCGACCGATCTGGAGGGCACGACCCAGTGAAGCGACGAGAGTTCGTCACCAGCGCCGCAGCGGCGCTGACCGTGGCCGGGGCAGGTGAGTCCGCGTACGCCGCCGATGCTTCCGAACGGCTCCCGGCCGCCGCCGACCCGGCCGGCCGCGCGGTCCCGTTCGACCGCCAGATGGTGGACGGCTATGAGTTCATCACCAGCCAGCAGCGATCCCTGTACTACACGGTCCCCCCGGCCCGCATGTACTCCCCGGCGGTGGCGCACGCCCAGCTCGGGGCGGCACTGCTGAGCGGGACCGGACCGCAGACCCAGCGCTCCCGGCTGGCCGGCTCGCTGGCCGAGGCCTCGCTGCTGGCCGCCCGGCTGGCGTTCTTCGACCTGAAGAAGACCGAGCCGGCCCGCATGCACTACCGCAACGCCCTGGTCGCCGCCCGCGAGGCCGACGACCACCAGCTGGGCTCGGCGATCCTGGCCCACCTGGCCTTCGTCCCGGCCTGGGACGGCAAGGCCGGGGAGTCCCGGGACCTGATGCGCGCCGCCTACGCGCACGCCGCCCGGGGCGTCAGCGCGGTCCAGCGCTCCTGGCTGCACGCCGTGGACGCCGAGATCGAGGCCCGGCTGGGCGATCACAAGCGCGCGGTCGACCTGATCGGCAGGGCGGAGGAGGCCCTGTCGGACGCCGACCGCTCCAGCGTCCCGGACCCGGAGTGGCTGGACTACTTCGACGCCACGCGCCTCAACGGTTTCAAGGGTTTCTGCCACATCAACGGCGGCAGTCCGGAACTGGCCCAGGAAGCGCTGCTGTGCTCGCTGATGGCGCTCAAGCCCAACGAGGCCAAGCAGCGCACCATCGTGCTGGCCGACATGGCGGACATCCACGTGCGCACCAAGGAGATCGAGCAGGCCTGCGTCACGTTGGAGCGGGCCCTGGTGAACCTGGACAAGCACTGGTACGGCATCGGCTGGGACCGGATCTTCAACGTGCGCCGCAAGATGGACAACTTCGGGGACACCCGCTCGGTCCGGGAACTGGACATGCGGATGAACTCCTCGTGGGGCGCGACGATGCGCCTGGCGACCTGATCCGGGCGGACCGGGGGTCCAGGACTGGTCAGCAGGGGGATCCGTAGGGACGGTGGCCCGGTGGCCATCGGCGGATCCCCTGGCTTCCCGGCTCCGCAATCGCCCTGAGTGCGCAGGCCGCACCGCTGTCGGTGCTCTGGACTCCAGGCCTTTGCGGACGCTACGTTCCGAGGCGTGTCAGAGAACCGAGATAAAGACATTGACAGTCGAGGCGTGGTCGTGGTCGGCGCCGGTCCCACCGGGCTGTTGCTGGCCGGTGATCTGGCGGCGGCCGGCATCCCGGTGACGCTGCTGGAGCGCAGGCACCCGGGCCGCTCCAACCTGAGCCGCGCGCTGGTCGTGCACGCGACCACCTTGGAAGCCCTGGACTCCAGGGACATCGCCGCCCCGCTGATCGAGCGCGGTGCGCCGGTGCGGTCGCTGCGGTTGTTCGACACCGCGGTCGTGGACGTCTCGGAGCTGCCCACCCCGTATCCGTACCTGCTGGTGGTGCCGCAGTACGAGACCGAAGCGGTGCTGTACGAGCGGCTGGAACGGCTCGGCGTGCGGATCCGGTACGAGACCGAGGTCGTCGGCCTGCGCCAGGACCCGGACGGCGTGACCGTGACGGTCCGCGAAGCGTCCGGCACCCGCGAGGAACGCGCCGCCTACGTCGTCGGCACAGACGGCAGCCGCAGCGCGGTCCGCTCGCTGCTCGGCGTGGAGTTCCCCGGGCACACCGTGGTGGCCTCGGTGATGTTGGCGGACGCGAAGCTGTCCCACCCGCCGCAGACCCGCATCGCGACCAACACCGATGGCGACAAGTTCGCCTTCGTGGCCCCGTTCAAGGACGGCTACCACCGCATCATCTGCTGGGACCAGAAGCACGCCAAGGCCGAGACCGAGCCGGTGGAGCTGGCCGAGGTGCGCGACATCCTGCGCGAGACTTTGGGCTCGGACTTCGGGATGGGCGAACCGCGCTGGTCCAGCCGCTTCCACAGCGACGAGCGGCAGGCCGAGCGCTACCGGGTCGGGCGCGTGTTCCTGGCCGGCGACGCCGCGCACACCCACAGCCCGGCCGGCGGCCAGGGCATGAACACCGGCCTGCTGGACGCCGCCAACCTGTCGTGGAAGCTGATCGCGGTCCTGCGCGGCCGGGCCGGCGAGGCGCTGCTGGACAGCTATGAGCGCGAGCGCCATCCGGTCGGCGCCGCGGTGATCAAGGGATCGGGCCGGCTGCTGCGGGCCGCGCAGATCAAGATGACGCCGGCCCGCAAGGCCCGGAACCTGGCGATGCACTTCGCCCTCGCGCGGCCGGCGGTGAACCGGCGGATCGGCTTCGCCCTGTCGGGACTGTGGATCACGTATCCGGCTCCGCGGGGCGCACACGCGCTGACCGGGCGTCGAGCCGGGGACGTGGCGCTGACCGGCACACCCGAGCGCTTGCTGGAAGCGTTGCGAGGCGGCGGTTTCGTGCTGCTGGCCCCGCCGGAACTGCATGCGGTGGCGGCCGAAGCGGGGGTCACGGCGGCGGTGGCGGCGGACGGCGGCCCGGTGCGGTTGGTCCGGCCGGACGGCTATATTGCGTGGGCGGCCGAGGCGCCCAGTGCCGAGGAAGTCGCGGCGGCGATCGCCGCTTCCGGGGCTTGACGGCCCTGATGGGACTTCAGGGGACCGACCCGGGAACCAGCCACAGACCGGCACCGTCCGGAAAGATGGCCGGCATGCGTCCTTTTCGTTTCCTCGCGACGATCGACGACAACGACGAGTTCTCCCACCTGATCCCCCATGCCCGCAAAGCCGAGGCGATGGGCTACTCGGCCTTCGTGATCCCCGACCACCTCATGGGCCTGGCCCCGCTGCTCCCGCTGGCGCAGGTCGCGGCCGTGACCGAGCGCCTGCGGGTCGGCACCTTCGTCCTCAACAACAGCCTGCGGCACCCGGCGGTGCTGGCCCAGGAGTTGGCGACCCTCGACCGGTTGTCGGACGGCCGCCTGGAGATCGGGATCGGCGCCGGGTGGAACAAGCCCGAATACGACGCGATCGGCATCCCCTTCGAGCCGGTCGGCGTCCGCATCAAGCAGCTGACCGAGGCGATCGCGGTCATCAAGGGCAGCTTCACCGAGGGGCCGTTCTCCTTCGCCGGGGAGTACTACACGATCACCGATCTCGCCGACATCCCGGCCCCGGTGCAGCGGCCGCATCCGCCGTTCTTCCTCGGCGGGGGCGGCAAGCGGTTCCTGACGCTGGCCGGCCGGCAGGCCCAGATCGTCGGGCTGGCGCCGCGCATCGTGATCGGCGACGGCGCTCCCCGCCTGGACGCGCCGAGCATCACCGCGGCGGCGACCGAGGAGAAGATCGGCTGGATCCGGGCGGCCGCGGGCGACCGCTTCGAGCAGATCGAGCTGAACACCTATCCGGCCGGCGGCCCCATCGTCGTCACCGCCGAGCCCCGGATCGAGGCGCGGCGCCGCGTCGACCGGATCCGGCAGCAGACCGGTGTCGAGCTGAGCGTCGAGGAGGTCCTGGAGTCGCCGCACACGTTCGTCGGCAGCGCCAAGGACCTGACGCGCAAGTTCCTGGAACTGCGGGAACGCTTCGGGATCAGCTCGTTCCTGATCGACGACCTGGACGCCATGGCGCCGGTCGTGGAGCAACTCGCCGGGCAGTAGCGGGGCACAAGGCGATGGGGAGGTTCCCGGTCGGGAACCTCCCGATCGCCGTCGCTCAGCTACGCCGGCACCTACACCAGCACGCTGTCATCCGAGGAGCGCGCGGCGGCCAGCGTCCCGCCGTCGGGCTCGTCGGACCGGGACAGCCGCGAGGGCCACCACATCACCTTGCCGATGTCCAGCGTGAGCGCCGTGACCAGCACCGACCGCACGATCATGGTGTCCAGCAGCACCCCGAGCGCGACCGCGAAGCCGATCTCGGCGAACGGCACGATCGGCAGCGTGGCCAGCACCCCGAAGGTGGCGGCCAGCACCAGTCCGGCCCAGGTGATCACGCCGCCGGTGGCCGACAGGCCGATCAGCGCGCCGCGCCGGGTGCCGCGCCGGACCGACTCCTCCCTGATCCGGGTCATCAGGAAGATGTTGTAGTCGATGCCCAGGGCCACCAGGAACACGAAGCCGAACAGCGGCATCCCGATGTCCACGCCGTGCCAGCCCAGGCCCTTGAACACCAGGGCACTGATGCCCAGCGAGGCGCCGAAGGACAGGATGACCGTCAGGATCAGCAGCAGCGGGGCCAGGAAGGCGCGCAGCAGCAGGCCCAGGATGATGAACACCGCCAACAGGATCAGCGGGATGATCAGCTTGCTGTCGTGGCTGGAGGCGCGGGCGATGTCCAGCGTCACCGCCGGGCCGCCGCCGACCACGGCGTCGGCTCCCGGGATCGAGTGCACCGCGGCGCGGACCCGGTCGACCGTGTTCTGCGCGGCCTTGGAGTCCGGGGCGTCGGTCAGCGCCGCCTCGACATAGAAGTGCCCGTTGACGATCGGGTTCTTCAGGGTCTTCGGGACGTCGACGCCGTTCGGGTCGACCCCCGGGACCGTCTTCAGCTTGGCCACGACCGCGTCCAGCTGACCGGCGTCGCCGATGACGGCCAGCGGCTGCCCGGAGTTGTCCGGGAAGTACTGGGCCTGCACCTCGGCGCCGGTCACGGAGGCGGGCTTGGTGACGAACTGCTCGGCCACGGTCTGCTGGTGGGCGTTGAGCTCGGTGATGCCGCCGGCCAGCGCGACCAGGACCACCGCGGTGCCCACCCACACGGCGCGCGGCCGGACCGCGATCCGCTTGCCCATGCGGGCCCAGACTCCGTGCTGGGTCGGCTCGTCGGAGCCGAACGTCGGGCGCACCGGCCAGAACACCCAGCGGCCGAAGATCACCAGCAGCGCCGGCATCAGGGTCAGCATCGCGCACAGTGCGATGATCACGCCGATGGCCAGGACCGGGCCCATGCCCTTGGTCGAGTTCATCTCGGCGACCAGCAGGATCAGCATGCTGACGGCGACCGTCGCGGAGCTGGCGACCAGGGCCGGCCCGGCTCGGTGCACGGCGTGCGCCATCGCCTCGTGCCGGTCCTCGTACCGTCTGAGCTCTTCCCGATATCTCGCGATGAGCAACAGCGCGTAGTCGGTGCCCGCTCCGAACACCAGGACGATCAAGATGAACGCGGCTTGGCCGTTCACCGTCAGTCCCGCGTGTTTGGCCAGCAGATAGATCACCGACTCGGCCACCGTCAGGGCGGCGCCGCCGACCGTGATCAGCGGCAGCAGCCACAGGATCGGGCTGCGGTAGGCGATCAGCAAGATGATGATCACCGCGAACGCGGTGAAGTAGGTCAGCGAGCCGTTGATCTTCTTGAAGGCGTCGGCCTCGTCGCCGGCCTCACCCATCGGCCCGGTCACGTAGGTCTGCAGGCCCGCGGTGGGCGGGCCGAGCGCGGCCTTCATGGCCGTGACGGTGTCCGGGAACTTGTTCCAGCCGTCGCTGCCGGGGTTCACCGGCACGATGATCTGGATCGCCTTGCCGGCGTTCGGGCCGGTGGTCACCGGGATCGTCTGGACGGCGTTGTGCACCACCAGGTCCAGGTTCTTCGCCGGCGGGTCCTGCTCCATGATCGCCGCGGCGTGCTGGGCCTGCGCCTTGTCGGCGTCGGTCAGCCCGGTCGAGCGGGCGTAGAGCAGGATCGCCGGATACCAGTTCGGGTGGAAGTCACCCTCGATCTTCAGTTCCTTCGTGGATTCGGCACTCTTGGGCAGCCAAGACGTGGTGTCGTTCTTCTGGGCGCCGTTCAGCTTCGTGGCGAAGCTGCCCAGGGCGATGATCACCACCAGCCAGGCGGCGAACACCGCCCACTTGGATCTGCGCCCGGACACGACCCGGGCGAAGACGCCCGGTTCCGAATCCGCGTTGGTCAACGCGTTACCACTCACGAAAGAGCCCCCTCAGGCTATCGCGACCTGGAGTCCGCGGACGGTCCCCACCCCTATGTGCGGGTCCGACTCGCGGACTCGTTACCCGCCTATTGTGACACGCGATACAACGCGATTTTGCAACCGCGAGGTTAACGGCAGGCACTCGACGGCGAGCAGCGAAGTTCCTGCTAGGAACAGTGAAAACCAGTGGACGGTACCGGCTTTTCCGGCTACAGCTGTCCGAGTGGATCAGGACTCACAGACCTTCACCGACGATGATTCAGCTCTCGTATACGACCTGGAGAACCCCTGGGATCCCGACTGGCCGGCCGACCGCTTCTATTCCGACGCGGTCGCCGCCGCTGAAGCGGTCCTCGACGTGGGCTGCGGCACCGGGAGCATGCTGCACGCGGCCCGGGCCGCCGGGCACACCGGCCGGTTGGTCGGTGTCGATCCGGACGAGTCGATGCTGGCCCGGGCCCGGCGCCGGACGGACATCGAGTGGGTCCGGGCGACCGCCGCCGAGATGGCCTACGCCGAGGAGTTCGACCTCGCCGTGATGGCCAGCAACGCCTTCCAGTGCTTCGCTACCGACGAGGACCTGCGGGCCTCGCTGGCCGCGATCCGCCGGGCGCTGGTGGGCGGCGGCACTTTCGTGTTCGGCACCCGCCACCTGCAGGGACGTGCCTGGGAGGAGTGGAACCCCTCGAACGCCGGGAACCTCACGCTGCCCGACGGCCGCGAGATCCGCGGCTGGTATCAGGTGGAGCGGGTCGACGGCCCCCGGGTGACGTTCACCGAGACCACCGCGCTCCCGGACGGCGCGCCGCTGCGCGTCTCCGGCACGACGCTGCGCTTCCACATCCCCGAGACATTGAACCCGTTCCTGGAAGAAGCCGGTTTCCGGATCCAGGACCAGTACGGCGACTGGAAGCGCGGGCCGCTGACGGCGGACAGCCGCGAAATCATCACCGTCGCGCGCGCCCAATAAGATGCTTACAGAAGTATCGGAAACATCGTCGAAGAGCGAAGGACCACGCATATGACCGACAACGGCGCCCCCGTCGAGCGGACGCTCGTCCTGCTCAAGCCCGACGCCGTGGCGCGCGGCACGATGGGACGGGTCCTGACCCGGTTCGAGGACGCGCTGCTGAAGGTGGTCGGCTCCAAGATGGTCTGGATGGACGCCGATCTGACCCGCAAGCACTACTTCGACCTGGAGGAGCGCTTCGGCGCCGGCGTCTACAACGCCACCGCCGCCTTCATGCAGTCCGGTCCGGTGCTCGCCCTGGTCCTGGAGGGCATCGACGCGGTCAAGACGGTCCGCAAGCTGGTCGGCTCCACCTACCCGAACGAGGCCGCCCCGGGCACCATCCGCGGCGACTTCGCGCACCAGAACAAGGCCTACGCCACCGCCAACGGCATCGCCGTGGCCAACCTGGTGCACGCCTCGGGCAACATCGACGAGGCCAAGCAGGAAGTCGCGCTGTGGTTCACCGACGAAGAACTCTTCGAGTACTCGACGGTCGCGGAGAAGTTCGTCCTGTAGTCGCTAGGATCGCTCTCGCGAGATAGCAGGCTTTTCACCTGGCGGGAGTACCACGCGTGGCAGCGACAGCAGCGTCCATCCACCTGCGCATCGCCGAGGAGCTCGGCGTCGTCGACCGGCAAGTCCGGGCGGCCGTCGAGCTCCTGGACGGCGGTGCGACCGTGCCGTTCGTCGCGCGGTACCGCAAGGAGGTGACCGAGGGCTTGGACGACGCGCAGCTGCGCACCCTGGAGGAGCGGCTGCGCTACCTGCGCGAGATGGAGGAGCGCCGGGAGGCGATCCTGGAGTCCATCCGCGGTCAGGGCAAGCTCGACGAGGCGCTGGAGGCGCAGATCCTCGCCGCGGACTCCAAGTCCCGGCTGGAGGACATCTACCTCCCGTTCAAGCCCAAGCGCCGGACCAAGGCGATGATCGCCCGGGAGGCCGGGCTGGAGCCGCTGGCCGACGCGCTGCTCGCGGATCCGAACCTCGATCCGACCGGCAGCGCCGCGGACTACGTGGACGCCGACAAGGGCGTGGCGGACGCCGCGGCGGCCCTGGACGGCGCGCGCTCGATCCTGGTCGAGCGGTTCGGTGAGGACGCCGACCTGATCGGCGCGCTGCGCGAGCGCATGTGGGAGTCCGGCCGGCTGACCTCCAAGGTCCGCGAGGGCAAGGAGGAGGCCGGCGCGAAGTTCTCCGACTACTTCGACTTCGCCGAGCCCTTCACCGCGCTGCCCTCGCACCGCATCCTGGCGCTGCTGCGCGGGGAGAAGGAGGAGGTCCTGGACCTCACCTTCGACCCCGAGCCCGAGGACGCCGAGCCCGGTGCGCCGGTGACGCCGAGCGGCTACGAGGTCCGGATCGCCAAGAACTTCGCCGTCCCCTCGCCGAGCACGGCCGGCGCCGGTGTGAAGTGGCTGAACGACACCGTGCGCTGGGCCTGGCGCACCCGCATCCTGGTCCGGCTGGCCGTGGACATCCGGATGCAGCTGTGGACGCTGGCCGAGGACGAGGCGGTCCGGGTCTTCGCCGCCAACCTGCGCGACCTGCTGCTGGCCGCCCCGGCCGGCACCCGCGCCACCATGGGCCTGGACCCGGGCTACCGCACCGGCGTGAAGGTCGCCGTGGTCGACGCCACCGGCAAGGTGGTCGCCACCGACGTCATCTACCCGCACGTCCCGCAGAACAAGTGGAGCGAGGCGCTGGCCAAGCTGGCCTCGCTGTGCAAGGTGCACAAGGTCGAGCTGATCGCGTTCGGCAACGGCACCGCCTCCCGCGAGACCGACAAGCTGGCCTCCGAACTGGTCGCCGGGCTGCCGGAGCTGAAGCTGACGAAGATCATGGTCTCCGAGGCCGGCGCCTCGGTGTACTCGGCGTCGGCGTTCGCCTCGCAGGAACTGCCGGACATGGACGTCTCGCTGCGCGGCGCGGTGTCCATCGCCCGGCGGCTCCAGGACCCGCTGGCCGAGCTGGTGAAGATCGACCCGAAGTCGATCGGCGTCGGCCAGTACCAGCACGACCTGGCCGAGGGGAAGCTGTCGCGCTCGCTGGACGCGGTGGTCGAGGACTGCGTGAACGCCGTCGGCGTGGACGTCAACACCGCCTCGGCGCCGCTGCTGACCCGGGTGTCGGGCATCGGCTCCTCGCTGGCCGACAACATCGTGGCGCACCGCGACGCCAACGGCCCGTTCGCGACCCGCGGCGCCATCAAGAACGTGCCGCGCCTGGGCGCCAAGGCCTTCGAGCAGTGCGCGGGCTTCCTGCGCATCCCCGGCGGCGACGACCCGCTGGACGCCTCCTCGGTGCACCCGGAGGCCTACCCGGTGGTCCGCCGGATCCTGTCGACGACCGGCACCGGCATCAAGGAACTGATCGGCGACACCAAGACCCTGCGCGCGCTGAAGCCGGTGCAGTTCGCCGACGACACGTTCGGCGTCCCGACCGTGACGGACATCCTCGCCGAGCTGGAGAAGCCCGGCCGGGACCCGCGCCCGGCGTTCAAGACGGCGACCTTCAAGGAGGGCGTCGAGAAGATCGGCGACCTGCAGCCGGGGATGCTGCTGGAGGGTGTGGTCACTAACGTCGCGGCCTTCGGCGCCTTCGTCGACGTCGGCGTCCACCAGGACGGCCTGGTGCACATCTCGGCGCTGTCCAAGACCTACGTCAAGGACCCGCGCGACGTGGTGAAGCCCGGCGACGTGGTGCGGGTGAAGGTGCTGGACGTGGACGCGGTGCGCAAGCGGATCGCGCTGACGCTGCGGCTGGACGACGAGGCCGGGAGCGGGTCCGGCGGGCCGGGGCGGCAGCGGCAGTCCTCGGAGAACGGCGGCGGCGGCGGTCGCGGGCGCGACGGCCGTGGCGGTGGCGGGGGTGCCGACCGGCGGGGCGGGAACGGCGGCCAGGGCGGCGGCGGTGACCGGCGCGGTGGCGGCAACGGCGGCGGTGGCGGCAACGGAGGGGGCAATGGCGGCGGTCGCGGCGGCGATCGGCGCGGCGGGAACAGCGAGCCGCAGGGCGCGCTGGCCGACGCGCTGCGCCGCGCCGGACTGGCGTAGTCGCCGGACTTCGAGCGCCCGCCGCGGAATCCGCGGCGGGCGCTCACGGTTCGGCGGTGCCTGACGGCTGACGGCTGCGTGGACCCCGTGGGCCGCGTGGGCCGTCAGCTGTGCAGCGTGACGACGTACCCGTCGGGGTCGGCGAACGCGAAGGTCCGGCCGAACGGGCCGTCGAACGGCTCGGTCACGATCCGCACGCCGTGCTCGACCAGGTCGGCGTGGATCTTGTCGACGTCCTCAGCCTGGAGCCACAGCACGACACCCCAGCCGAGCTTGTCGCTGGCGTCCAGGTCGACCAGGGGTTCGCGCACCGCGAACGGGATCGGCCGGGTATCGAACACCACTCCGTGCGGAGGGGAGACGGGCGCGCGGGTGAGCCCCAGCCGCTCCTCGTAGAAGCGGGCAGACGCTTCCAAGTCGTGTACCTGCAGCGCGACGAACGACGGGCCGGTGACAGCCATGACGGCACCACTCCTTTGATGTCAGGGAACCTGATATTCAGAGTAGACGCGAACCCCGAACTATGCAAGGTAACCTGATATCAATCAGCAGACCGAAGACGGAGGAGGGGAACCATGGGCGATGCGCACCAGCCGCGGGACACCGTCGACCGGCCCGGCTACCTGATCAAGAAGGCCCAGGCCGCACTCAACGCCCAGATGACCCGGGCGCTCCACGAGTACGGCGTCACCCTCACCCAGTTCGCCGTGCTCACGGCCCTGGCCGAGGAACCGGGCCTGTCCAACGCCGAACTGGCCCGCCGCGCGTTCATCACCCCGCAGAGCATGAACGAGAACCTGCGCGACCTCGAACAGCGCGGCTGGGCCATCCGCAGCCGGCATCCCACCCACGGGCGGATCCTTCAGGCTGAACTTACCGACGGGGGACGCGAAACCCTTCAGGCCTGCGACGCGGCGGTGACCGTCGTCGAACAGCGGATGCTGACCGGGCTCGACACCGGTCAGCAACGCCAACTCGCCTCAGCACTGCGGGCTTGTATCGCCGCGTTGACCCCGTGAATCCAGCGGGGACTTAGTAGCTGAGCGTGTCCCAGAACCGGAACAGGTGGTACCCGAAGTACTGGCCGTTGACCGGCGTGCGCCCGTTCAGGATGTCCTGAGCCCATTTGGCGATGAAGTTCCGGTCCGGGCCGAGGGCGTAGAGCAGCGCGAAGACGAGGAGGATGCCGTAGGGCGCGATCTGGGCGCCCATGCGGCGCCAGTCGGCGCTGAGGAAGGGCTCGATGATGCCGTAGCCGTCCAGGCCGGGGATCGGGAGCAGGTTCAGTATCGCGCTCGCGACCTGGATGTAGGCCAGGAACGTCAAGGCGGACCAGAAGGCGCCGGCGTGGGCGGGGATGCTGGGGTACAGGATGTAGCCCGGCCCCCACACCTTCAGCACCACGATCAGCACCGCCGAGAACACCACGTTCACCGCCGGCCCCGCCGCCGAGACCAGCGAGTCCTTCCACTTACCGCGCAGCCGGTGCGACTCGATCATCACCGCGCCGCCGGGCAGCGGCAGGCCGCCGATCAGCAGGAAGAACAGCGGCAGCACGAAGGTCAGCACCGGGTGCCCGTAGACGCGCGGGTCCAGGCGCAGGTAGCCCTTGCCGGCCACGGTGTGGTCGCCGCCCCAGTAGGCGGCCGCGGCGTGCATGAACTCGTGCAGGCACAGCGAGATCAGCCAGCCGCTGAGCACGAAGATGAACACCCCGGCGCGATCGCTGCCGTAGCCCTTGTACAGCGCGATCCCGCTGGCCACGAAGCAGGCGACCAACGCCGGGAAGATCGGCGAGATGCCGCCTCCGCGCGCGGACTGAGACCAGTCCGGCCGGTACTCGCCGGGCTTGATCAGGCGCAGGTTCTTGCGGGCCATCGGGTCACTCACCTCGGGGGTCGGCTGGGTCGTCGTCTCGTCGCGCGCGGCGGTCTGTCTGCGGGACGGTCAGTCGTGCGCGACGGTCGGTGTCGCACGGCGGTCGGTCTTGCGCGGCGGTCGGTCTTGTACGGCGCTGGGTCGTGCGCGGCGGTATCGGTGCCGCCGCGCCATCGTAGGTCCTCCCACCGACCAACGCGGCAGGGCCGCGGAACGATCCCGGGGTGCTACAGCTGGTTCACGGCGGTGACGGTCACCACGGCCGTGCCCGCCTCGTCGCTGGCCGCCAGGTCCACTTCGGCGCTGATGCCCCAGTCGTGGTAGCCCTCGGGGTCGTCGAAGATCTGCCGGATCAGCCAGGTGCCCGGCCGGTCCTCCGGCTTCTCGTCGATGACCAGCAGCTTCGGGCCGCGGGCGTCCGGGCCGGTGCCAAGCACGTCGTGGGCGTCGTAGTAGTCCTCGATCGCGTAGTACCACTTCTCCGAGTCCCAGCCGGAGGCCGCGTCCAACTCGCCGAGGTCGTCGTACTTCCTCAACGCGAAGAGCTCCACGCGGTGGAACAGCTCGTTGCGGACCATGACCCGGAACGCGCGGGCGTTCGCGGTGACCGGGGGCGGGCGCTCGTCGAAGTTGTGCGGAGAGACGGCCGGGGCCTCTTCGCCCGGGTTGACCAGTTCCTCCCACTCGTCGAGCAGCGAGGAGTCGACCTGGCGCACCATCTCGCCGAGCCACTCGATGAGGTCGTTGGCCTCGTCGTTGCGCATCTCCTCGGGCACCGTGTGCTTGAGCGCCTTGTAGGCGTCCGCGAGGTAGCGCAGGAGGAGACCTTCGGAGCGCGGCAGCGTATAGAAGCTCACGTACTCCGCGAAGGTCATGGCGCGCTCGAACATGTCGCGCGCCACGGACTTCGGGGCGACCTCGTAGTCGGCGACCCACGGGGAGCTGCGCTTGTAGACGTCGTACGCCGCCTCTAGAAGTTCCTGGAGCGGCTTGGGATACCCGACGTTCTCAAGGATCTCCATCCGCTCCTCATACTCGATCCCGTCCGCCTTCATCTGCGCGACTGCCTCGCCGCGCGCCTTGTTCTGCTGCGCGGACAGCACTTGCCGCGGGTTGTCCAGCGTCGACTCGATGACCGACAGGACGTCCAGCGCGTATGTCGGCGACTCCGGCTCCAGCAGTTCCAGCGTGGCCAGCGCGAACGGCGACAGCGGCTGGTTCAGGGCGAAGTCGAACTGCAGGTCCTTGGTCAGCCGCACGGTCCGGCCCTGCTCGTCCGGCTCGTCCAGGCGCTCGACGATCCCGGCGGCCAGCAGTCCCCGGTAGATGGCGATCGCCTTGCGGATCAGCTTCAGCTGCGACTTGCGGTCCTCGTGGTTGTCCTCCAGCAGGTGCCGCATCGCGTCGAAGGCGTTGCCCGGGCGGCTGATGACGTTCAGCAGCATCGCGTGGCTGACCTGGAAGCTGGACGTCAGCGGCTCCGGCTCGGCGGCGACCAGACGCTCGAAGCTCGGCTTGCCCCAGGAGACGAAGCCCTCCGGCGCCTTGACCCGGACCACCCGCGAGAGCTTCTTCTTGTCGCCGCCGGCCTTCGAGACGCGCTTGGCGTTCTCCACCTCGTGCTCGGGGGCCTGCGCCACGACGTAGCCGGCGCTGTCGTAGCCGGCCCGGCCCGCGCGCCCGGCGATCTGGTGGAACTCGCGGGCCTTGAGCTGGCGGGTCCGCACGCCGTCGTACTTGGTCAGCCCGGTGAACAGCACGGTGCGGATCGGCACGTTGATGCCGACGCCCAGGGTGTCGGTGCCGCAGATCACCTTCAGCAGCCCGGCCTGCGCCAGCAGTTCCACCAGGCGCCGGTACTTCGGCAGCATGCCCGCGTGGTGCACGCCGATCCCGTGCCGGACCAGCCGCGAGAGCGTCTTGCCGAAGCCGGCGGTGAACCGGAAGTTGCCGATCATGTCGGCGATCTTGGCCTTCTCCTCCTTGGTGCACACGTTGACGCTCATCAGCGCCTGCGCGCGCTCGATGGCCGCGGCCTGGGTGAAGTGCACGACGTAGATCGGCGCCTGATTGGTCTGCAGGAGGTCTTCCAGCGTCTCGTGCAGCGGCGTCTCTGAATAGGAGTAATACAGCGGCACCGGACGCTGCCCGGAGGAGACCACCGCGGTCGGGCGGCCGGTGCGCCGGGTGAGGTCCTTCTCGAACCGGGTGACGTCACCGAGCGTCGCCGACATCAGCACGAACTGTGCCTTCGGCAGCTCCAGGATCGGCACCTGCCAGGCCCAGCCGCGGTCGGGTTCGGCGTAGAAGTGGAACTCGTCCATCACCACCTGGCCGATGTCGGCCGAGGCGCCGTCGCGCAGCGCGTGGTTGGCCAGCACCTCGGCGGTGCAGCAGATGATCGGCGCGTTCGGGTTCACGCTGGCGTCGCCGGTGAGCATCCCGACCTTGTCCGCGCCGAACATGGCGCACAGCGCGAAGAACTTCTCGCTCACCAGCGCCTTGATCGGCGCGGTGTAGTAGGTGCGCTGCCGGGGGTCGTCGCGGTAGCGGGCCAGCGCGGCGAAGTGCGCGCCGGCGGCGACCAGCGACTTGCCGGAGCCGGTGGGGGTGGACAGAATCAGGTTGGCCCCTGTCACCACCTCCAGCAGCGCCTCCTCCTGGGCTGGATAGAGCGTGATCCCCTGCTCGCCGGCCCACTCGCTGAAGGCGTCGAAGAGCGCGTCGGGGTCGTCGGTGGCGGGCAGGCGATCGGTGAGGGTCATAGTGGCTTCAACAATATGCGGTCTCCGGGTAAGCCCGGGGCACCAGGAAGATCCTCAGGACGCTATTCCGTCCCGAAAGGCGCACCGCCTAAGCTTCGTGTCATGACCATGCCGGACCCGACCGACGACCCGAACCAGGCGGCCGACCTTCAGGCGCAGGACGGCGTGGGGGAGCCGGACGGCTTCCGGCGGCTGTGGACGCCGCACCGCATGGCCTACATCAAGGGCGAGAACAAGCCCACCGGCCCGGCCGCCGGCGAGGACCCGTTCTGCCGCATCCCGTCGCTGAGCGACGAGGACGGGCTGATCATCGCCCGCGGGGAGCTGGTCTACGCGGTGCTGAACCTGTACCCGTACAACGGCGGGCACCTGATGGTGGTCCCGTACCGGCACGTGGCGGACTACACAGACCTGACCCTGCCCGAGACCGCCGAACTCGCCGACTTCACCAAGCGCGCGATGACCGCGGTCCGCGCCGCCTCCGGAGCGCAGGGCTTCAACATCGGCATGAACCAGGGCGACGTCGCAGGTGCGGGCATCGCGGCACATCTGCACCAGCACGTGGTCCCGCGCTGGGGCGGCGACACGAACTTCATGCCCGTGGTGGGCCAGACCAAGGTCCTTCCGCAGCTGCTAGGGGAAACCCGCAAGCTGTTGGCGGACGAATGGCCCGTAGAATGAGGGTATGGACGAGGGCAGCTTCCCCAAGCCGGTTCTGATCTATGACGGTGACTGTGCCTTCTGCACGCGCTCGGTCAACGTCCTCAAGCGCCTCCCGATCGACGCGGAGGTGACGGCTTACCAGTTCACAGACCTCGAGTTGTACGGAACAACAGAGGAACGGGCAACACACGAAGTGTTGTGGGTGGACCCGACAGGCCGAATCCACGGAGGCGCGCAGGCAGTTGCGCGCCTTTTGATTTCAGCGGGCGGAATCTACGCCGCGGCCGGATGGATGCTCCGCACCCCGCCGGTCCGCTGGATCGCGGCCGGCGTGTATCGCCTGATCGCGAACAACCGGCAGCGGATGCCTGGCGGCACCGCTGCTTGCGCGCTGCCGCCGGCGGCGCGCGGGAGTGTCTCGGGCTGAGGCCCGCGAGGCACGCGGCTCCCTGGGGAATCGATCGCGATTCCCCAGGGAGCCGTCTTGTTCTGCCGCTTGCCCCTCGGCCGTCGTCTTACGGGACTCCGGGTGGATCCATGTACTGGTACGGGTTGCCGTCGGCTCCTCTGAACGTGTATCCGGCATTCAAGAGCTGGACGACTTCACGGAAGGTCACGGTTACTCTGTTTTTCGCGGCGTCCCACAGGTTTTGCGGGGTCAGGGGCGAGGCGAAGTAGACCGTCTGCCCTTTCGCGATCACACCCGCGATGAACGCGTCGTTCGCGGCGATCGTCCAGCCGCTGGGGAGTCCGAGGACTTCGTAGTTGGGCCATTTGTTCGCTTTTTCAGTGTCCTTCAGTCGGCCCAGTACGGCGTATTTCGCACTGACTTTCGAGGGAAGCTCGCTGCAGATATCGTTGTGGACCAATACCGGCGTCTGCCCGGCTTCGACGAAGTACGTGTGCAACCCGTCGATCGTCAGGTCGTAGGTGACGAGCGGTCCGACCTGCGCGTGGACGGCGTCCACTGTGGCCCGTCCGCTCGTCCCGGTCTGGAGACGGTCGCCCGCCCGCAGATCACCGGCATCGACGAACCCGCCGGCGCTGGTGTCGTAGAACGGATGGTTCGCCGTTCCGACGATGGTGCCGCCGCCCCCGGGTACGGCCACGGCCACATCGACGAAGGCGGTGTCCGTCGTCGTCATGTGGACCTGGTCCACGCGGTGGACCTCCGTCCCGCCGCCCGGCTGGGCGTTCCGGATCAGGTCCCCGACCCGGACGTCGGCGATCGGCTTGACGGAGCCGTCCGCCATCAGGACCTTGGTAGACCCCGAGAAACTGTGTTCGGGACAGGGCGGTTCAGCCCGGGCACTCGCGTTGGCCACCGCCGCCTGGAAGAAGGCGTTCATCGCCTGGCCGGGGTTCTGCAGACCCAGGCTTGAGAACCGAAGGATCGGCTTCCCGGTCTGACCTAGCGCGGGGTTGCCCTGTGCATCCACGGGAGCGGTGGCATACAAGGGGTTGCCGTTGCCATCCAAGATGACCGGTGCGTATTCGAGGTCGAACCGCGTCGCGTAGAAGTTCAGGCCGTTCTGCCCGAGCAGCCCCTGCAGCGCGGTGACGCTGACTGGCGGCCCGCTCACCGCACTGGGCTGGTTCAGCCTCGGCAGCCAGCTCGGCAGGGCCGACGCCAGCGGCGAGGCCTGCACCGGCCGCGCGGTGTCCCCGCCCTGGTTCGCCGTGGGCATCGGGCTCGCCAGCACGACATGGTCGACCACGACCGGCTTGCCGGCGATGTAGGTGGTGGCCTTGGCGCCGTTGTTGATGGCGGTGGTGTAGGCCTGTTGGCCCGGGGGTGCCGTGGTGCCCGCGGGCAGCGGGAGCTGGAGCACCGCGTAGTTGCCGCTGGGTTCGGGGATCAGGGCGCCGTAGGTTTGGGCCGGGTTTATGTCGGCGGCCTGGTCCGCGGACATTTTGGCGAGGCCGGCCGGCGGCATGTACGTCTCCACCGTGGTCGGGGTGATGACGAGCGGGGGTGCCGTGCCGGTCTGGGCCGAGCCCGATCCGGTCTGGGTGCCCGCGGTGCCGGTCGCTCCGACTGTGACCGGGGCGTAGGTGCCGACCTGGGCCGGGGCCGACTGGTCGCCGCCGCCGCTGGGCAGTGCCTGGGCCTGCGGGGTCGGGGCGAGGGCGGCTGCCGGGGCGGACTGGTCGCCGCCGGCGGTGGCCAGGGGGCTGGCGCCGCCGGTCTGGGTGCCGGCGAGCATGTTCTGGAGGAGTGCGGCGATCTTCGCGACGCACGCTTGGCGCTCGGCCTTCAGATTCGAGATGGCGGTCTGGAGCGCCGCCACGGCGGCGTTGTGCTTCTGGATGTCGGCGTTGACCTTTGCCTGGTCAGCGTCGGCCTGGGCTTGTGCGCTTTGCAGTTGGTTGGTTTGTGCGGTGAGGGCGTTGAACTGGCTTTGCAGGCTCGCCTGTTGGGCTTCGAGGTTCGCTTTTTCCTGGTTGTACGCGGCCAGTTGGCTTGCCTGAGCCGGGAGCTGGAACTGGTGCGGTTCGCTGTTGTGGGTGGCGATGGCGGTGTTGAGGGCGTCGGCTTGGCCGTTGAGGGTGTTGGCCCGCGCTTGTGTGCTCGCGAACTGCGCCTCCAGGTTGGCCTCGCGTGTCTGTACGTCGGCCGCGCGTGTCTCAAGCGGGCCTTCCTCGGCTTTGGCCGCGTTTGCCTGCGCTGTGACGGCCTGCGCGTCGGCCTGGTACTTCGCCGCGATCGCCTGAGCCTCGGGCTCGGCCGTGGCGATCAGTACCCCCGGCATATCAGGAGTCGGGGTCGGGGTCAGCCCGGGGTCGTCGTCGGTGGCCGGCCCGGCCGCGGTCGCGGTGGTTGAGATCGGCTGCGCGAGCGGAACAGTCGGTCCGGACGTGGCCTGTGCGGGTCCGGCGAAGGCCGCCAGGCCAAGCGTGGCGGTGGCCAGCACCGCAGCTGAGCGGCGCAGCGGCAAACCCCGGCCGATAGCAGTGAAGACAGCCATGGCTACCCGCTCACCCGGGCCGTGAACTGCCCGGCGACCTGCGCGGCCGCCGACCCGCCGTCCCCGCCCTCGCACACCGCGACCTGCACCACGTCCTTGCCCTTGAGCCGGGCCTGCCGGTAGCACGCCCACCCGCCGCCGGACTCCTGCGTAGCGGTCCAGACGAGGGTGTCCGAGGTCGCCGTGCCGACGGTGTAGTCCCACTTCACCGGGCCCTGATTCGGGTCGGTCCGGGTCGCCGACGGGCAGCCCTTCACGCCGTCGCCGAGCTTGCCGAACACGCTCGTGGCCTGGTCCGCGCTGCCGTAGACGCCCACGGTCTGGGTCACGGTGTAGTCCCCGGACCCGGCAGAGTCCTCATACGTGGTGGACAGGAACACCGTCCAGCCCGACGTGTAGCCGGACGCGGTCGCCGGTCCCACGGCCACCGCGCACAACGCCGGGTCGGCGGTCAGCGCGGCCGGCGGCTGGTCGCTCTGCGGGCCGGCGATCACCGTCGTGCCGATCGCCTTGCTGACCTCGTCCGGGGTCAGTACCGCGGCCTGGACCGTGCCGGGGACGACGTGCAGGGGACTGGCCGCGGGCGGCGCCGCCTTGCTCGTCGGCCACATCGCCCAGGTCACGCCGCCGCCGGCGGCGACTAGTACAAGAACCAGTGCGATGGCCAGGACCGCCCGGCGAGACGGCCCCGACGCGGATCGCCGGGGAGACTGGGGCTGCCCTGGAGGCGGAGATTGCCCGGGAGACTGAGGCTGGCCCGGCGGCAGCACCGGAGCCTGCTGCGGAGGCTTTACCAGAGTTGACCCCGGCGGCGACTGTGGCAGCCCCTGCTGTTGCGACGGCGCCGTACTCGCCGCCGGCGCCGGGACGTTCAATTGCATGGTCGGCTGATTCGCCGAGGATTTGCGCGGCACCGTCGTTCCCACCCTCACCCGTCGAGGTTCACCAGCGACTCACGGTGTTGAGTCTGAACACTGGTGTACATGACAGGCGGGAGGAGGGGTCCTGCGTCGGGACCCCTCCTGCCGTGTTAGGACCTTGCGCGCTGCGGTGCTGTCACGCCTCCTGCTCGACCTCGGCCTTCACCTTCGTCGCCAGCTGCGGCGGCATGGGCTCGTGCCCCAGGTAGCTCCGGGTGAACGTCCCGGTGCCGTGCGACAGCGAGCGCAGCTCGATCGCGTAGCGGCCGATCTCCACCTCCGGGGCGTCGGCCCGGATCACCGTGCGGCCGTTCTCGCCGGGCTCCGAGCCCGACACCCGGCCGCGCCGGGAGGACAGGTCGCCCATCACCGCGCCCACGTACTCGTCGGCGACCTGGATCTCCAGGCTGTCGACCGGCTCCAGCAGCAGGATGCTGGTCTTGGCCGCGGCGTCGCGCAGGGCCAGGGCACCGGCGGTCTGGAAGGCCATGTCGCTGGAGTCCACCGAGTGCGCCTTGCCGTCGTAGAGGGTCACGCGCAGGTCGATCATCGGGTAGCCGGCCGCGACGCCGCGCTCCATCTGCGCCCGCACGCCCTTCTCCACCGAGGGGATGTAGTTGCGGGGCACCGCGCCGCCGACCACCTTGTCCACGAACACGAAGCCGCTGCCGGACGGGAGCGGCTCGACCTCGATGTCGCAGATCGCGTACTGGCCGTGGCCGCCGGACTGTTTGACGTGTCGGCCGTGGCCCTTGGCGGCCCCGCCGAAGGTCTCGCGCAGCGAGATCCGGTGCGAGACGGTGTCCACGGCCACGCCGAACTTGTTCTTCAGCCGGTCCAGGACCAGGTCCATGTGCGCCTCGCCCATGCACCACAGCACCAGCTGCCGGGTCTCCGGGTTCATCTCCAGGCGCAGCGTGGCGTCCTCGGCGACCAGCCGGGACAGCGACTGCGACAGCTTGTCCTCGTCACTCTTGGCGTGCGCGCGGATCGCGACCGGCAGCAGCGGGTCCGGCATCAGCCACTGCTCGATCAGCATCGGGTCGTCCTTGCCGGACAGCGTGTCGCCGCTCTCGGCGTGCAGCAGCTTGGCCACCGCGACGATGTCGCCGGCGATCCCGGCGTCGATGCCGCGCTGCACCTTGCCCAGCGGGCAGGACAGCGCGCCGACCCGCTCGTCGATGTCGTGGTCGGCGTGCCCGCGGGACTCCTGGCCGTGGCCGGAGACGTGGACCGGCAGATCGGGGCGCAGCGTGCCGGAGAACACCCGGACCAGGCTGATCCGCCCGACGTAGGGGTCGGTGGAGGTCTTCACCACCTCGGCCACCAGCGGCCCGTCGGGGTCGCAGGTCAGCGGGCCCTTCGGCTTGCCCTCCGGCGAGCTGACCGGCGGCACCTCGTGCTCCAGCGGCGAGGGGAAGGCCTTGGTCATCAGCTCCAGCAGCTCGATCGAGCCCAGCGCCGGCGGAGCGGCGACCGCCCCCGAGGCGATCGCCGAGTAGGGCAGCACCGGGTAGAAGGACCCGCGCGCGACCGCCTTCTCCAGGTCGTCGATCAGCACCTCGGTGTCCAGCTCCTCGCCGCCGAGGTAGCGGTCCATGAGGGTCTCGTCCTCGCTCTCGGCGATGATCCCCTCGATCAGGGCGTTGCGGGCGTTCTCCACGCCCTCGCGGTGCGCCTCCTCGGCGTCGCGCTCGGTGCGCTCGCCCTCGGAGTAGTCGTAGATCCGCTGGGTCAGCAGTCCGATGACCCCGCCGACGTGTTCCTCCTCGTCCAGCAGCGGCAGGTACAGCGGCTGCACCCCGTCGCCGAAGATGCGCTGGCAGATCAGCACCATCTCGTCGAAGTCGGCGCGGGCCGAGTCCAGCTTGGTGACGACCACGGCGCGCGGCATCCCGACCGCCGCGCACTCCTCCCACAGCAGCCGCGTCGAGCCGTCGACTCCGTCGGCGGCCGACACGACGAACAGCGCGGCGTCGGCCGCCCGCAGTCCGGCGCGCAGGTCGCCCACGAAGTCGGCGTAGCCCGGGGCGTCCAGCAGGTTGACCTTCACACCCTGGAACTCCACCGGGGCCAGGGCCAGGGCCACCGAGCGCTGCTGCCGCTGTTCGACCTCGTCGAAGTCGGTGACGGTGGTGCCCTCCTCGACCCGGCCGGGCCGGTTCACCGCGCCCGTGGCCGCCAGCAGGGATTCGGCCAGTGTGGTCTTGCCGGCACCGGTGTGCCCGACGAGCACCACGTTCCGGATCCGCTCGGGCCCGGAGGGCGTCGGCACCCTGCCGGCGGCCCCGGC
The DNA here is from genome assembly GCF_018274385.1 of Catenulispora pinistramenti. Taxonomy (GTDB): domain Bacteria; phylum Actinomycetota; class Actinomycetes; order Streptomycetales; family Catenulisporaceae; genus Catenulispora; species Catenulispora pinistramenti. The sequence goes on along the minus strand of NZ_JAAFYZ010000025.1, from coordinate 33,535 downwards.
GTGGCCGCCCTGTCCGCCTGATTTGTCTGCCATCGAGCGTGCTCCTTTTCCTGGGTCAGGGCGGCTCGTCACCGAGCCGGAGCCGATCTTGTCATGACACGGGGGCAACGGTTGTACCAGCTGTACATACTTCGTTACCCGGCTGTTCCTTGCAGCCAACTCCTATATCGGACAGGCCACAAGGGGGCGGGGCCCGAGTGGTTCACGCGGTGTTTACGAGGTCGCGGCTCACGGGATCCGGCGCAGCGTGGTCGCGCCGATCTCCTCGCTCACCACGGTCTCGGCCCGGTCCGGGTTCCCCTCCGCGACCGCCGCGACCAGCGCCGCGTGCGCCCGGTGCCCCAGGTTCTCGTCGGCCCGGCCCAGCCGTTTGACCATCTCCACCAGACCCTCCCGCAGGGTCGGGACGAACTGCTCGAACAAGGCGGTGAGCACCGGGTTCCCGGCCGCGGCCACGAGTGCCGTGTGCAGGGCGACGTCGGCGTCCACGAACTCCTCGTCGGACCTGCGCGCGGCGCGGGTCCGGCGCTCCAGCGCGGCTTCGAGTGTCGCGACGTCGGCCTGGGTGCGGCGCTCGGCGGCCAGCCGCGCGGCCCGGGTCTCGATCATCATCCGGACCTCGTAGAGGTCGGCGACCGAGGCTTTGCGCAGGTGGTCGGCCAGATCGGTGCGGGACTCGACGGCCAGCACGAACACCCCGGCCCCCTGCCGCGGCTGGAGCAGCCCCTCGCCGGCCAGGGCCCGGATCGCCTCGCGGACCGTGGAGCGGCCGACGCCCAGCGAGGCGGCCAGCGTGGTCTCGCCGGGCAGTTTGGTGCCGACCGGCCAGGCCCCGCCGGTGATCTGCTCGCGCAGCTGTTCGGCGGCCTGCTCCACGAGCGGGCTGGGCTGGATCGATCGCAGGCTCACGGCCCCAGTTGTACCACCGTCCCGGCACCGCTCAGCAACTCAGGTGCTCAGCTTGTCTGAGGAGTGCTACCGTTCGGGGGCATGACGACTCGAGCCCTGACCCCGCCGTGGAATCCCCAGCAGCCCAGCCCGATGCCCTCGCACCGCTACCGGAGCGTCTTCGACCGGGTGGACGTCCCGCTCGCGGCGAAGCCGGAGACGAAGACACAGCCAGCGCGGACCTGGCCCGACAACCGCTTCACCGCCGCGCCGCTGTGGGTCCCGGTGGACCTGCGGGACGGCAACCAGGCGCTGGCCGAGCCGATGGACACCGAGCGCAAGGCCCGGATGTTCGGCCTGTTCCTGCTGATGGGATACAAGGAGATCGAGGTCGCTTATCCCTCGGCCAGCCAGACGGATTTCGACTTCGTGCGCTCGCTGGCGGCCCGTGACGACATCCCGGAGGACGTCACGATCTCCGTCTTCACCCCGGCCAAGCCCGAGCTGATCGAGCGGACCTTCGCTGCGGTCGAGGGCCTGCCGAACGTGCTGGTCCACCTCTACACCGCGACCGCGCCGGCCTGGCGCGACCTGGTGTTGCGGGGCAGCCGGGCCGAGGTCAAGGCGCTGATCGAGGACGCCGCGGAACTGGTCGCCAAGCTCGCCGACCAGCGCTCGGGGGCGAAAGGCGCGGGCGCGGAACACAGTTCGGGCGCCGACCGGATGCGCTTCCAGTTCTCGCCTGAGGTGTTCAACCTGACCGAGCCGGACTACGTGCTCGAGGTCTGCGACCGGGTCACCGAGATCTGGGACGCGTGCGCCGACCGCCCCGTGGTGCACAACCTGCCGGCCACGGTCGAGGTGGCGACGCCGAACATCTACGCCGACCAGATCGAGTACATGAGCCGGAACCTGGCCCGCCGCGAGGACGTGATCCTGTCCGTGCACCCGCACAACGACCGCGGTACCGGCGTGGCCTGCGCCGAGCTCGCGGTGCTGGCCGGGGCGCAGCGCGTCGAGGGCTGCCTGTTCGGCAACGGCGAGCGCACCGGCAACGTGGACCTGGTGACGCTGGGGCTGAACCTGCACGCGCAGGGCGTGGATCCCATGATCGACTTCTCCGACATCGACGCGATCAAGGCCGTGGTCCAGGAGTGCAACCGGATCCCGGTCCACGTGCGGCACCCCTACGGCGGCGACCTCGTCTACACCGCGTTCTCCGGCACGCACCAGGACGCCATCAGCAAGGGCATGGCGCACCACGCCGCCTCGGCCGCCAAGCTGGGAGTGCCGCCGGACCAGGCGCCGTGGGACGTGCCGTACCTGCCGATCGACCCGGCGGACGTCGGGCGCAGCTACGAGGGCGTGATCCGGGTCAACAGCCAGTCCGGCAAGGGCGGGATGGCCTATCTGCTGCGCACGCACTACGGCGTCGATCTGCCGCGCGAGTTTCAGCCGGTGTTCTCCAAGGTGGTGCAGCGGGCCACCGACCAGCACGGTCAGGAGATGGCGCCGAAGGATCTGTGGGAGCTGTTCCGGGCGACGTATGTGGTGCCGGGGGAGGACGGCCCGTGGCAGCTGACCGAGCCGGCGTTCCAGGAACTCCCGGAGGGCGGCCACCGGGTCGGGGCGAGCGTGGTCCGCGCCGACGGCGGTGTCATCCCGGTATCCGGTTCCGGTAATGGGCCGCTGTCGGCGCTGACCGTGGCCCTGGCCAAGGCCGGGATCCGGTTCGAAGTGCTCGACTACTCCGAACACGCGGTGGCCGCCGGCGCCGACGCCGTCGCGGCCTGCTACATCCGCTCCCGGGTGGACGGCCGTGAGGTCTGGGGCGTGGGCCTGGACACCTCAGTGGTGACCGCGATGGTGCGGGCCGCGGTGTCCGCCCTGAACCAGGGGCTCGACCAGGCCTGACGACGGGTGCGAGGGGGTCGGGCGGGGACGGTCCCACCCGGCCGTCGAGGGTAGCCGGAGGCGGCCGGACCCCTATGATGGCCTCGCGGTCGGCTGGCCGCGGGACAGACGCCCCACCGACCCCACGTACCCGATTTCAGGACGGTCATGCTCAACCGTTATGCGCGTGCCTTCTTCACCGCCATCTTCACCCCGACCGCCCGGTTCTTTCTGAAGATCGGGATCAGTCCGGACGCGGTGACGCTGGTGGGCACGCTCGGCGTGATCGCCGGTGCGCTGTGCTTCTATCCGCGCGGGTCGTTCTTCGTCGGGACGGTGGTCATCACCGCGTTCGTGTTCTCCGATCTGATCGACGGCACGATGGCGCGGATTCTGGAGCGCACCGACAAGTTCGGGGCGTTCTGGGATTCCACGCTGGACCGGCTCGGCGACGCGGCGATCTTCGGCGGGCTGGCGTACTGGTTCGCCCGCGGCGGGAACCAGCCGGTCATGTTCGGGCTCTGCCTGGCCATCATGGCGCTGGGCGCGGTGGTGTCCTACGCGCGGGCCCGCGCCGAGGGGCTCGGGGTGAACGCCAACGTCGGCTACGTCGAGCGCAGCGAGCGGCTGGTCGGGTCGCTGGTGGCGACCGGGCTGGCGGGGCTGGGCGTGCCCTACATCCAGGCGATCACGCTGTGGGCCATCGCCATCGGGTCCTTCGTCACGCTGGTGCAGCGGGTGATGCTGGTCCGCAAGGTACTGCTCAAGGGGGAGGCGGTCGCGTGAGCGCTGGGACCGTGCGTACGGAAAGCGCCAAGGAGCGGCTGGTCAGCTGGGGCTACGGGGCGGCGTGGGGAGCGGTGAAGCTGCTGCCGGAGCGCGCGGCCTACCGGGTGTTCGACCTCATCGCCGACCGGCTGTGGGCCCGGCGCGGCGGCCAGGTGCGGCAGCTGGAGAAGAACCTGCTGCGGGTGCTGGGCAAGGACACGTCGGAGGCGAAGCTGCGCGCGGTCTCGCACCAGGCCATGCGGTCGGCGCTGCGGCAGTACTGCGAGCAGTTCCGCGTGCCGACGTGGAGCCGTGAGCGCATCATGAGCAGCGTCGACTTCCCCGCCGAGGACATAGGGCGGCTGAAGGCCGCGATGTCCTCCGGCCGCGGAGCGATCCTGGCCCTGGGCCACACCGGCAACTACGACCACGCCGGGGTGTGGCTGGTGCACTTCACCGGCGAGGGCTTCACCACGGTCGCCGAGCACCTGAAGCCGGAGTCGGTGGCCGAGAAGTTCCTGGACTACCGGCGCGGCCTGGGCATGGAGGTGCTGCCGCACGACGGGGGCCCGTCGGTGTTCGGCACGCTGGCCCGGCGGCTGCGGGCCGGCAAGACGGTCGCCCTGGTCGCCGACCGGGACCTGAGCGCCAGCGGTGCGCAGGTGACGATGTTCGGCGAGGCCACGCGGATCGCGGCCGGGCCGGCGGCGCTGGCGGTGCAGACCGGGGCGGCGTTGCTGCCGGTGCGGCTCTGGTACCCGTCGTATGGGCGGATGAGCATAAGGGTGGGGCGGGAGATTCCGGTTCCGGCTGACGGGAAGCGGCCGGAGAAGGTGGCCGTGATGTGCCAGCAGCTCGCCGACGCTTATGCCGAGGGGATCGCCGCGCATCCGGCGGACTGGCACATGATGCAGAAGTTCTTCCTCGCGGACCTTGATCCGGCTAAGGCGCCCAAGGCGAAGCCGGCGGCTGCGGCTGCGGCGGCGGCGGACACAGAGACGGATTCGGGGGCTGCGGCCGCGCCTGAAGCCGAGGCCAAGGCTGCGCCCGAGCCCCAGGCCAAGGTCGCGCCTGAGCCGGAGCCGTCGCCTTCCCCGGAGGCGTCGTGAAAATCGGCGTGGTCTGCCCTTACGCGTGGGACATCCCGGGCGGCGTGCAGAACCACGTCCGGGACCTGGCCGAGCACCTGATCCGGCTGGGTCACGAGGTCTCGGTGCTGGCCCCGGCCGACGACGAGGCCTCGCTGCCGGAGTACGTCACCCCCGCCGGGCGTGCGGTGCCGGTGCCGTACAACGGCTCGGTGGCGCGCGTGAACTTCGGCTTCCTGTCCGCCGCGCGGGTGCGGCGCTGGCTGCACGACGGCGCGTTCGACGTGCTGCACGTGCACGAGCCGTCCTCGCCGAGCCTGTCGATGCTGGCCTGCTGGGCCGGCTCCGGGCCGATCGTCGCCACTTTCCACACCGCCAACCCGCGCTCGCGGGCGATGACCGTCGCGTACCCGATCCTCCAGCCCACGCTGGAGAAGATCAGCGCCCGTATCGCCGTGTCCGAATACGCGCGCCGCACCCTGGTCGAGCACCTGGGCGGCGACGCGGTGGTGATCCCGAACGGCGTGGACGTCGGTTTCTACCAGCGCGCCGAGCCCCGGCCGGAGTGGCAGACGCAGCCCGGCCAGGGCGGGACGCTGGCGTTCATCGGCCGCTTCACCGAGTCGCGCAAGGGCCTGGCGACGCTGTTGGAGGCGTTCCCCGAGATCGCCGCGGTCCGGCCCGGCGTCCGGCTGCTGGTGCTCGGCGGCGGCGACGCGGAGGAGGCCGCGGCGTTCCTGCCGGATGCGGTGCGCGGCCAGGTGGAGTTCCTGGGCCGGCTCTCCGATACGGACAAGGCACGCCTGCTGTCCAGCGTGGACGTCTACGTGGCGCCCAACCTCGGCGGCGAGAGCTTCGGCATCATCCTGGTCGAGGCCATGTCCGCCGGAGCGCCGGTGCTGGCCAGCGACCTGGACGCCTTCGAACTGGTCCTGGAGGGCGGCACGGTCGGGCGCACGTTCCCGGTCGGCGACGCCCACGCCCTGGCCAAGGACGCGATCGAGCTGCTGGGCGACGCCGGGGAGCGCGCGCGGCTGTCGCAGGCGGCCTCGCTCGCGGTGCGGCGCTACGACTGGTCGGTGGTGGCCGCGGACCTGCTCGCGGTGTACGAGATGGTGACGACGGCTCCGGCTTCGGTGGCGCGGGCCGCCGAGGTGGAGGCGCTGAGCGCGGGGGAGTTGCTGGAGCCCTGAGGCTTCACGGCCCTCGCGCGGCCCGGGTGGTCCACCCGGGCCGTTTTCGCCCCTTGATTCAGTCCTCGAAGTCTTCGAAGGCTTCGAAGTCGCCGGCGTCGCCGGTCGCACCACCGAGCAGCCAGCGGATCCGCAGTTCCTCGGCCCCGACGCTGTAGGTGTCGACCAGGTCGGCGCGCTCGGGATCGTCCTCGGGCAGCGCGGAGGCCAGCGCGGCCTGGGCCGCGAGGGTCAGCGCCCGGGCGCCGAGCGCCGCGCGCAGGTGGAGCGAGCGTCGCAGCATCCGGACACCCTCCGCGGGCTCGCGGTGCGCGGACAGGTGGCGGACGCAGATGGACTCCAGGAGCGCGTCCCGCTCCTTCACCCCGACTTCGAGCGCCGTCTCGAAGTGCGGGACCGCGCCGCCCGCGTCCTCGTCGACGTTGTCGAGCAGGCATCCCCAGTGGAACTCGGCCCAGCCGCGCGTGGCCTCGTCGCCGTCCCGTACCGCGTTCCGGAATCCGGCCTCGGCGTCGGCGCGGTCCTCGGGACGCGGGTCGCGACGGAACAGCAGGCGGCTGTAGGCCAGGCGCGCCCGCAGTACCTGGGCCGTCGGCGAGGCGGGGTCGAGGGCTGCGACAGCCTGCTCGGCCTCGTCGTGCCCGGCCATCTGGAAGAACCAGCGTTCCACGGCTATCTCGGCGCGCAACTCCGACTCGGTGTCGGGAGCCAGCGCGGCGAGCGCCGCCTCCCACTCTCCGAGCAGCCACAAGCGCCGGGCTATGTAGGTGGTGTCAGCTATCATGGGGCCTACAGTAGGAATCGGCGATGTAGGCGGTCAAGTGCAATACGGTGACTACATAGGAAACGTGACCCGACTCGCGGTCGAGCTGGCCAACACCGCCACGCTGGACCTGGACGGCGAACTGGTCGCGGCGTTCTTCGGCGAACACGAGGTCGTCCCGCCGCCCGACGGCACCTACGGCGGTCTCCCCGAGCTGGTGTCCACGGCACTTGCCCAGCTTGTCGACGGCGACGCCCCCGACGCGGTCCACCGCCTCCTGCGCGACTACCCGCCGGAGATGCACCTGTCCGACCACGACGGCGTCCTCCACATCCACTTCAGCCGCGACGGCACTCCCGCCGAACGCTGGCTGGGCCAGCTCATCGCGGCGAAGCTCGCACTGGTCGCGGCCGGCGATCCGGCGGTGACCCTGGGCCGCTGCGCCGCGGCGGGGTGCGGGAACTACTTCGTGGACCAGTCCCGGAACCGTACGCGGCGCTTCTGCGGCAACGCCTGCGCGAGCCGGACGACCGTCGCGGCCTATCGAGCGCGGGCTACGCAGGACTGAGTGAGGCCCAGACCGCCCCCGGCCCACTAGGCTGACCAACCGTGTCCGTCCTCGTCTACGCCGCAGCGGTCGTCCTGCTCATCGGCCTCTACCTCAGCTGGACCGCCAACCGGCTGGACCGTCTGCACACCCGGCGCGACGCGGCCTGGGCCGCGCTCGACGCGCAGCTCGTGCGGCGGGCCTCGGTGTCGCTGGACCTGGCGGCCTCGCGCCTGCTGGACCCGGCCGCGTCGATCCTGCTCGACGACGCCGCGCACACCGCGCGCGACGCCGCCGCGGACAGCCGCGACCTCGCGGAGACGAACCTGACCCGGGTGCTGCGCGACGTCTTCGACGACCCCAAGGAGAGCCTGGCGCTCAGGGAGCGGCCGGGCGGGGGCGCGCTGCTGGTCGAGCTGGACTCGGCCTGTCGGCGGGTGCAGCTGTCGCGGCACTTCTACAACGACGCCGTGCGCGTCACGTGGGTGCTGCGGCGGCAGCGGCTGGTGCGGTGGTTCCGGCTGGCCGGGCACGCGCCGTTCCCGGACCAGTTCGAGATGGACGACGAGGAACCGGTCGGCTTGCGCGGAATGGCCGCCGGGTAGCGTCAGGCGGTAAGGGGCACAGCCGGTGTAAGGACCGTCACAGACCTGCGGTTCTGACGAGTCCCAGCCGACGCAAGCCGCCTCACCGTCCACTCTCGCATCCTGACCTGGCCAGATTGTCAGGTGGATCACACTTGCGCGCGCTCTAGGATGGTGCTCCGGAGGCAGTCCGCTCATCCGGCAGTTATTTAATCCACCTTCCCTTGTGAGGTCCACCGTGTCCGTGAACGAGACCAGCGCGCAGGCCCCCGAAATCGGCACCGCTCGCGTCAAGCGCGGCATGGCCGAGATGCTCAAGGGCGGCGTGATCATGGACGTCGTCACCCCCGACCAGGCCAAGATCGCCGAGGACGCCGGCGCGGTCGCGGTGATGGCGCTGGAGCGGGTGCCCGCGGACATCCGCAAGGACGGCGGCGTGGCCCGGATGAGCGACCCGGACATGGTCGACGGCATCATCGAGGCGGTCTCCATCCCGGTCATGGCCAAGGCCCGGATCGGCCACTTCGTCGAGGCCCAGGTGCTCCAGTCGCTCGGCGTCGACTACATCGACGAGTCCGAGGTGCTGACCCCGGCCGACGAGACCCACCACATCGACAAGTGGGCGTTCACCGTCCCCTTCGTCTGCGGTGCCACCAACCTCGGTGAGGCCCTGCGCCGGATCGCCGAGGGCGCGGCGATGATCCGTTCCAAGGGCGAGGCCGGCACCGGCAACGTGGTCGAGGCCACCCGGCACATGCGCCAGCTGCGCTCGGACATCAAGCGGCTGACGACGCTGGACGAGTCCGAGCTGTTCCTGGCGGCCAAGAACCACCAGGCGCCGTACGAGCTGGTCAAGGAGGTCGCGCGCACCGGCAAGCTGCCGGTCGTGCTGTTCACCGCCGGCGGCATCGCCACCCCGGCCGACGCCGCGATGATGATGCAGCTCGGCGCCGAGGGCGTCTTCGTCGGCTCCGGCATCTTCAAGTCCGGCGACCCGGAGAAGCGCGCCAAGGCGATCGTCGAGGCCACCACGCACTACGACGACGCGGACCTCATCGCCAAGGTCTCCCGCAACCTCGGCGAGGCGATCGTCGGGATCAACCTGGACACGCTGCCGGCCGAGCAGCGCTACGCCTCGCGCGGCTGGTAGTGCATGGCGACCACGGCTGACCCGATGATCGGCGTGCTCGCGCTGCAAGGCGACTTCCGCGAGCACGTCGCGGCCCTGAAGGCGATCGGCGCCCGCAGCGCGCTGGTGCGCCGCCCGGACGACCTGCAGGCGGTCGACGCGCTGATCGTGCCGGGCGGGGAGTCCACCACGATGTGGAAGCTCGCCACCACGGCCGAGATGTTCGAGCCGGTGCGCAAGCGGATCGCCGACGGGATGCCGGCCTTCGGCACCTGCGCCGGGATGATCATGCTGGCCGACCGGATCACCGACGCCGCCGCCGGTCAGGAGACCTTCGGCGGGCTGCCGATCACGGTGCGGCGTAACGCTTTCGGGCGACAGACGGAGTCCTTCGAGGAGCCGATCGCCTTCGACGGCATCGGCGAATTGGCCGGTGTCTTCATCCGCGCGCCCTGGGTGGAGAGCGTCCAGGACGGTGTCGAGGTGCTGGCTCGCGTCACGAGTGGCCCGGCAATCGGTAGGATCGTCGCGGTCCGGCAGGGAAACCTGCTGGCGACGTCCTTCCATCCGGAGCTGACCGCGGACCGCCGGGTCCACGAGTTTTTCGTGGCGATGGTGACCGACCGCGGCTCGGCCTGAATGAATTCGTAGTTAGGGAGCAGGGGTAATGTCCGGCCACTCCAAATGGGCGACCACCAAGCACAAGAAGGCGGTCATCGACGCCAAGCGCGGCAAGCTGTTCGCCCGGCTGATCAAGAACATCGAAGTCGCCGCCAAGACCGGCGGCGGAGATGTGACGGGTAACCCCACGCTCTTCGACGCGGTCCAGAAGGCCAAGAAGAACTCGGTCCCGGCCGACAACATCGACCGCGCGGTCAAGCGCGGGTCCGGCGCGGAGGCCGGCGGCGCCGACTGGCAGACCATCATGTACGAGGGCTACGCCCCGAACGGCGTGGCGGTCCTGATCGAGTGCCTGACCGACAACCGTAACCGCGCCGCCTCCGAGGTGCGGGTGGCCATGACCCGCAACGGCGGCTCGATGGCCGACCCGGGCTCGGTGTCGTACATGTTCACCCGCAAGGGTGTCGTGATCGTCCCCAAGTCCGGCAGCCTGACCGAGGACGACGTCCTGCTGGCGGTGCTGGAGGCCGGCGCCGAGGAGGTCAACGACCTCGGTGAGGCCTTCGAGGTGGTCAGCGAGGCCGCCGACCTGATCCCGGTGCGCACCGCGCTCCAGGGAGCGGACATCGACTACGAGTCGGCCGAGTCCTCCTTCCTGCCGTCGGTGCAGGTGGAGCTGGACGAGGACGGCGCGCGCAAGGTGTTCCGCCTCATCGAGGCCCTGGAGGACAGCGACGACGTGCAGAACGTCTACGCCAACTTCGACGTCTCCGACGACGTCATGGAGAAGATCGACGCCTGACAGGCGCGCTCTCCCACGGAGCCGGGCACGCGGATGGCGGCCCGGCTCCGTCGCTGTGTCCGTCCGCGCCGCTAGGCTTCCCTCCAAAAGAGAACTGCTGTTTGTCGCAACGGAGGTCGGTCGCGCGTGCGGGTGCTGGGGGTCGATCCGGGACTGACGCGGTGCGGCGTGGGCGTGGTCGAGGGCACGCCCGGGCGGCCGCTGACGCTGGTCGGGGTCGGCGTGATCCGCACCCCGGCGGACATGGACCTCTCGCGCCGGCTGCTGGCCATCGAGACCGGGCTGGAGGAGTGGTTCGCCGAGCACCGGCCGGAGGCGGTCGCGGTCGAGCGGGTCTTCAGCCAGCACAACGTGCGGACCGTGATGGGCACCGCGCAGGCCAGCGCGGTGGCGATGCTGGTGGCCGCCCGGCACGGACTGCCGGTCGCGCTGCACACGCCGAGCGAGGTCAAGGCGGCGATCAGCGGATCCGGGCGGGCCGACAAGGACCAGGTGGCGGCCATGGTGGCGCGGGTGCTGCGGCTGGCCGGGCCGCCCAAGCCGGCCGACGCCGCCGACGCCGCGGCCCTGGCCATCTGCCACATCTGGCGCGGGACCGCGCAGAACCGGCTGGCCGCGGCGATCGCGAAGCAGCGGTGAGCCGCTTTCCGGTGAGCCCCTTTCACCAGGACAGCACAGACATGAGGACAGCACAGTCATGAGCACAGCAGTGAGGAGTGGCGCGTGATCGCCTTCGTATCCGGCCCGGTGGCCGCGGTGACCCCGACCGGCGCGGTGGTCGAGGTCGGCGGCGTGGGCATGCTCGTGCACTGCGGCCCCGGCACGCTGGCCGCCCTCACCGTCGGGGAGAAGGCGAAACTCTTCACCGCCCTGGTGGTCCGCGAGGACTCACTGACCCTCTACGGCTTCGCCACCGACGACGAGCGCGCCACCTTCGAACTCTTGCAGACCGCCAGCGGCATCGGCCCGAAGGTGGCCCAGGCCATGCTCTCGGTGCACTCGCCCGACACCCTGCGCACCATCTTCATGACCGGTGACGAGGCAGCCCTGACCCAGGTCCCGGGCATCGGCAAGAAGGGCGCCCAGCGCCTGCTCCTGGAACTCAAGGAACGCCTCGGCCCGCCCACCGGCGCCGTCCCGGGCCAGACGCACAACGGCTGGAGCCGCGCCGGCCTGGGCTCGTGGCGCGTTCAACTGCTCGAGGCGCTGACCGGCCTGGGCTGGTCGGCGCGGGAGGCCGATGACGCGGTCACCGCGGTCAGCCCGCTGGCCGCGGAGCAGGAGGCGGCCGGGCAGACGGTTCAGCTGGGGCCGTTGTTGAAGGCTGCTTTGCGGACGATGAAGAAGTAGCCGGGGGTCGGCCATCGCTTCAGTCGGAGCCCCCTGACACGATGGACCCCGAGTCCGTCCCGAGCACACCCCCAGGAGAACCGCCGCCGTGGAACAGGAAACCGAACGCCTCGTCTCCGGCACCGCCGTCAGCGGCGATGCCGAGGAGCAGGCGGCCGAGGCGGCGCTGCGGCCCAAGCGGCTGGCCGAGTTCGTCGGGCAGCCCAAGGTGCGCGATCAGTTGTCGCTGGTGCTGGACGCGGCGCGGATGCGGGAGGCGGCGCCTGATCACATCCTGCTGTCCGGGCCGCCCGGGCTGGGGAAGACGACGCTGTCGATGATCATCGCCAATGAGATGGCGACACCGATCCGGATCACGTCCGGGCCGGCCATCCAGCACGCGGGCGACCTGGCCGCGATCCTGTCCTCGCTGGCCGAGGGCGAGGTGTTGTTCCTCGACGAGATCCACCGGATGTCGCGGCCCGCCGAGGAGATGCTGTACATGGCGATGGAGGACTTCCGGGTCGACGTCATCGTCGGCAAGGGGCCCGGGGCGACCGCGATTCCATTGGAGCTGCCGCCGTTCACGCTGGTCGGCGCCACCACGCGCTCGGGCCTGCTGCCCGCGCCGCTGCGCGACCGGTTCGGCTTCACCGCGCATCTGGAGTTCTACTCCGCCGAAGACCTGGAGTACGTCGTCAACCGCTCCGCGCGCCTGCTCAACGTGCGCATCGACGCCGAGGGCGCGAAGGAGATCGCCGGGCGTTCGCGCGGCACCCCGCGGATCGCGAACCGGCTGCTGCGGCGGGTGCGCGACTACGCCGAGGTGAAAGCCGACGGCGCGGTGAACCTGGAGATCGCGCGGGCCGCGCTGGCCGTCTACGAGGTGGACGAGCGCGGCCTGGACCGGCTGGACCGCGCCGTGCTGCACGCGCTGCTCAAGCTGTTCGGCGGCGGCCCGGTCGGGCTGTCCACCCTGGCCGTGGCGGTGGGGGAGGAGTCCGAGACGGTCGAGGAAGTGGCCGAGCCGTTCCTGGTGCGCGAGGGCCTGCTCGCGCGGACCCCGCGGGGCCGTATCGCGACCGCCGCGGCGTGGGCGCATTTCGGCCTCAGCGCCCCGTGATCAGGTGAAGCGCGCCGATTACCGCTTGATATCGGGCATATCACGCCAGGCGGTGCGACAACATCGTTCTCGGGAGTCCCACCAGGCGACTTACGGCGCTCGGGGCCCGCTGCGGTTCACAAGTTCCGGATGATTTCGACTACGTTGGGTCACGGGAACCGGCCGAAGGCCCCAGACCGTTGTTCGGGGCGTATCGGCTCGCATAAACTCCCGCGAGTCGGGCGGTGCCCCCCACCGCCCATCAGCGACCTCCCGGCCCGGCGCCGGCGGTCTTCAACAAGGACCAGCGACACCTATGGGATCTCCTGTTTTCCTGATCTGGATCGTCCTGATCGGGGCCATGTTCTACTTCATGATGATCCGGCCGCAGAAGCGGGCGCGATCGCAGCAGTCCGACATGCAGCAGCACCTTCAGCCCGGTGCCTACGTGCGGACCACGGCCCAGATCATGGGCACCATCGTCGAGGTCGGTGACGACTGGGCCATCGTGGAGACCACCCCGGGTACGCGTATCAAGTTCGGCAAGCCCGCGATCGTCGGCGTCATCCTCGAGGACGAGGACGTCGCGCAGGACAGCGCCGAGGACGCCGAGTCGGCTGAGGACGCGCCGACCCCCGGCGGCATCGGCGACGCCCCGGCGGCTGAGAAGCACTCCGTCCAGGACGCGGTGCCGGCCCAGGCCCAGGACTCCGTCCCGGCCGAGTCCGACCAGACCGCTGACGAGACCGCTGATGAGGCCACCGACCTCAAGCCGGCTGGGGAGGTCAAGGACGCCGAGCCGGCGAAGTCGTGACCGCTGTCGCGAAAAGGCTCGGCAACGGAAAAGGTTTCCTCACCGAAAACCTGTAAGGTCGCACCGCCGCCACGGACCGTGTACTACCGGTCCCGGCGGCGGGGCGGCGTGGGGTGTGACCGACGCGCCGGCGCCGGACACGACACGACACGAAGAGACGGACGAATCCCTTGGCCGGATCGAAGGCTCCGCGGTCCCGGAACCGCAAGACGAGCCCCTGGACCCCCCTGACGGTGCTAGCCGCCGTCATCATGGCGCTGGTCGGCACCATGATCGGCACCGGGCACAAGACCCCCCAGCTCGGCATCGACCTGGCCGGCGGCACCACGATGACGATGACCGCCCAGGGCAGCAAGGCCCCGGCGACCGGCGACATGGACACCGCGCTGCAGATCATGCGGAACCGGGTCAACGGCCAGGGTGTGTCCGAGGCCGAGGTGACCAAGCAGGGCAACAACGCGATCGAGGTCGACCTGCCCGGCAAGAACTCCTCGGAGCTGCTCAAGCAGCTCGGCCAGACCGCGAAGCTGTACTTCCGCGTGGTGGTCGCCGACCCGACGCAGTACGGGATCCCGGCCCGGAGCACCGTGGCGCCGCCCACCGCGACGCCGTCCTCGCCGACGCCCAGCCCGTCCGGGGCCACCACGCCGTCCGGCTCGGCCGGCTCCAAGGAGTCCAGCCCGCCGTCGTCCAAGAGCAGCGGCTCTTCGGCCACGACACCCTCCTCGTCCAAGGCGAGCACCCCGAGCACCCCTTCGGGCACCTCCTCGTCCACCCAGCACCGGGTCGCCGACCAGGGTCTGAAGGACTCCGACGTCGCCAGCTCCGACACCCCGTCGGGTTCCTCGACCGGGTCGACCGCCAGTTCCAAGAGCTCGGCCACGGCCAGCGGCTCCAAGAGCGCGGCGTCCACGCCCTCGACCCCCGCGTCGAACCCGTCGTCCCCGGCTCCCTCGCCGAGCGCGTCCCCGTCCGCCCCGGCCACCGCGCCGGACGGCACGGTGAAGGAGAGCACGCCGAACGCCACGGCGCTGAACCTGTACGAGACCATCGACTGCACCAAGCCGCCGACGACCCTGGGCAGCATGTTCGCCGCCAACCAGTTCTCGGTCGGCTGTGACTTCACCAGCCACGAGCCCTACCTGCTGGAGCCGGCCGACGTGGACGGCAAGGACCTGTCCAGCGCCTCGGCCAACGCGGTCACCGCCGGCGGTTCGAACGCGTTCCTGACCGGCCAGTGGGAAGTCGACCTGTCCTTCAACAGCAAGGGCGCCGCGGACTTCGGCCGGGTCACCACCGAGCTGAACGGCAACGGCGGCCAGTTCGCCGTGGACCTGGACGGCACCGTCTACAGCGCGGCCACCGTGCAGCAGCCGATCACCGACGGCAACGCCCGGATCACCGGCACCTTCACCCAGAAGCAGGCCCAGGACCTGGCCAACGTGCTGAAGTACGGCTCGCTGCCGATCACCTTCGACCAGGGCAACGTCTCGCAGATCTCGGCCTCGCTGGCCGGTAACCAGCTGGCCGCGGGTCTGGTGGCCGGCGGCATCGGCATGGTGCTGGTGATCCTGTACCTGATCGCGTACTACCGCGGTCTGTCGATCGTCGCGGTGTCCTCGCTGGTGATCTCCGCCATCTTGACCTACTCCCTGGTCAGCCTGCTGGGCTCGGCGATCAGCTTCCGGCTCTCGCTGGCCGGTGTCGCAGGTCTGGTGGTCGCGATCGGCATCACCGCGGACTCGTTCGTCATCTTCTTCGAACGGCTCCGCGACGAGGTGCGGGAAGGCAGAACCCTGCGAACCGCCGTGGACCACGGCTGGGTCCGGGCCCGCCGGACGATCATCTCCTCGGACTTCGTGTCCTTCCTGGCCGCCTTCGTCCTGTACGAGGTCTCGGTCGGCACCGTGAAGGGCTTCGCGTTCACCCTCGGCCTGACCACGCTGCTGGACATCGTGGTGGTGTTCACCTTCACCAAGCCGATCGTCACGCTGCTGGCCCGCCGCAAGTTCTTCAACGACGGACACCCGTGGTCCGGCCTGGACCCCAACCGCCTGGGCGTCAAGAAGTCGCCGGGCATCCGCCAGACGATCGTCGACCGCCGCGCCGCAGCCCGCCGGGGCTCTGCGGAAGGGATGGAAGCCTGATGTCCGCCCACAACAGCTGGGGCAACCGCCTGTACCGCGGCGAGGTCTCCTATGACTTCATCGGCAAGCAGAAGCGCTGGTACGGCCTGTCCGGGGCGCTTCTGCTCATCTCGATCGTGTCCCTGCTCACGCTCGGACTGAACTTCACCCTGGACTTCCGCGGCGGGTCGCAGTTCGACATCGTGGCGCCGAACTCCAGCAGCGAGACCGTCAGCAAGATCCAGGACGGCGTCGGCGCGATCGTGAAGGACCCGACGGTCCAGACCTCGACCGACACCGCCGGCAAGCACATCATCGTCAAGACCACCCCGCTGAGCTCCGACCAACTGGCCCAGGTGCGCCAGGTGATCGCCACCGACAGCGGGGCGAAGGACCCGAACGCGGTGGGGGTCACCCTGGTCTCCGGCTCCTGGGGCCACGAGATCACCCAGAAGGCGATCGAGGGTCTGATCATCTTCGTCGCGCTGGTGATGCTGTACCTGGCGGTCTTCTACGAGTGGAAGATGGCGCTGTCCGGCATCATCGCCCTGATCCACGACCTGGTGATCACCGCCGGTATCTACGCCCTGATCGGCTTCGAGGTCTCCCCGGCCACGGTCATCGGCTTCCTGACCATCCTGGGCTACTCGCTCTACGACACGGTCGTGGTGTTCGACAAGGTCCGGGAGAACACCAAGGGCCTGGGCTCGGCCAAGACCGACCAGAGCTACACCCAGGCCGCGAACCTGGCCGTCAACCAGACCCTGATCCGCTCGCTGAACACCTCGCTGATCGCGCTGATCCCGGTGGCCTCGCTGCTGTTCGCGGGCACCGTGGTCAGCGGCGGCGCGGGCGTGCTCCAGGACCTGGCGCTGGCCCTGCTGGTCGGTATCGCGGTCGGCACCTACTCCTCGATCTTCATCGCGACGCCGCTGCTGGCCGACCTGAAGGAGCGCGAGCCGGAGATGCGCACGCTGAAGCGCAAGGCGCTGGGCGCGCAGAACAAGGCGGCAGCCAGGGCCGAGCGCAGCGGGGTGCCGACGCAGGACCGGCTCGCTCCCGGGTTCGCCGGGGCCGGGGACGGGGACGACCTGGAGGCGGCCGGCGCGGCCGAGGGCTCCGGGCGCGAGGTGCCGCGTGGGCCGCGGAACCAGCCGGTGCGCGGGGATCGCGGGCGGAACCGGCCCAGCGGCAAGCGGCGGTGAGGCGCGGCGCGGCACCGCCACCGCCCCCCCTTCGGGAGGGCCGGAAGCGGTGATCGCGCAGGGTAAGCTCCCGGAGTGAGCTTCCCCGAAAACCCCAGTGGCGAGGACCTGTCCAAGGTCCTCGCCACTCGCATTCTCGACGTCCCGGACTACCCGCAGCCCGGCGTCGTCTTCAAGGACATCACCCCGCTGCTCGGCGACCCGTCGGCGTTCGCCCCGGTGGTCGCGGCGATGGCCGAGCAGGTGCGCGCGGCCGGGGCCACCCGCGTCGCGGGGCTGGAAGCGCGCGGCTTCATCCTGGCGGCGCCGGTGGCGCTGGCGGCCGGCGTCGGCTTCGTCCCGGTCCGCAAGGCCGGCAAGCTCCCGCGCGCCACCTACCGCGAGGACTACCACCTGGAGTACGGCACCGCGACGATAGAGGTCCACCGCGACGCCTTCGCCCCGGGCGAACGCGTGATGATCGTCGACGACATCCTGGCCACCGGCGGCACCGCCGTCGCGGCGGCCAACCTGGTCCGCGACGCCGGCGCGGAACCGGTGGGACTGTCGGTGCTGATGGAACTGGGCTTCCTCAACGGACGCGAGCGTTTCGAACAGGCGGTCCCGGAGGCCGAAATCCTCACGCTTCTGGTGGTCTGAGCTGGTTCTTGCTCCGACTGGGAAACAATGTCCACAGAGCGGTCGTTACACTGGGCGAACCCACTGGAGTGAGAGGGACCCCGCTTGGCGACGAAGGAGCAGGTCGGATCGACGGCCGGGACCGGTGCGAACGGCGGCGACGACGCCGCGGCGAACGGCACGGCCGCCACGGGGCACGACGCTGCTGCGAAGCCGGGCAAGACGGGGCGCGGTAAGGGCTCCGGGGCCGGTGGCCGGGCGGCCGGGAAGGCTGCCGGCGGCGCTGATGGCGCGGCTGCCGATGCCGATGCCGGTACTTTGAGCGGGACTTCTGCTGCACAGGCCAATGGCGCGCCTGCTGCAAACGGCACGGCTGCTGATGCCTCTGCGCCAGCCAGCGCTGCTCCTGCTGCCACGGATTCTGCTGCCACTGCTCCTGCGGGCAAGGCTGCCGCTGCTCCGGCCTCGACGGGCGCCGCTTCGGCTTCCGCCCCGGCCAGCTCCACCGCGGCTGCCAAGAAGCACTCCGCCCCCGCCGGCACAGCTCCGGCGGCCAACGGCGCTGCTGCTCCGGCTTCGACAGGCGCCGCTTCAGCTGCTGCCCCGGCAAGCGCCTCCGCCTCCGCCCCCGCCGCAATAGCGGCCCAGAGCGCCGCTACGCCGCCTCCCGCCAAGTCCCAGCCCCGCTCTCACCCGCACTCGTCGAAGTCGGGCTCGCAGGCTCCCAAGGCCGCCGCCGCCCCGTCTCCGCCGGCTGCCCCGGCGAGTTCCGCTGCCGCGCCCGCACCGGGCTCCTCCTCGGCCGCCCCGGTCCCCGCGCGTCCCGCAGTGCCTCCGGCTCTGCCCTCCGCGCCGCCTGTACCGCTCCCGCCCGGCGTCGCGAAGTCCGGTACCCGGCCGAGTTCCAGCCGCGTCCGGGCCCGCCTGGCGCGTCTGGGCAGTGCGCGCAGCGGTGGGCCGCCGGTGGTGCTGGAGCCGATGTTCAAGATCATCCGGGCCAACCATCCGAAGGCCGACCTGAAGCCCGTCGAGCAGGCGTACGCGGTCGCCGAGCGGCATCATCGCGGGCAGCGGCGCAAGAGCGGCGACCCGTACATCACCCACCCGCTGGCGGTCACCACCATCCTGGCCGAGCTGGGCATGGACGTGCCGACGCTGTGCGCCGGGCTGCTCCACGACACCGTCGAGGACACCGACTACACGCTCGACATGCTGCGCGGTGACTTCGGGGACACCGTCGCGCTGCTGGTGGACGGCGTCACCAAGCTGGACAAGGTGAAGCTGGGCGAGGCCACGCAGGCCGAGACCGTGCGCAAGATGGTCGTGGCCATGGCCCGGGACATCCGGGTGCTGGTGATCAAGCTCGCCGACCGGCTGCACAACATGCGCACCATGCGTTACATGAAGCGGGAGAAGCAGGAGAGCAAGTCCCGCGAGACGCTGGAGATCTACGCCCCGCTGGCGCACCGGCTGGGCATGAACACCATCAAGTGGGAGCTGGAGGACCTGGCCTTCGCCATCCTCTACCCCAAGATGTACGACGAGATCGTGCGCCTGGTCTCCGAGCGCGCCCCCAAGCGCGAGGAGTACCTGAGCCAGGTCATCGACGCGGTGCACACCGACCTGCGCGAGGCGAAGATCCGCGCCACGGTCACCGGGCGGCCGAAGCACTACTACTCGGTCTACCAGAAGATGATCGTGCGCGGCCGCGACTTCGCCGACATCTACGACCTGGTCGGCATCCGGGTCCTGGTGGACTCGGTGCGCGACTGCTACGCGGCGCTCGGCGCCGTCCACGCGCGGTGGAACCCGGTCCCCGGCCGGTTCAAGGACTACATCGCGATGCCGAAGTTCAACATGTACCAGTCCCTGCACACCACGGTGATCGGCCCCGGCGGCAAGGCCGTGGAGCTGCAGATCCGGACCTTCGCGATGCACCGGCGCGCGGAGTACGGTGTCGCGGCGCACTGGAAGTACAAGGAGGACGCGGTCGAGGGCGTCCGCAAGCCCACCAACGGCGCCGGGACCGCGAACCCCGGCGGCGACATGGCGTGGCTGCGGCAGCTGCTGGACTGGCAGAAGGAGACCGCGGACCCGAACGAGTTCCTGGACGCGCTGCGCTTCGACCTGTCCACCGCCGAGGTCTACGTCTTCACGCCCAAGGGCATGGTGATGGCGCTGCCGTCGGGCTCCACCCCGGTCGACTTCGCCTACGCGGTCCACACCGAGGTCGGGCACCACACCATCGGCGCCCGGGTGAACGGCCGGCTGGTGCCGCTGGACAGCAAGCTGGACAACGGCGACGTGGTGGAGATCTTCACCTCCAAGGCGCCGAACTCCGGGCCGTCCCGGGACTGGCTGGGCTTCGTGGCGTCCCCGCGTGCCCGCAACAAGATCCGCCAGTGGTACACCAAGGAGCGCCGCGAGGAGGCGGTCGAGCAGGGCAAGGACCAGCTCGCCAAGGCCATGCGCAAGCAGGGGCTGCCGTTGCAGCGCCTGATGACCTCCGAGTCGCTGGCCACCGTCGCCCACGACCTGCGGCACGCCGACATCAGCGCCCTGTACGCCGCGATCGGCGAGGGCCACATCTCGGCGCAGCACGTCGTCCACCGCCTGCTGCACCTGCTCGGCGGCGAGGAAGGCGCGACCGAGGACCTGGCCGAGGCCACCGTCCCGGGCAACATCGAGAAGCTCTCCCGGCGCGGCCAGGCCCGGCCCGCCGGCGACCCCGGCGTCCTGGTCAAGGGCACCGACGACATCTGGGTCAAGCTGGCCCGCTGCTGCACCCCGGTCCCCGGCGACGACATCGTCGGCTTCATCACCCGCGCCTCCGGCGTCTCCGTCCACCGCGCGGACTGCACCAACATCGAATCGCTGGCCGCCCAGCCCGAACGGATGGTGGAGGTGTCATGGTCGCCCGGAGGGGCGTCCATGTTTCTAGTCGCGATCCAAGTCGAGGCGCTAGACCGGTCCAGGCTCCTCTCGGACGTCACCCGCGTCCTGTCGGACCAGCACGTCAACATCCTGTCGGCCTCGGTGACCACCAGCCGCGACCGGGTGGCGATCTCGCGCTTCACGTTCGAGATGGCCGACCCGGCGCACCTGGGGGCGGTGTTGAAGGCGGTCAAGGGGGTTGAAGGGGTGTTTGACGTCTATCGGGTGACGAGCGCTAAGCATGCGTGAGGGCTGAGCAGGGGTGGGTGGTGAGCGCACGCAGTTTTGTTCGCACTCTTTAGGGTGATGCGCGGGGGAAAGCCTGAATCGCCACCACGGCTCCCCTACGGTCGCGGACATGGTCAGCTCTTCGCATGAAGCCATGCACCGGATCTTCCATCACGACTCGGAGATGCTCGGGCGGACTTTTCACGCCTTAGGACTGTCGTTACCGACTCCCGACACGGTGTCTGTCATCTCGGGTGACGTGACGGAGATCCGGCCGATGGAACGGCGTATCGACACCCTGCTCCGCTGTGAGACGGCGGAAGGCGAGGCGTACCTGGTGCTTGTCGAATCGCAGCGGGGCGTGGATGAGGACAAGCGGTACACCTGGACCTACTACCTGGCGTACCTGGCGGACAAGTACCGGTTGCCTGTCCTGCTGCTCGTGATCTGCCACGACCGCCGGGTGGCGACCTGGGCGGCGCAGCCCTTCAAGCACGGCGCCGGCGCCTGGGCCGCACTGACGCTGCGTGCGGTTGTAGTGGGCCCGCACAACGTACCGGCGATCCTCGACGAGGAGGCCGCGCGTGACTACGTCCCGCTAGCGGTGCTTTCTGCGCTGACTCACGCGAAAGACGCCGATATCGGTGCGATACTGAAAACGCTGGCCTCGGCACTGAAGGCGATGGATGACCCCGAAGAGGCCTACGACCTGGCCGAGCTGACGGGCATCGGCTTGGGGGACACCCCGGCCGACGAGATTTGGAGGCAGATGATGGCGCTGGATACTTCGTTCTACCGCTCGTCTTTCTCGCGGCAGCTTCGTGCCGAGGGGCGTGCCGAGGGCCATGCCGAGGGCCGCGCCGAGGGAGCCGCTGAGGGCCGTGCGGCGAGCTTGCGCCGGGTTCTGGACATACGGGGTATCGCGATCACGGAGGAACATGGTGGCCGGTTGTCTGGCTGCACCGACCTCGACCAGCTCGATGCCTGGCTCGATCGTGCCCTGACCGCGACGAGCGCGTCCGAAGTCTTCGACGTCGGCTGACCTGCGAAGTACGAGACGGCGCCGCCTGCCCTTGCGGGAGCGGCGCCGTTCGTCATTCGGGAGTCAGCCCTCGTAGGCCATGTCCGTGGAGCCGATCCCTCAGGGGAGGCGATTCGGGCTATCGCAACGTTTTGGGCTATCGCACGATTCGGGCTACTACCGGGACGCTGTGATCGCTAGGGTGTGCGGGTGCGGAGTCGAGTCCCGGCGCGGGTGACGTTGTCCCCGGCGCGCAAGGGGTTGATCGCGGTGGGGGCCGCGTACCTGGTGACGTTGGTCGGGTTGCTGGGCTTCGAGGAGTGGGACCGGGCCGCGCGGTGGGTGGTGGCCGCCGGGTTCGGGGTGCTGGCGGCGGGGTTGCCGTGGATGTTGCTGGCGTTGTGCGTGGATTACATCGCGGATCCGGTCGCGTGGCGGCGTACGGTCGTGGTCGAGGGCTTTGTGACCAGCGAGGGGTACACGGTGCCGCCGCATCCCGGGGATCAGAGCTATGTCTTGCACCGGGTCTACGAGTTCAGGACGCTGCGGGGTGAGACGCGTCGGGCCGGTAGCCGTGCCACGTTTCCGGAGACGGCGGAGGGCCGGATACGGCTGCGTTACGACCCGCGGCGGCCGAGCCGGATATGGCCGGCCCGGGTCGCTCCGCGTACGGCGGCTGCCGGGTTGGTCATCGCGGTGCTGATGTTGACGGCGGCCGTGTTCGCGTTGGCGGGTGCCATCGGGTTCGGCATGTCGACCTGGAACTGAAAGCTCCGAGGCGGATGTTGGGCCGATGTAGGGCTAAGAGCTCCTGGGCCGCATCGCGCCGGGGAAGACAAAAGAGTTCGGGCGCTCTCCCAGGGAAAGCGCCCGAACCTCAAACCCGGTGAACTTAGCTCAGCCCCAGCCCTACCGCCGAACCGTACCAGAGGCCGACAACCTCACCGCGTGAACTCCGCCAGTGCCTTCTCAGCCTCGGCCAGCCACTCCTGCCGTGCCGCGATCGAAGCCTCGGCGTCCGCGGCCTTCTTCTCCTGCCCGGCGGCCCGTGCCTTGTCGGCCTGTACCCGCAGCTTGTCCAGGGCGGTGCGCAGCTGCTCGACCGTGGCCTCGGCGCGGGCCCGCTTCTCGGGGTCCTTGCGGGACAGTTCGGAGGCCTCGGCGTCGGCGATGGCGCGGTCGACGGTGTGCAGGCGGCCCTCGATGCGCTGGCGGGAGTCGCGCGGGACCGGGCCGATGGCCTCCCAGCGCTCGTTCAGGGAGCGCAGTGCCACGCGGGCGGCGCGGTGGTCGGTGATCGGGAGCAGAGCCTCGGCCTCGACCACCAGGACTTCCTTGGCGGCCAGGTTCTCGCGCTCGGCGCCGTTGCGTTCGTCCAGGATCGCGTTGCGGGCGGCGAAGAAGGTGTCCTGGGCGGCCTTGAAGCGCTTCCACAGGTCGTCCTCGACGTCGCGCTGGGCGCGGCCGGCGGTCTTCCACTCGCTCATCAGGTCGCGGAAGCGGCCGGCGGTGGGGTTCCAGTCGGTGGAGTCCTGCAGGGCCTCGGCCTCGGCGATCAGCTGCTCCTTGTGGGAGCGGATCTCCACGCGCTGGGCGTCCAGTTCGGCGAAGTGCTGCTTGCGGCGCTTGGCGAAGGCCGAGCGGGCCTGGGACAGCCGGTGCCACAGCTCGTCGTCGGTCTTGCGGTCCAGGCGCGGAGCGGCCTTCCACTCGTCCAGCAGGACCTTCATGCGGTCCCCGGCCACGCGCCACTCGGTGGACACCGCCAGCCGCTCGGCCTCCTCGGCCAGTTCCTGCTTGGCCGCGCGGGCCCCGGCCTGCTGCTGCTCGCGGGCCGCGCGGTGCTCGGCCCGGCGCTGCTCGGCCAGCTCCACCAGGCCGTCCAGCCGGGCCAGCAGGCCGTCCAGGTCGCCGACCGCGTTGGCGCCGGAGATGGACTCGCGCAGCTTGCCGATCTTCTCCAGGGCGTCCTTCGGGGACGGTGCGGAGGGCCCCGTCTGCTTCAGGCGGTTGGCGATCAGGTCGACCTCGACCTTCAGGCCGTCGAACTTGCGCTGGTAGTACGCCAGCGCCTCGTCCGGGGAACCGGCCGCCCACGAGCCGACCTGCCGCTCGCCGTCGGCGGTTCGGACGTAGACGGTGCCGTCCTCGGCGACCCGGCCCCAAGCCTCGGTTGCCTCGCCCACGATGAGCCTCCAAGTTCTGCTGGACCGGGGTATCTGCGGACCGGTCCGCCACATACACCTGCACGGATCCGGGTCCCGGTCATCCAGTGGGACACAATAGCGCGGACCGTCCCAGTGAGGGGACGGCCCGCGTCACGTTCCGGAATCGAACCGCTGTTCCTCGAACGCCGCCCGAGCTGTGCCAGGTGCACAGGTCCCGGTCGCCGTTTACTTGACGGTCACGCTCTTGATGGTCACCGGCTGCTTCGGCTTGCCGTCGCCCTGGCCGTTGGAGTCGTCCTCGCCCTTGGCGGCGATCGCCGTGACCACGTCCATGCCGGAGGTCACCTTGCCCCAGGGCGTGTAGCTCGGGGGCAGCGGGGAGTCCTTGTAGACGATGAAGAACTGGCTGCCGTTGGTGCCCGGGCCGCCGTTCGCCATGGCGATGGTGCCGGCCGGGTACGTCGCCCCGGTCAGGTTCTCGTCCTGGAACTGGTAGCCGGGGCCGCCGTCGCCCTTGCCGGTCGGGTCGCCGCACTGCAGCACGTAGATGCTCTGGGTGACCAGCCGGTGGCAGGGGGTGTTGTCGAAGTAGCCCTTGCCGGACAGGTACTTGAACGAGTACGTGGTGTACGGCGCCTTCGTGGTCAGCGCGTCGAAGGTGAGGTCGCCGGAGTTGAAGTGGATCGTCGCGGTGTACGGCTTGGCCGCGTCGGCCGCGTTGTAGGTCGGCACGCCGACGTCCTTGGACGCGCTGCCGGTCTTCTGGTAGCCGATCTGCTCCGGGCTGGAGCTGGTCGGCGCCGGGGTGGTGGGCGCCGACGAGGTGTCCGACGGCGACGAGGTCGGCGAGGAGCTCGCCGTCTTGTCGGTCTTGTTGCCGCCGCTGGTCGCGAACGCGACGCCGACCCCTATGCCGATCACCGCCACCGCGGCCACCGCGGCCGTGATCTTGTTGCGCTTCTTGGCGGCCGCCTGCTGCTGGGCCAAGCGGGCCTGGACGCGCTCGTAACGGGCGCGTTCCAGCTCTCGCTGACGGTCCTTGCTGGTCACCGATTCGCCTCCGGATAGTGGGCCGGACGCTGCCGGCCGAGGTCGTGTCGAGTGTCTCGAGTGTCTTGGATGTCGTTAGTCGTCGTGCGGTGTCTCTTCGGAATGTGTCCGTGGCCGACACTGAAAGATCTTGAACGTGTCTGGCTTCAGCGGCACAGTGTACGGTGCGTTCCCTAGAAATCACCTGTGAGCTTCCAATGAGTTCGCAAAGGGACCGGCGCCCCCGGTAGCCTGCGTAGGGAAATCTCCAAACCGCATCGACCGAACAAAGTGTGGGGCGCGCGTGCTTGTCGCCGGATTCCCAGCCGGAAGCCTGGGTGCGAACTGCTATCTCGTGGCGCCCGGCGCCGGGGAACAGTGCGTGATCATCGATCCCGGCGAGGCCGCCGCGGCGGGGGTCGAGGAAGTCGTCCGGGAGCACAGGCTGCAGCCGGTCGCGGTCCTGCTGACGCACGGCCACGTCGACCACACCATGAGCGTCGTCCCGGTCTGCGGCGACTACGGTGTCCCGGCCTACATCCACCCCGGCGACCGCGGCATGCTCACCGACCCGCAGAAGTGGCTGGGCATCGCCCCGGGCACGCCGGTCTTCGGGCAGGCGAAGTTCGTCGAGCCGGACGACGTCAAGGAACTCACCGACGGCGTCGTGCTGAGCCTGGCCGGTCTGGAGATCACCGTTGACCACACCCCGGGCCATACCAAGGGCTCAGTGACGTTCCGGACTCCCGAGCAACAGGACATCCCGCAGGTGCTCTTCACCGGGGACCTCCTGTTCGCCGGAGCAGTCGGCCGCTGGGACCTGCCCGGCGGTGACCGCGAAGAGTTGCTGGCGTCACTGGCCCGCGTCTGCCTGCCGCTGTCGGACGAGACCGTCGTCCTGTCCGGCCACGGCCCCCAGACCACGATCGGCCGCGAGCGCGCCACGAACCCGTTCTTGACGGAAGCCGCGCCGCTGTCGGTGAAACCCCGCGGTATGTAGGGACATCCACGAACATCATGAGCACCTTCAAGAACGCGCCGGGCACCTTCGACATCCTCCCGCCCGACTCGGCGGCCTACCTCGCGGTGCGCGAGGCCATGGCCGCGCCGCTGCGCGCGGCCGGCTACGGCTACGTCGAGACCCCGGCCTTCGAACTGACCGCCATGTTCAAGCGCGGCGTCGGCGAGAGCACGGACATCGTCACCAAGGAGATGTACTCCTTCACCACCCGCGGCGGCGACGACATCACGCTGCGCCCCGAGGGCACGGCCTCGGTGCTGCGCGCCGCCCTGCAGGCGAACCTGATCCGCGGCAGCCTGCCGGTGAAGCTCTGGTACTCCGGCTCCTTCTACCGCTACGAGAAGCAGCAGCGCGGCCGCTACCGTCACTTCTCCCAGGTCGGCGCCGAGGCGCTGGGCGCGGAGGATCCGGCCCTGGACGCCGAGCTGCTGATCATCGGCGACGACATCTACCGGGGCCTGGGCCTCACCGAGTACACGCTCCTGCTGAACTCCCTCGGCGACCAGAAGTGCCGTCCGGCCTACCGGGAGAAGCTTCAGGAGTTCCTGCGCGGCCTGGACCTGGACGAGGAGACCCGCAAGCGCGCGGAGATCAACCCGCTGCGGGTGCTGGACGACAAGCGCGAGGCGGTGCAGAAGCAGCTCACCGGCGTCCCGCTGATCAGCGACAACCTCTGCGAGGAGTGCAAGGTCTACCACGAGGAGGTCCGGCGCCTGCTCACCGCGGCCGGCGTGGCCTTCGTCGACGACCCCAAGCTGGTCCGCGGCCTGGACTACTACACCCGCACCACCTTCGAGTTCGTGCACAGCGGCATCACCGGCTCGCCGACCGCGATCGGCGCCGGCGGCCGCTACGACGGGCTGTCCGAGGACCTGGGCGGCCCGAACCTGCCGAGCGTCGGCTGGGCGCTGGGCGTGGACCGCACCATCCTCGCCGTGCAGGCCGAGGGCCGGGAACTGCCGGGCGCCGAGCAGCTGGCGGTGTTCGCGGTGCCGCTGGGCGACGCGGCCCGTGAGCGGTTGTTCGAGCTGGTCACCACGCTGCGCCGGTCCGGGGTCGCCGCCGACTTCGGCTACGGCGGCAAGGGCATGAAGGCCGCGATGAAGGCCGCCGACCGGTCCGGGGCGCGCTACGCGCTGATCCTCGGCGAGCGGGACATCGCAGAGAACGTCATTCAGATCAAGGAACTGGCGACGGGGGAGCAGGAGTCTGCCTCCCTCGACGGCATCCTCACAACGATTCAGGAGAAACTGAAGTGATCCGCACCCATGAAGCGGGAACGCTTCGTGCGTCCGACGCCGGAACCACCGTCACGCTGGCCGGGTGGGTCGCCCGGCGGCGCGACCACGGGGGCGTCACCTTCCTGGATCTGCGGGACGCGTCCGGTTTCGTGCAGGTGGTGGTCCGCGAGAGCGAGTCCGTGCACGACCTGCGCAACGAGTACTGCGTGGTGGCCACCGGCGAGGTGCGCGAGCGCCCCGGCGGCAACGAGAACCCGGACCTGCCCACCGGCGCGATCGAGGTCGTGGTGGACACCGTCGAGGTGCTGTCCCCGGCCGCGCCGCTGCCGTTCCCGATCGAGGAGCACAAGAGCTCGAACATCAACGAGGAGATGCGGCTGAAGTACCGCTACCTCGACATCCGGCGCGAGCCGATGGCCCGGGCCCTGCGGATGCGCTCCAAGGCCACCAAGGTCATCCGGGACGTCATGGAGGAGCACGGCTTCCTCGACGTCGAGACCCCGACGCTGACCCGTTCCACCCCCGAGGGCGCGCGCGACTTCCTGGTCCCGGTGCGCCTGCAGCCGGGCACCTGGTACGCGCTGCCGCAGTCCCCGCAGCTGTTCAAGCAGCTGCTGATGGTCGCCGGCCTGGAGCGCTACTACCAGATCGCGCGCTGCTACCGGGACGAGGACTTCCGGGCCGACCGGCAGCCGGAGTTCACGCAGCTGGACGTCGAGGCCTCGTTCGTCGACCAGGAGGACATCCTGAAGGTCGGCGAGGCGATCGTGGCCGCGGTGTGGAAGGAGACGCTGGGCGTCGAGATCCCGCTGCCGCTGCCGCGCATGAAGTACCACGAGGCGATGGACCGCTACGGCTCGGACAAGCCGGACCTGCGCTTCGGCCAGGAGCTCACCGAGCTGACCGAGTACTTCGCCGGTACCGAGTTCCGGGTGTTCCAGGCCCCCTACGTCGGCGCCGTGGTGATGCCCGGCGGCGCGGCCCAGACCCGCAAGGAGCTGGACGCCTGGCAGGACTGGGCCAAGGCGCGCGGCGCCCGCGGCCTGGCCTATGTGGTCATCGACGCCGAGACCGGCGAGCTGCGCGGCCCGGTGGCCAAGAACCTTTCTGAGGCGCACCTGTCCGGGCTCGCCGACAAGGTCGGGGCCAAGCCCGGCGACGCGGTCTTCTTCGCGGCCGGCAAGCGGGCCGCCTCGCAGGAACTGCTCGGCGCGGCCCGGCTGGAGATCGGCAAGCGCGGCGAGCTGATCGAGGAGAGCGCGTGGAAGTTCCTGTGGGTGGTGGACTTCCCGATGTTCGAGCCGATCGAGGACGCGGCCGGCGAGCAGACCGGCTGGCACGCGGTGCACCACCCGTTCACCGCGCCGACCGCCGAGAGCCTGGACACCTTCGACAAGGACCCCGGCTCGGCCCTGTCCAATGCCTACGACATCGTCCTCAACGGTACTGAGCTGGGCGGCGGGTCGATCCGTATCCACCGCAAGGACGTGCAGGAGCGGGCCTTCACCGCGATCGGGCTCTCCCAGCAGGAGGCGCAGTCGCAGTTCGGCTTCCTGCTGGAGGCCTTCAACTACGGTCCGCCGCCGCACGGCGGGATCGCGTTCGGCCTGGACCGCCTGGTCGCGCTGCTGACCGGTGCGGACACCATCCGCGACGTGATGGCGTTCCCGAAGACCGCCACCGGCGGCGACCCGCTGACCGGCGCACCGACGCCGATCACGGCGGCGCAGCGCAAGGAGGCCGGAGTGGACGCGGTCTTCGAGCCCAAGGGCGGCCAGGACAAGAACAGCCAGGACAAGAACGCCCAGGACAAGGGCGGCAAGGACGCGGCGGCCAAGGACGGCGCCGCGCGGGCCTGATGCCAAGCGCTTGAGAAGCGAGCCAGGGCGGGCCGGGAGCGATCCCGGCCCGCCCTTGTCCTGTGTCGGCGAGCTTTGATTGACTTGCGTTCATGGCTGCTGTGACCGGAGTTCTGGCCGATTACGCACGCGGGGAGGCGTCGGAGAGCGACGTGGTGCGCGCACTGCTCGCCCACGACGGCTGGTACGCCCCGATGCTGTGGCTCAGTGAGGTGTTCCCGGACCGCAAGGTCTACGACAGCATGATCCCGACACCGGCCCTCGGCCAGGCGCCGGCTCCCGGACAGCTGTGGGTGTTCACCGATGCCGAGCAGGTGGCCGCCGCGATCGAGGCCGGTTCGGCGTTCGCCGCGGCCGGCGGCCCGGTGCGGGGCGTGGAGCTGTTCGGCGCGCTCGGCCACGCCGTGTCGCAGATCCAGGTGAACCCGGCCGGGCTGGCCGAGCACGGCTGGTCGGTCGGGATCGACGACGCCGTGCTGGACTTCCTCGCGCGCTGGATCGGCGCGCTGGAGGTCGAGACGGCGCTGAATGAGAGCGCTGACGACCTCGGCGAGCGGCTGGCCGGCTTCCAGCACTACGTGGTCCCGGTAGACGACACCGGACGGCCCCGCGTCGTCGCCCTGCTGAAGCCGCCGGGCAACTACGTCATGGCGTTCACCGCGCCCGACCTCTACGCGGCGCACCAGAAGCGTGATCCCGGTGTCACCGGGGCCGCGGACATGCCCGCCGCGATGTTGTTCGAGCTGGCCGATTACGACGGCGTGGACGGGGTGGTGCTGGATATGAAGGAGTCTGACTCCTTCATCCTGCCGCAGGATCTGTGCAGCGCCGTCCTGAAGCTGATCGCGTAGTCGCCGATCGCGTGGCTATCGTGAATTCATGAACGATCCCGCTCGCGCGCACATCCTTCCGGAGCCCGCCACCGAATACGGCCGGACCATCCGCCGGCGCCTGGCCGAGGAGGAGATCATCTGGCTGGTCACCGTCAATTCCTCCGGTGTTCCGCAGCCGAACCCGGTGTGGTTCCTGTGGACCCCGGACGAGGACGACGAGTGGGGTGACGGCAGCTTCCTGATCTACCACATGGACACCGCGGCCCGGCTGCGCTCGCTCAAGGCGCGGCCGACCGTGGCGCTGCACTTCGACGGCGGTGCGCACGACTTGGAGGTGTCGGTCTTCACCGGCGACGTGGAGATGCTGGACGGCTACCCGACGGCCGGCGAGATGCCGGAGTTCGAGGCGAAGTACCGGGCCCGCGCCGCCGCCGAGTTCAAGAGCACGGTCGGCGAAGTGATGGCCAAGTACTCAGTCGCCACGCGGATCAGGCCGAGCAAGGTGCGCGGCGGCTGATCGGCGCCGGTGCCGAACGACCGGAGCACGTCCCCCAAGGCCCCACCGAGGAAGACGTGCTCCGGAGTCTGAAACGGCCGCGGGTCGCGGCCGATCGCCGACGGCTAGCAGTTCTCTGACGCGAAGTGTCCGGCCGCCACCCGGCGGGGCTTCTCGGCCTTCGGCGCGCGCGGTGCGGCACCGTCCTTCGGCTTGATCGCCAGCAGCGGGATGAACCGGTGCGCCAGCGGCCCGATCAGCAGCGCGTAGGCCGCCGTCCCGATGCCGACCGTGCCGCCCAGGAGCCAGCCCACGGCCAGGACCGCGACCTCCATCGAGGTGCGGACCACCCGGATCGAGCGGCCGCGGGTCGCGTAGCCGGTCATCACGCCGTCGCGCGGGCCGGGGCCCATGCCGGCCCCGATGTAGGCGCCGGTCGCCACGCCGTTCAGGACGATGCCGCCGACCATCTCGCCCCAGCGCAGCCACCACACGTGCGGGGTCGGCGTCCAGGCCATCGCGGCGTCCATCGCCAGGCCGACCACGACCACG
Organism: Catenulispora pinistramenti; assembly: GCF_018274385.1. GTDB lineage: Bacteria > Actinomycetota > Actinomycetes > Streptomycetales > Catenulisporaceae > Catenulispora > Catenulispora pinistramenti. The sequence continues at coordinate 2,683 of NZ_JAAFYZ010000025.1, read as the reverse complement.
TTGCACAGCGTGCCGAAGCCCGGCTTCTGCCGGATCGGGATCCACAGCAGCATGACGGCCACGCCGACCAGGATCACCGTCGTGCCGACCGGCAGGCCGATGTGCTTGGCCAGGCCCTGGTGGAACACGTCCCACGGGTTGGCGCCGAGCCCGGACATCAGGATCATGCCGTCGCTGAGGCCGTAGAGCAGCAGCCCGAGCTGGAGCTGGACCATGCGGTGCGCGCGGCGGTCACGGGGGATCAGGGCCGAGAACCAGGCCAATGCGGCCCGCACGAGCTCCCCGACCGGCAGGGGTGCGGCGATCCGCTGCTCGTGCCGGCCGAGCATGGCGCGCTCGGCGCGGTCGCCCGCCACGGGAGCGGCGGTGGAGCGGCGGTCCGCTGGTGCCGTGCTGGTCATGCTGGCCTCCTGGGTCGGTCCGGGCCGGAGTCGGCGCTGAATCGGTCGGAAATGGTCTGCGGGATTGCCCTCGCGGGCCACTTCCATCAGGATGAGGGTCAAGTGGCCTGAAGCTGTAGGGCCAATCTAGGGAGGGTGGCATGGCTGCTCCGTTGGACCTCGTGACCACCGACCGCTCGGTGGGCAGCACTCGCCTGGCGCGGCTGATCCGGGAGGTCGCGCATCTGGGCGGCGCGCCCGGCCAGGCCGCCGAGCCGGATCGCCGCCCGGCCTACCGCGCGCTCGCGCACACTGTCCGGGGCCTGATCCTGGACGGCCGCATCGCGCTGCGGACCCGGGTGCCGGCCGAACGCGACCTGGCCGCGGCCCTGGGGATGAGCCGGACCACCGTCACAGCCGCCTATGACCTGCTGCGCGAGGACGGCTTTCTGGAGAGCCGGCGCGGTTCCGGTACCTGGACCCTGCTGCCCCCGGGTGCCGGACCGAACGTCTCCGGCGGCTGGCTGCTGCCCAGCCAGCCCGGCAATTCCGACGTCGCCATCGACCTGTCCTGTGCCTCCTTCGGCATGCCCGGCGAGCTGATGGCCGAGGTGTTGGCCGAGTCCGCGCCCACGATCGCGAGTCTGACCTCGAACACCGGCTACTACCACGCCGGCTGGCCGGAACTGCGCGAGCTGATCGCCGAGCGGTATGCCGAGCGCGGCCTGCCGACCACCCCGGACCAGATCGTCATCACCTCCGGCGCGCAGCACGCCAACGTGCTGGCCCTGGGGCTGTTGTGCGGTCCGGGGGACCGGGTCGTGGTGGAGAGCCCGACCTACCCGAACAGCCTGGAGGCCATGCGCCGGGCCCGCCTGCGGCCGGTGCCGGTGCCGATGGGCGAGGACGGCATCGAGTCCGACGTGCTGGTCGCGCAGCTGCGCCAGACGGCGCCGCGGGTGGCCTACCTGATCCCGGACTTCCAGAACCCGACCGGCGCGCTGATGTCGGCCGAGCGCCGGGCCGAGGCGGCGGACGCGGCGCGGGCGGCGGGCACGTGGATCGTCAACGACGAGACGATCTCGGAGATGGCCCTGGACGTCCCGGCTCCGGTGCCGTTCCCGGCCTCGGTCTCGCGCGCGTCGGCCGAGCAGGTGATCAGCGTCGGGTCGATGTCCAAAAGCCACTGGGGCGGCCTGCGCATCGGCTGGATCCGGACCACTCCGCGGATGGCCATCGAGCTGGCCGGGCAGCGGGTGGCGATGGACATGGCGGGCTCGGTGCTGGACCAGATCCTGGCCGCCGCGCTGTTGCGGCGCGGCTGGGGGATCGTCGAGCAGCGGCGCGAGCAGCTGCGGCGGCGGCGGGCCGCGCTGGAGGCGGCGCTGGCCGCGGAGCTGCCGGGGTGGTCGTGGCGCCGCCCGCCCGGCGGGCTGTCGCTGTGGGTGGACCTCGGCGAGCCGTCGTCGTCGGAGCTGGCCGGCCGGGCCGCGGCGTTCGGTGTGCGGCTGGTCGGCGGGCCGCAGTTCGGCGTGGACCCCGGGACGTTCGAGCACCGGCTCAGGATCCCCTACACGCAGCCGGAGGAGACGCTGCGCGACGCGGTGCGGCGGTTGGCGGCCGCGTTCCGGTGCGAGGCGGCGCTGCCGCCGGTACCGGAGGAAAACCGGTGGGTGGCCTGAGGCTCCTTCGGCGAAGATCGGGGACGTGGATACCTACGACACGGATACCTATCTGGAGACCGAGCGCCTGTTCCTGCGCCGGTTCACTGCCGACGACGCCGAGCTGCTGATCGAGCTGGACAGCGACCCGGCGGTGATGCGCTATCTGACCGGCGGGAAGCCGACGCCGCCGGAGGAGATCCGGGAGCGGATCCTGCCGCGGATCCTCGCGGGGCTGGAGAAGTGGGACCACAAGCTCGGCCTGTTCGCCGCGCACGAGAAGGAGGGCGGCGCGTTCATCGGCTGGTTCATCCTGCGGCCGAAGGCCGAGGGGCCGCTGGACGAGGTCGAGCTCGGGTACCGGCTACGACAGGCGGCGTGGGGGAAGGGGTACGCGACCGAGGGCTCGCAGGCGCTGCTGCGCAAGGCGTTCACCGAGCTCGGGGTGCGGATGGTGTGGGCCGAGACGATGTTCGTGAACCGCGGGTCGCGCAACGTCATGGAGAAGCTGGGGATGACGCATGCGGGCACGTTCTTCCCCGAGCTGGAGCCGATCGAGGGCTCCGAGCACGGGGAAGTTCGCTACGAGCTGACCGCTCAGGAATGGGCGAAGCGGTAGGGCGGCGAGGTGCGGGCGGGCGG
>NZ_JAAFYZ010000249.1 GCF_018274385.1 Catenulispora pinistramenti | reverse complement strand
CTCCCACCCCATCCCGCCCGCGATGGACTCGATCGCCCGCAGCGCGCCGACGGTGTCGCTGTTGCCGTGGACGTAGGCGGCGTAGGGCAGCTTCTTCGTCGCGTCGAGGCAGGGGTAGTACACCTGGTCGAAGAAGTGCTTCAAGGCGCCGGACATGTACCCGATGTTGGCCGGCGTGCCCACGATCACCGCGTCCGCCGCCAGCACATCCACCGCCGTCGCCGCCAGCGCCGGGCGCCGCTCGACCGCCACGCCCTCGATGTCCTCGTTCGTCGCACCGGCAAGCACAGCCTCGAACATCGCTTGGAGCGTCGGGGACGGCGTGTGGTGGACGATCAGGAGGGTGGGCATGCATCCGATCCTGTCATGACGCCGATGGCAGGCAACGCACCTCAGCCCTGACGAGCGGCGCTCGGCTCTGGCACAAGGTCTAGTGACCAGGCGTCCTCCGTGGAGACCTCCAATACGCCGCTCTCCTGCGGCAGCACGATCTCGGCGCGGGCTTCACCGTCGATCGTCGCCACGATTCGTGCCTTCCGATGCCCGCTCACATCGCAATGTGATGCGCAATCGCAGAACTGATAGAACGAAATCGTTATCGAGTCGAGGCACTGTATCGTCGCACGAACATCCCCCAACGTGTGGTGGTAGACACCGCCACAATCGGCCCGCGTCATGTCCTCCAACGCGGGCAGTTTGTAAATCTCAATGAGCCGGGCGGTCCAGCCCACGTCTGAATAGTCCTCGACTTTCAGGTGCGTGACCTCCGGCGGAACCACCACGACCTCGGAAAGCCCCTCCTCGACACGATGGGCTTCGACCTGCCGAACCGTTTGCTCCGTCCGCTCCATCAGCTTGATGAACACCTCCCCCTTGTAATCAGAGCCATCACATAGGAGCAATGTTGTGCGCTGCGGAAACGGACGGTCGAAGCTGAAATCCGCACTTCCGACCCCCTGCCAAGCGAACCGCTCGGCGGTGTGTGGACCACGTTCCGGCTTCGGTGGCCCCTCCAGCTCCTCGGCGGTCAGGATCTCAAGCGGCACCGGACGCCCACTGCGCACGGCGTCCAAACGCACCAGGGCGCCACGTCCCCGGCCGATCACCGCGTAGACCGCCTCACTCTCGTCTGTCTCGTCAGCCTCGTCGAGCATCCGCGAGGCCTTGGCCAGCGCCTCGGTCGCGATCCAGTGATAGCGACGCATCGTGGAGGACGTAGCGGGACCCTCGGGATCGAACTCGAACGACAAGAACTGATTCTCATAGTCCGCGAACGCCTCGCACGCCTCCCGGATCCAGCTCGACGTACCGTGTTCACTGCCGGGAACGGCTTCCCGAACCGTCGGCGCGCCTATCCCCATCGCCGCCAACTGCTCCGCGACAAGGCCCGGCAACTGCTCAGCCACGAGCCCCGCCAGCCGCTCAGCGACAAGCCCCGCCAGCTGCTCGGCCACCAGCGCTGGAAGCAATCCTTCGACCGCGCCCCGGACCTGTTCGGCTACGACGCTTTCGCGCTTGTCGAACACCCGACCACCCCTTTCACCGCACCGATCTCAGAAGTCTGCCAGCGAGGTCGGACGCGCGCCACGACGCACGCGGACAGTTCCGGCGCCGAGGCGTCCAGGAGGGCGGGAAGCAGGCAGCTGACCTGGAAGGATAGAGTCAGGTAGACCGTTCATCCGGGTCTAAGAAGCGCTTCAGGGCTCCGCTCATGTTCCCGATGTTGGCCGGCGTCCCCAGGATTCCAATCTCCTTCGGCAGCACGGTGTCGGTGCGGCCTTCACCGCGGATCTCCGCCAACGCGGGTAGTTCATCGATCTTCAGTAGCCGAACCGTCCACTCCCGCCCGCGAATGTCATCGACTCTGAGGTGCGTGACCACCGGTGGAACCACCATGACCGCGGGAGTCGCGAACGGGGCAAGCCAGGAGCTGACCTCCCGGACCGTCTGGCCTTTCCGCTCCATCATCCTCCAGCTCGCTCGCGCTCATCGCCGTCAGCCGCGCCGCGACAAGTCTCGGCAGCTGCTCGGCCACCAGCTCCGGAAGCAGTCGCCCGGCCGCGTCCCGGACCTGTTCGGTGGTGACGCTCTCGGCGGCGTCGCGCTTCTTGAACACCTGACCACCCACCCCTCTGCGACTCTTCGACTCTTCGACTCTTCGACAGACAGGCCGCACCTTCTCCGAGCGTCACAACCTATACGGCGCAAACCCCCCGATCGGGTGGAGTGTGGCCGTGCCGGAGCGTGCGAGGTACCTGGCGCTTCAGTTCGCTGCGATGCTGGACTACTACTGGTAGAAAGCGCCCGATCGGGGAGGTCCACAAAGTGGAACCGCTGGAGGCCGGGGATCCGCGCACTGTGGGTCCTTACGTGCTGATCGCGCGGCTGGGTTCGGGGGGCATGGGACAGGTGTTCCTGGGCCGGACCCGGGGTGGGCGCACTGTCGCGGTGAAGGTGGTCAAGGCCGAGTTGGCCGGTGACCGGGAGTTCCGGCGGCGGTTCCGGCAGGAGGTCGCGGCCGTGCGACTGGTGTCGGGGCGGTACACGGCGGCGGTGGTGGACGCCGATCCGGACGCGCCGATGCCGTGGCTGGCGACCGCCTACGTGTCCGGGCTGACGCTGCGCGCGGTGGTCAGCGGCGGCGCGCGGCTGCCGGAGAGCTCGCTGCGGGTGCTGGCCTACGGGCTGGCCCGAGCGCTGGCCGAGATCCACGCGGCCGGGGTGGTGCACCGGGACCTGAAGCCGTCGAACGTGATGCTCGCCGTGGACGGGCCGCACGTCATCGACTTCGGCATCTCGCGGGTCATCGCGGCGGCCGACCTGACCCGCACCGACGTCGGCACCATCATCGGCTCCCCCGGCTTCATGTCGCCGGAGCAGACCCGGGGCCAGGAGCTGACCCCCGCGACCGACGTCTTCTCGCTCGGTACCGTCCTGGCCTACGCCGCCACCGGACGCAACCCCTTCGGCGGCGGCCCGGACCACACCCTGCTCTACCGCATCGCGCACGACGAGCCGGACCTGTCCGGCCTGCCGCCGTCGCTGGCCCCGCTGATCGCCACGTGCCTGGCGAAGGAGCCGGAGCGGCGGCCCAGCACCGCGCAGATCATCGGGCGGATGGCCGACACCCCCGGCGGCAACGCGTGGCTCCCGGCGGAGCTGACGGCGGCCATAGCGCAAAGCGCGGCGGAGATCCTGGACTACGAGGGCATCGCGGTGTTCCCGCAGCCCGACAACGATGCGCTGACCAGGGCCGTCCCGCCGCCGGACCCGACGCTGGTGCTGCCCACCTCGGCGGACCGGCCGACCGAGCAGCTTGGGGACACCGGCGAGCGGACCGTGGAACGGATCGGGATAGGGGAACCGCCGGAAGGCAAGCACGGCGGGGGCGGCGCGGGCTGGGTGGCCGGGGTGCTCTCGGTCGCGGTGATCGCGGCGCTGGCCACGGCCCTGGTCCTGGTGTTGCGCAGCGGAAGCCACAATCCGAGTCCGCCGCCCTCGGCGTCCGTGGGCACGACATCGAGCCAGTCCCCGCTGACCCGCTCGGTCAGCGGCAAGACGTCATCGCAGAGTTCGACGACCGCGCCGAGCCCGACCACCGGTTCCCCGCCGGCGCCGACGACGCCGGTGTCGACGTCCAGCACGACCGGCGTGCCGAGCCCGACGACGAGTTCCACGACGTCCACGACGCAGAGCACGTCGGCCCCGAGCACACCGAGCAGCACCTCGAGCCCGTCGAGCGCACCGTCGTCGAGCCCGTCCGCGCCGCACAGTTCGGCGTCGCACAGCTCACCGCCGGCGTCCCCGAGTCCGAGTCACAGCTGAGTCCGAGTCACAGCTGAGAGTTCGAGTCACAGCTGAGTTCGAGTCACAGCTGAGAGTTCGAGTCACAGCCGGTTCGAGCGGCGACCGTAGGTAGGCATCACAGCCTGCTGATGCGGACGCCGCGGCCCTGGGCGGGCTCTGTCGACCCCGTGAGCTCTACCGCATCCCGCACCGGAAAGCCGCCCACCGCGCCAACCGGCCCCATCGCACCCGCATCCTCACGCCACGCATACGTCTGTCCCGGCGACCGCCGTCGCCGCCTCCGGCCAGTCCACGCGGCGCCCCGACCGGACTTCGAACGGACATGTCAACCGCCATCCGCCGCCAACCCTCTCGAACCGAGTGCGCGCCGGGCCGCGCCGGCTCCACACTTGGCACGGCGGACCCGGGGCCGCACCCGCCTGCGGTCCCGGGTCCGCTCTGGTCCGGTCCGGCGGGATGCCGGCCGGCCGTTCGGTGCGGCGCGTCCTTGACGCGCGCCGCGGTCTTCATAGCTCCGGCTCCCCGTCTGACGCCGCACTAGGCGCCGGCCCCGTTCGCCGGGTGGTCCGGCGGCCGGCGAGTCGGCCGGCCGCCGCGGTGGTCACCCGACCCGCGTCAGATCGACCGCGGGCAGGTCCTTCAGTTCCCCGCGCGTCAGGTCCACCTGGACGCCGTAGGTGGCGTCGACCACGTTGCGGATCGGCACCGCGACTTTCTTGCGGCTCCACAGGTGTCCTTCGGCGAGCAGGATGTGGGTGACGTGGTGGTCGGGCGCGGCCAGCAGGCCCTTGATGTGCCCGATGTCGCCGTCGGCGGCGTGCAGGCGCTCGTTGCGGCGCAACTGGATCTCGCCGACCGGGACCCGGTCGTAGTGGACCATGTCCGGCTTGGATGGAGCCCGGTAGCCGCCGCCGAGCGTGCCGCCGCCGGTGGCCGGTCCGCCGGCCGGGGCCGCCGGCTGCACCATCTCGGTGGCCTGCGCCGGCTCCAGCAGGTCGAACCCGGAGCCGGTGCAGGACAAGATGATGGCCTCGACGCCGGCGCTGTCCACCAGCGAGACCGGGACCAGGCGCGCCGTGTGTGGATCGCGCCCGACGACGAGGTGCGTCAGTGTCTGGGTGGCCGGGTCCATGATGATCCGGTGCAGCCGGCCGCAATCTCCGTCGGCGCAGCTGACGCCCGCACCGATCGAGTAGCCCGCCTTTTCGGTCATGGTGCTCATAGCAGCCTCCTCACTGCTCGCGCGGCTGTCATCGCCGCGCCCCTGCCAGGTACCCGGTCACAGGATTCGAAACTGTGCGGCCGGGCGGCTTCTCAACAGGTGGAAAAGGCCGCGGACAACGGCACGCGCGGTCGCGTTCGGCCGCATGAGAAGCGGCCCACACCGCGACATGAGAAGCGCCCACACCGCCGCGTAAGAAGTCACCCACACCGCGCGGCATGAAAAGCGGCGCGGCTGCCGGGTACGGCGACGGCAGCCGCGCCGGCCTCAGCGGGCGGCCTCCCGGTCCGACCACGTCTTGATCGCCAGCAGCCGCAGCCGCAGCGTCTCGGTGTCCTCGGCGGCCACGACGTCCCCGGCGCCCCCGGCATCGGTCTCAGTCTCGGCCTCGCGGCCGTCCGGCGCCTCCGGCAGGCCCTCGGTCGGCACGCCGTGCGCCGTGAAGAAGCCCTCGGCAGTGCTGTGGGCCAGGGTCACGGCGACCCGCGGATTACTCACGAAGGTGCTCTGCACGTGCTTCCACACGCCGTCCAGATAGGCCCGGTCGGCGTCGGTGAAGCGCGGCGGCTGGGGTGTGGCCGCGGCGGCGCCGACGGTGCCCCCGAGCCCCGGGTCCGCGCGGCCGTTGTCGATGAACCCGCCGATCCGGGTGGACAGGCCGCCGAACGTTCCGGCGGCCGAGGCCCGCCAGCCGGCGGGCCCGAAGTAGAACATCGCCGCCAAAGCGGCGATCACAACCAGGACGACGATCACAGTGACGAGCACGACGACCCTCCCGAGCCTGAGCTGGAGCCGCGAACACGTGCCGTTACCCGGTTCGACCCCGGCCAATCGGCCGCGCCCGGAACCGTGTTCGAATCAGAGTTCTCAAATAGCGGGCGAGCGCGGAGTATGGAGGGATGGCGCATCCTGCCGAACACCGGCGTGAGCCCGTCCCCGACGTCTCGCGCGGCGGGGCCGGTTCCGGCCCGCCCTTATTCGCCGGGCAGAAGGTCCTGATCGTGGACGACGACCGGCGCGGCGCGTTCGCCCTCGGCAGTGCCCTGAGTGCCCGCGGGCTCACCGTCCTGCAGGCCGCCAACGGTCCGGACGGCGTGGCGGCGCTCCAGCACGACCCGACCATCCGCGCGGTCCTGATGGACATCGCGATGCCGGGCCTGGACGGCTACGCCACCACGGCCCGGATCCGCGAGCTGGACCAGCCCGAGCCGCCGGCCATCATCGCGGTCACGTTCGAGTCCTCGGCCGGCGACCGGGCCAAGGCGCTGGCCGCCGGGATGGACGAGCACGTGCCCAAACCGGTGGACGTCACGCGGCTGCTGCGGCTGTTGGGAGAGCTGATGCCGAGCTGATGCCGAGCTGAGTCAGGCCTGCTCTTCGGTCTCGCCGTCGTCCACCAGCACGGCGTCGCGCAGCGTGCCCAGGATCCGGGTGAGATAGCGCGAGACCTGCATCTGCGACACCCCGAGCTCGGTGCCGATCTGGCTCTGCGTCATACCGCGGAAGAAGCGCATCAGCAGGATGCGCTTGTCCTTCTCCGGCAGCGCGGCCAGCAGCGGCTTGAGGGCTTCGCGGTCCACGACCCACTCGTAGGCGTCGTCGTCCCCGCCCAGCGTCTCGCCCAGGCTCGCGCCCTGCTCGTCACCGGGCACCAGCGGGCGCTCCAGCGAGGTGGCGCTGTAGGCGGCCGAGGCGTCGAAGGCCTCGACGATCTCCTCCGGCTGCGCGCCCAGGTGCTCGGCCAGCTCCGCGATCGTCGGCGAGCGGCCCAGCCGGCGCTCCAGCTGCTCGGCCGGGGCGCCGTGCAGGGCCAGGCTCAGCTCCTGCATGCGGCGCGGGACGTGCACGTCCCAGGTGGAGTCGCGGAAGTAGCGCTTGATCTCGCCGGCGACCATCGGCGTCAGGTAGCCCAGGAAGGCGGTGCCGCGCGCCGGGTCGAAGTTGTCGACCGCCTTGATCAGCGCCAGGTACGCGACCTGCTCCAGGTCCTCGGCGGTGTCGGCCGGGACGCTGAAGCGGGAGGCGACGTAGCGCGCGTAGTTCATGTGCTCGGCGATCAGCTCGTCGCGCATCGTGCGGTGGCGCGCGCTGTCCGGCTCGCAGGCCGCGAGCTGTTCGAACCGGCGGTGGATCTCCGCGCGGTGCTCGGCGCGGTCCTTCGGCACGCCGCCGAGGCGCGGCGAGGGGATGTTCGGCAGCGGGACGTCCGAGTCCTGGTCGGGCAGCTGGCGGTCGGGACGCACGGCGCGCGAGGCGGGCACGGCGCTGTGGTGAGGCGGCTGCACCGGCTCACCGTCGCGTTCGGACCCGCCGCGGCCGGAGGACGCCGGACCGGGACTGTTCCCCCGAGTGCTCACCGCACCCCCGCCCGGGCCGGGCCGCCGGGCCCTGGCCCGCCGGCCCCCGCCGCGCGCTTGACGATGTCCACCCGCACCCGGCCCTCCTCCTCGGCCCACTGCAGGTCGTCGACCAGCGCCGCGAGCAGCGACCAGCCGAAGCCGCCGACCTGGGGCTTGGAGCCGGGCCGGGCCTCGGCCGAGACGGTGAGCGCCAGGCCGGCCGGGCCGAGCCGGAAGACGCAGTCCAGCTCCTCGCCGATGACGTCGACCTCGTCGGGTAACAGCAACAGCCCGCACGCCTCGTCGACGGCCAGCCGCCAGTCGCCCATCTCGGCCATCGAGAACCCGGCGCGCACGCCGAGGTGCCCGGCGGCCGACCGGACCAGGACCACGTAGTCACGCTCGGCGGGGATGCTCAGCGTCACCGGGACGCGACCCTCCGCACTCGTGTCGGCATCGGCGTCCGCACCGGACGGACGGACCCCGGCGCCACCCGGGCCGACGGCGTCCTCGCCACCCACTCCGCTCACGCGCTCCATACGTCCTGCTCCCCTTTCCACCGCTGCCGCTGAGTGCCCGCCCCGGCCGGGACCGCGGCCCGCGGCCCGAGTCGGCACCATACGGCTTTTCCGCCGTCGTCCTCGACCGCGACCCCCCAGGCCTGCGCCAACTGCACCACGATCGCCAGTCCCTGGCCACCGTAGCCGCGTTCGGCCGGCGGGATCAGCCGCGGCAGGCCGGGGCCGTGGTCGTGGACGCTCACGGTCAGCGCGCCGTCGCGCAGTTCCAGCGTGAGCCGCATCTCAGTCCCGGCGTGTCGGACCGCGTTCGTGACAAGCTCGCTGACCACGAGCGCGGCGTCGGCGACGAAGTCGGTGACGTGCCAGCGCCGGCAGGTCTCGGTCAGGAAGTCCCGGGCCCGGGCCGGCGCCGAGGGACCCGGGGCCAGGTCGGTCTGGGCCCTGCGGCGCGAGGTCATCGCGTCAGATTCCCAGCCGTGAGCCGACCCGATATCGTCGGTAGCGATCCGGGATCACGCGGGCTGGGTGGGAAAACAGGAGGCGTCATGGCGGTCGAGGGCTTCTCGGTCGAGGTCGACAACGACCCGGACCGGGGCGGAGCCGCCGCGGTCACCGGGGACGGCAAGGGTCCGGCGGCGGTCACGGTCACCGTGGCCGGCGATGTGGACCTGGCCGCGGCGGACACGCTGTGGAGCGTGCTGGACGAGTACGTGCGCCCCGGGGCGCACGTGGTCGTCGACTGCTCGCGGGTGGCCTTCCTGGACTCGATGGGCCTGCGCACGCTGATCCGGGCCCAGCACAAGGCCGCCGCCGCGGACGCGCACCTGACCCTGGCCGCGCCGTCGGAGGCGGTGCTGCGGGTGCTCCAGCTGGCCGGCGTCGCCGACTTGTTCGTCCTGGACAGCAGCGGGAGCGGCAGCGGACGCTGACCATCGGTCATCGCCACCCCTTCCACGCGTCCGGTCCGACAGGCCACCGCGAACACCGCTACCCGCTCCACCGAATCCAAACTCGATCCACTCTCGGTGAGGTGGGGCACGCGGGGCGGCGGTGCGCCGTCGCGAGCCGTCGGCCGACAGGCGGCGCCGCGCCTATTGTCAGGTATCCGACGTGCGAAAAGCATAGCCCGGGGGTGCGAAAGTCCCTAAGAGGTCATGCGGCGTCCAGAGGTCATGCGGCGTCCAAAGGTCATGCGGCGTCCAGGAAAGCCAGGACGGCCAGCACCCGCCGGTTGCCGTCCAGATCGGGCAGCAGGCCGAGTTTGGCGAAGATGGTGTTGATGTGCTTGCTGACCGCCTTCTCGGTGACCACCAGGCGGGCGGCGATCCCGGCGTTGGCGTGGCCCTCGGCCATCGCGGCCAGCACTTCGCGCTCGCGCGGGGTCAGTGAGCTGAGCCGTTCGTCGCGGGAGCGGCGGGCCAGCAGTTGGGCGATGACCTCGGGGTCCATCGTGGTGCCGCCGCCGGCGACGGTCCGCACCGCGTCCACGAACGAACGCACGTTCGAAACCCGGTCCTTCAGCAGATAGCCGACGGCCCCGGCGCTGTCGGACAGGAGTTCGCGGGCGTAGAGCGGCTCGACGTGCTGCGAAAGGATCAGCACCGGCAGACCGGGGACCCGGCGCCGGGCTTCCAGCGTGGCGGCCAGGCCCTCGTTCTTGAACGTCGGGGGCAGGCGGATGTCGGCCACCGCGACGTCCGGCCGCTCGGCGAGCAGCGCGTCCAGCAGGTCCGGGCCGGTCTCGACGGCCGCGACGACCTCGAAGTCGTGTGCCGACAGCAGCCGGACCAGACCGTCCCGCAGGAGGGCCTGGTCCTCGGCCAGTACTACGCGCATCAAGGCTTCCTCACTCGCACGGCACCTCCAGGGTCACCGTCGTCGGCCCCCCGGCCGGACTGTCGACGGTCAGCGTCCCGTCGAACGCCGCCAGCCGCCGCCGCACTCCGGCCAGCCCCTCGCCGCCGGCGATGTCCGCGCCGCCGGAGCCATCGTCCCAGACCTCGGCGATCACCCGGTCCTCGCGCCGGAACACGTCGATCCGCCCCCGCGCGGCGCCACTGTGTTTCAGCACGTTCGCCAAGGCCTCGGCGATCCCGAAGTAGAGGGCTGACTCGCGCGGGGCCGGCAACCGCTCCGTCAGGTCGCTGCGAACCTCGACCGGGATCGGCGAGGCGTAGGCCAGCGCCCGCAGCGCGTCCCCCAGGCCCCGCTCGGCCAGTACCGGCGGCAGGATGCCGCGGACCAGCGAGCGCAGTTCGGCCAGCGCCGCGCCGCTGTGCTCGCGGGCCTCGGCCAGCAGCGCGATCGCCTCGTCCGGGTTGGCGCGCACCAGGTCCTCGGCCATGCCCAGGCTCAGCCCGACCGCGGCCAGCCGGGCCTGCGCGCCGTCGTGCAGGTCCCGCTCGATGCGCCGCATCTCGGCCTCGGCGTCGTCGCTGACCCGCTCCCGGGTCACGGTCAGGGTGCTGATCCGCTCGCCGACGTCGGTGGAGTCCAGCAGCAGCTGGGAGTACTGGGCCTGGGCCCGGATCAGCGTGGGGCCGGCGAACGGCGCCAGCAGCAGGGCCACGATCCCGATGCCGAACCCGAACGGCCAGAACGCGCTGTCGCTCAGCACCAGCCCGGGCACCGCGAACGCCCCGACCACGCCCCAGCCGACCAGAGTCAGCGGCAGCAGACCCAACGTCAGCCCGACAGCGGTGTTGGTGACCAGCCAGAGCAGGTCCCGCCAGGTCCCCGGGTCGCCGAGCAGCCAGCGGACCCGGCCGCGGCCGGACCGGGGCAGGTACGGCTCGTCGATCACGATGCCGCTCCAGCTCCGCGCGATCCCGCGCTGCCAGTTCGCCAGTCCCCGCACCGCGCCGCCGATCACCGGCGGCACCAGCATCCCGCCGCCGATCGGCATCAGGCCCAGGGTCAGCACCGTGGCGACCACCAGCGGGACCCCCGCCAGCAGCGACACCAGGGCCAGCACCAGACCCCGGCCGGCCGCCAGGGCGGTCGAGGCGGCACGCACCCGCCACTGGGCGGCGCCACCCCCGAACACCCGCGGCAGCCAGGCCATCAGATCCGTCCCTTCGTCGTCCGCCATTATGGTGATCAGCCGTTGATCGCGGCCAGCGCGGAGACCCGCATGGCCCGCCGAGCCGCCCCCAGGCAGGCCGCGAAGGTCAGCACGATGATGCCGGCGCCCACTGCGAGGAACACCCCGAGGCCCTGGTCCGGCAGGAAGTCGCCGGTCCGGGCGTAGCTGAACGGGATCACCCCGACCAGCGCGGCCAGCGTGCCGAACACCAGGCCGGCGACCAGGATCGCGCAGGTCTCCCAGCTCAGCGCGCGCCGGACCTCGCCGGGGGTGTCGCCGATGAGGCGCCGCTGGCCGAACTCGCGGCGGCGGTGCAGGGTGCTGGAGACCGCGATGTTCGCCACGACCACCGCCGCGAACAACGCGATCATGGCGGTCACCAGGAAGCTCAGTGTCTGCACGCTCTTGTCGTCGGCCGAGACGGCGACGTGCAGGGCCCGGTTGGCGTCGTCCTGGATGAACTGCTCGTAGAGCGCGCCGTTGGCCAGCGACACGAACAGGATCACCGGCATCAGCACGCCTGCCGCCTGCCGCGAGTGCCGCCGCAGTTCGGCCTCGGCCAGGTAGCCGCCGCTGCGCCGCATCAGCGGGCCCAGCACCGCGGCGGTGATCCGGATCAGCACCGGGGCCAGCAGCGCCAGCCCGATGCCGGTGAGGATGCAGGCCTGGCCGGCGATCTCCATGGTGTCGTACCCCTCGTTCTTCATCAGGGTCGCGGTCATCACGGCGTCGTCCAGGCCGAGCAGGATCAGCACCACCGCGCCGATCTTGCGCTTGCGCGACATGCCGGCGTCCTCGGTGGCGGCGGCGACCAGCGAGGCCGCCGTGCTCTGCTTCGCCGCGCGGCGCCCGGTCGCGATCGCGGCCACCAGGGCCGCCGCCACGATGTCGCCGAGCCCCATGGCCAAGGTGGTGGCGCCGAACTTGAAGTCGACGCCGTGCGAGACCTGGTGGGAGGACTTCAGCATGGCCAGCATGCCGTGGCCCACGCCCAGCCCGGCCGGGACCGCCGGGATCGCCGCGGCGACCAGCAGGATCCCGGTCTCGGCCATGATCATGCGGCGGATCTGCCGGGGCAGCGCGCCGGCCGCCTTGAGCAGCGCGATCTCCTTCTCCCGCTGCTGCACCGTCAGGCTGAGGGTGGCGGCGGTGCCGAAGGCGATGATCAGCGCGCCCCAGCCGCCGATCACCAGGGCCATGGTCTGCAGGGCCGAGCGGTCGTCCTTCGACAGGCCCGGCGCGCTGCCGGTCTCATAGAGGGCGGCGAAGCCGGTGAGGATCGCGCCGCCGAGGAACAGGTTCAGGAACGAGGCGAGGTACGCCGCGCGGCGGTGCCGCAGATTGCTCAGGCTCACGGTGCGCATGTCAGGCCGCCGATCCGGTGTAGCGGGAGTCGGTCAGGCCGGCGTCCGTCAGCCCGGCGGAGTACGCGCGCTGACCCGCGCCGCCAGCGCCAGCCGCGGCTCCGACACCGGCGCCGGTGCCAGTGCCAGTGCCAGTGCCGGACTGCCGGAACGCGGCCATCCGCGCCGCGATCCCCGTGGCCTGCGGCGCCCGCATCTCCTCGACGATCCGGCCGTCGGCCAGGAACAGGACCCGGTCGGCGTAGGCGGCGGCGACCGGGTCGTGCGTCACCATCACCACGGTCTGCCCGAACTCCCGCACCGACTCGCCCAGCAGCATCAGCACCTCGGCCGCGCGCGCCGAGTCCAGCGCGCCGGTCGGCTCGTCCGCGAACAGCAGCGCCGGCCGGTTGACGATGGCCCGGGCGATCGCCACCCGCTGCTGCTGGCCGCCGGACAGCTCGGCCGGGCGGTGGTTCAGCCGGTCGGCCAGCCCGACCCGCTCCAGCAGGGCCTTCGCCCGCCGCTTGTCCACGGTGGTCCCGGCGATCCGGGCCGGCAGCAGCACGTTCTGCCAGACGGTCAGCGTCGGCAGCAGGTTGAAGGCCTGGAACACGAAGCCGATGCGGCCGCGGCGGAACCGGGTGGCGGCGGTCTCGTCGGAGGTGTCCAGTTCCTGGCCGCCGATCACGATCCGGCCGGAGTCCGCGCGCTCCAGTCCGGAGGCGCAGTTCAGCAGGGTGCTCTTGCCCGAGCCGGAGGGGCCCATCACGGCGGTGAAGGTGCCATAGGGAAGGCCCAGGCTCACCTGGTCCAGGGCGGCGACCTTCACCTGGTCGCCGAACGTCTTGCTCACCGATTCCAGACGCAGCGCGTCTTCCATGGCTGTCATGTGATCCAGACTCGCCCGGCGCGGGCCCGGAATCAGGGGTGCTAGTACCCGTCTTCGGAGGGGACTTGAGGCCTGCCGGGATGATCATTGCGTCAGCTGATGAATGCGGCATCAGACACTTCCCGGACTTATCCCATCGCCGCCGCCCAAGATGTGAGGATGTGCCACATGCCACACACCCCGGGCACCCATGGCAGCTGTCACCGCGCGCCCACCACGCGCGCAAACATCACGGCCGGACGCGTCACCGCCTTGCTCCTGCTCGCCCCGGCGATCGGGATGTTCTTCGGCGGCGCGGTGTTCGCGGTGTTGTGCGCGGGGGCCGCGTCGCTGGCCGCGCTGCGGGTGCGACCGGCGGGGCTGTGGTGGGTGCTGCCGCTGGCGCCGGTGGCGATCTGGGCGGTGTGCGTCGGGCGCGAGGTGTTCGACGCCTCCGGCGGGACCACCAAGCAGGCAGTCGCGGTGGCGCACGGGATGATCGACGCCTTCCCGGCGATGATCGTGACGCTGCTGGCCACGGCCGCCGTCGCGGCGTTACGCCGGACGTTCCGCCGGGGGTCCACCGGTGCCTGAGTACGGATCGCCTGAGTACGGATCGTCCGAGTACGGATCGTCCGAGTACGGATCGTCCGAGTACGGATCAGGGTCCGGCCGCCGACCCCAACAGCGGCCCCGGTTCCAGCCGCCCTACGATCTGTCCCCGCGCGCGCCGGGTTCCCGTCCGCAGGACGACCTGCGCTACTGGACGCCGCGTCCGCAGCAGCCGCCGCGCCCTCCGGGCCCGCCGAGTCCCGAACGGCCTGAGGGTCCCGAACGGCCCGAACCCCGCCGGCCGCGCCGCCGCCGCGCGATCATCACCGCCCGCGCACTGGCCTGCACCGCCTCCGCCGCGATCGTCCTGGCCAGCGCCGCGACCTGGGCCGCGTACCACAACCTGACCTCGGGCCTGCTCACCTCCGACGCGATCAACCAGATCCGCTCCGGCGAGAAGGGCTACGTCGCCCCGCACCTGGACGGCTCGGTCAACCTGCTGCTGGTCGGGCTCGACTCCCGCAAAGACATGAACGGCAACGACCTGCCGACGGACTTCGTGGAGTCCGAACTGCACGCCGGCTCCTCGGACATCGGCGGCTACAACACCAACGTCCTGATCTTCCTGCACATCCCGGCCGACGGCGGCCGGGTCACCGCGTTCTCCATCGCCCGCGACGACTACGTCGAGGAGCCCGGCGGCGCCTCGGCCGTCGGCGACCTCCCGGACCTGGGGATGCACAAGATCAAGGAGGCGTACGGCCAGGCCAAGGCGATCGCGGTGGACCGGCTGAAGGCCTCCGGGATGACCGACCAGGCGCAGATCGAGAAGATCAGCCGCGAGGTGGGCCGGGAGTCCACGATCCGGGCCGTGCAGCTGCTCACCGGCGAGCACGTGGACCACCTGGCCGAGATCAACCTGCTGGGCTTCTACGACGTGGCCAAGGCCGTGGGCCCGATCGAGGTCTGCCTGAACCACCCGGTGTACGACCCGATCGAGGACGGCGCGGGCACCGGGCTGAAGCTGCCGGCCGGGCACTCGACGCTGGACGCCGCCACCGCGCTGCAGTTCGTGCGCCAGCGCTTCCACCTGCTGCGCGGCGACTTCGACCGGAACCGGCGGCAGCAGGCGTTCCTGGCCTCGGTGATGTACAAGCTCAAGTCCGAGGGCGTGATCGGCGACCTGGGCAAGATGCGGTCGCTGTTCGACGTCGTGAAGAAGGACGTCGTGATCGACGACAACTGGGACGTGCTGGACTTCGCCTCCCGCGCGCAGAACCTGACCAGCGGGAACGCCGAGTTCCGGGAACTGCCGATCACCGGCCAGCCGGTGCTGCCCGGCGACGGGTCGGTCAACACGGTGAACCCGTCGCAGATCCGGCAGATCGTGATGACCGGGTTCGGGGACGCGAAGGAGTTCGCGAACGAGATGGCGCAGAACGCCGAGAGCGGGGACTCGGCGGACGCGTTGGGGCCGCCCAGCCTCACCGATCCGGGCGGCGGG
>NZ_JAAFYZ010000248.1 GCF_018274385.1 Catenulispora pinistramenti | reverse complement strand
ATTCCCGGGTCAGGCGCCGGGGCCGATGTCAGGCCCGGGCGGAATGCCGGGGCCGGGTGGAATGCCGGGGCCGGGTGGAATGCCGGGGCCAGGCCAGATGCCGCCGTTCGGCTACGGCTCCCTGCCCACGCCGCCCTCGGTGACCAGCGCGGTGGCGATAGTCGCGCTGTGCCTGTTCTGGGTGCCGTTGGTCGGCTTGGTGCTGGCCGTCGTCGGGATGGTGAAGACCGCGCGGGGCAAGGCCCGCGGGCGGGGGCTGGCCATCACGGCTCTGGTGTTGTCCATCCTGGTGACCGCGGCGGCGATTCTCGGCGGGGCGGCGATCGCGTCGAAGCCGTCGGCGTTGGACGCCGGATGCCGGAACGGGAAGTCGGCGGTGCTGGACCAGTCGAAGAAGATCGATGCCGACTCCAAGCGTGGCGACACGAACGCGGTGCAGGGTGATGTCACCACGCTCGTCAACGATCTGGCGAAGGCCGCCAGCGAGTCCAAGCGCAGTGATGTGCGCTCGACGGTGACGGCCGTGCACGACGACTACGCCGCGCTCGCGGCCGGGAACGGCGACCAGGGCAAGCTCGACGCCGACCTGCACGAGATGGACCACCTCTGCACGATCGGGAAGTAGCCGGTCGGTCCTTCGGTCAGCCGGCCCTCGGTCAGCCGGCCCTCGGTCAGCCGGCCCTTCAGTCCGTCAGTCCTTCAGCAGCGGCACCAGAGCGCGGAAGGCGCGGCCGCGATGGCTGATCGCGTCCTTCTCCCGCGGGCTGAGTTCGGCGGTGGTGCGGGTCTCGCCTTCGGGGACGAAGATCGGGTCGTAGCCGAAGCCGCCGTCGCCGCGGGGGGCGCGGATCAGATGGCCGGTGGCGACGCCCTCGACCACGTGCTCCGTGCCGTTCGGGTGGACCAGGGCGGCGGCGCAGGTGAAGTTGGCGCCCAGGGCCTCGTCGGGAACGTCCCCGACCTGATCCAGCACCAGCTGCAGGTTGGACACGTCGCGGCCGGGGCCGGCCGGCAGGTCGCCGAAGCGGCCGGACCAGCGCGCGGACAGGATGCCCGGCATGCCGTTCAGCGCGTCCACGCACAGCCCCGAGTCGTCGGCGACGGCCGGCAGGCCGGTGGCCGCGGCCACGGCGCGCGCCTTGATCAGCGCGTTCTCGGCGAAGGTCAGACCGGTCTCGGGGATCTCGGGCAGTGCCGAGTACAGCTCCGGGCCGGCGAGTTCGACATCGGTCAGGCCGGCGGCGAGCAGGATCCGCTCGAGTTCGGTGATCTTCTTGGCGTTGCGGGTGGCGAGGACGATCTGGCGCATGGGCGCCAGTCTAGATCTGTGCCGGAGGCCGGCAGCGCGCCGGGCAGCACACTCACGGCTGCTGCGAGCAGACCGTGCCCATCGTTTGGAAGTCGCTCTTGAGCGGTCCCGGGCTCGGTTTCTGTCCCTGCTTCGCCTGGTTCTGCATGGCCGTCATGTCGTTGACCATCCGGTTCATCGCCACCGCCGCCTGCGGCTTCCTGGTCTGCGATGATCCGGCGCGGACCTGCTGGATGGCACCGGGAAGAGCGGCCACGCCCTGCAACAGACCCGCCTGCTGCGCGAACAGATAGCCGCTGAACCCGGCCAGCGCCGTCTTGCAGCCGGGGTCGGTCCAGGTGTCGTTGAGGCTCTTGATCGACGAGGCCAGGGCCGCGGAGGACTCGGTGCTCGGCGAGGAGCCGCCGGCCGGGGTCGATGGCGCCGCGGAGTCCTGGCTGCCGCCGACGCTGCCGGGGGCCCCGCCGGAAGTGGCCGGCGCCGGAGTCGAGGAGCCCGAGGTGCCCGGCGCGGTGGTCCCGCCGGACGCGCTCGCGGCGATCGTGCCCTGCGAAGCGCAGGCCGTCAGTGCCAGTGCGGTCGAAGCCAGCAGTCCTGGTATCACGCTCGCGCGCAGCCGCCCGGTCATGATCCACCCCCTGTGGAAGACATTCGGAGCCCCGTCGTATGCGAGGCTCCGAACAATATAGGAGGTGCGGTTAAGAGCGTGCGGACCGGCGGTCAGCTCAGCAGGGACTTGACCTGGTGTGTGGCCAGCTCGCGGCAGCCGGCGGTGGCCAGGTCCAGCAGCGCGTCCAGCTCGGCGCGGTCGAAGGGCGCGCCCTCGGCGGTGCCCTGCACCTCGACGAACTTGCCGTCGGCCGTGCAGACCACGTTCATGTCGGTCTCGGCCCGGACGTCTTCCTCGTAGCACAGGTCGAGCATCGGCACGCCGTCGATGATGCCGACGCTGACCGCCGAGACCGAACCGGCCAGCGGCTCCTTGGTGGCCTTGATCATCTTCTTGTCGCGCATCCACGTGACCGCGTCCTGGAGCGCCACGTACGCGCCGGTGATGGCCGCGGTCCGGGTGCCGCCGTC
This sequence comes from Catenulispora pinistramenti, assembly GCF_018274385.1. Classification (GTDB taxonomy): domain Bacteria; phylum Actinomycetota; class Actinomycetes; order Streptomycetales; family Catenulisporaceae; genus Catenulispora; species Catenulispora pinistramenti. The sequence goes on along the minus strand of NZ_JAAFYZ010000248.1, from coordinate 12,869 downwards.
GGCCTGGAGGACGTCGCAGTCCACGACGATGGTGTTCTCGCCCAGCGCCTTGGTGTCCACCACGGCCCGCAGCGCGCGGCCGATCAGCCGGGAGATCTCCTGGGTGCGCCCGCCGACCTTGCCCTTGACCGACTCGCGGTCGCCGCGGGTGTTGGTGGCCCGGGGCAGCATCGCGTACTCGGCGGTGACCCATCCCTTGCCGCTGCCGCGCAGCCAGCGCGGGACGCCTTCGGTGACGCTGGCGGTGCACAGCACCTTGGTCTGGCCGAACTCTACGAGGACGCTGCCCTCGGGGTGGATGGACCACTTGCGGGTCAGGGTGACCGGACGGAGCTGGTCGGCTTTGCGGCCGTCGACGCGTGCTGCTGACATGTGTCGACCCTAGCCCACCACCGGGGCGGGCGAGGGCGGCGGTGCGGGGCGCGCGATGCCTGCGCCAGGCACCGCCGCGGGCTCGCCGCGCCGCCTCAGCAGCCGACGACAGCACGGCGGACCTGCGCCGCCTCAGTCCGGCGAACCCGCAAGCGCCTCAGTCCAGCGCCACGTGCGCCAGCAGCCGCAGCGTCGGCAGGTCGGTGGCCTTGCGCAGCCGGGAGGCCAGGTCCCGGTGGAAGAACTCCTCGACCAGGTGCGGCACGGTCAGCACGATGATCTCATCGGCCACGTACTTGGCCGCGATCTCCTTCAGCCCCTCCACCGGCGGCCCGGCCAGCAGTTCGCCGACGGCCTGCTTGCCGGCCTGCTGGAAGGCCTCGACGGTGCCGGTCAGCACCGCGCGGGCGGCCACGACGGCCTCGTTCAGCGGCTCGTCGTGCGAGTCCTCCTCGGCCCCCTTGAAGTTGCCCAGCGCCAGGTCGTCGAGGGTGGCCAGGACCTTGCCGTTCTCCTTGCCCACCGGCACCACGATCACGTAGTTCTCGGCGGCCATGCCCTCCTCGACGTTGTCGGCGTGCAGGCCGACGACGTACTCCAGGTCGTGCTGGTTGATCGTCTTCTCGACGACGAGCATGGTGGTCGGCACAGTCAAGTCCTCTCCGGTGCTGCGGTACAGGGCGGCGGCGGGCGCCGCTCCCCCATGCCCATCATGGTCTCAGATCTGGAACACCGCGCCGGGCGTGGCCAGGAACACCTGGCCGTCGTAGGCGGCCTTGGCGGCGGTGAGGTTCAGTTCGGCGTCGGTCCACGGCGGGATATGAGTCAGCACCAGGCGGCCGGCCGCGGCGGCGCTCGCGCTCTCCCCGGCCTGGCGGCCGTTGAGGTGCAGGCCCAGCAGGCCGTCGTCGCGGCCCTCCTCGAACGAGGCCTCGGCCAGCAACAGGTCCGCGCCCTTGGCCAGGTGGTCCAGGGCGGCGCAGGGGCCGGTGTCGCCGGAGTAGACCAGGGTGCGCCCGGCCGCCTCCAGCCGGATCGCGTAGGCCTCGACCGGGTGGTCGACGCGCGACACGCGGACGGTGAACGGCCCGGTCTCGAAGGTGTTCGCGGTCGCGCCCTCGCCGGCGCCCTCCAGCACGTTGCGGAAGGTGAACACCGACTCGCACTCGGCGTCGTCGGTGTCGTAGGCCTTGGCGATCCGCTCGCGGGTGCCGGCCGGGCCCCACACCGGCAGCAGCGGCAGCGGCTCGCCGCCGGGCCGGTACTTGCGCGCGACGTAGTACCCGCACATGTCGACGCAGTGGTCGGCGTGCAGGTGCGACAGGATCACGGCCTGCAGGTCGTAGATGTCGCCGTACCGTTGCAGCTCGCCCAGCGCGCCGTTGCCGAAGTCGAGCAGGACCCGGTGTCCGTCGTGCTCGACCAGGTAGCTCGAACACGGGTTGCCGGGACCGCCGAAGGACCCGGAGGAACCGATCACGGTGAGCTTCATGGGGACTCCGCAACTGTGGCGTATCGGGATTCGGTGGCGCCGCGGGGTTCTGCGACGTCTCGCGGATCGGTGGCGTCCGGCGCCGCACCGGGCACCAGGCCCTGGTGGACGTGGCCGATCTCGGGCCCGAGGAAGCGCTGCCCGATCTGCAGGAACTGCTCCGGGTCGCCGGTGGTGGTGAAGCTGTGCACGGGCTCGGGGAGGTCACCGGGGCGCATGAGCGCGTTCTCGGCCAGGACCCGGTAGACGTCCTTGGCGGTCTCCTCGGCGCTGTTGATGAGGACCACGTCCTCCCCCATCACGTAGGAGATGACTCCGGTGAGCAGGGGGTAGTGGGTGCAGCCCAGGATCAGCGTGTCGACGCCGGCCCGCGCGACCGGGTCGAGGTACTCGTGCGCGACCCGCAGCAGTTCCTCCCCCGCGGTCTCCCCGGCCTCGACGAACTCCACGAAGCGCGGGCAGTCCTGGGTGGTGAGCTGGATCTGCGGCGCGGCCGCGAAGGCGTCGACGTAGGCCATCGAGCGCCGGGTGGACCGGGTGCTGATCACACCGACGTGCTGGTTGCGGGTGGCGGCCACGGCCAGCCGGACGGCGGGCCGGATCACCTCCACCACCGGGATCTCGTACCGCTCGCGGGCGTCCCGCAGGACCGCGCCGGAGGCCGAGTTACAGGCGATGACCAGCATCTTGACGCCGGACTCGACCAGCTTGTCCATGCACTCCAGGGCATAGGCGCGCACCTGGGCGATCGGCCGGGGGCCGTAGGGCTGGCGCGCGGTGTCGCCGAAGTAGCTGACGGCCTCGTGCGGCAGCTGGTCCAGCAGGGCGCGGACGACGGTCAGCCCGCCGAAACCGGAGTCGAAGATGCCGATGGGCGCGTCCCGGGGTGCCGGGGCGGCGTGCGAAGGCGGTGGTGCGGCCATGAGGTGACAGCGTACGGCTCCATCCGCAGAACGTCGGCGATTGGACCGCTCGATGTGGCCACTGTCTCAGCGGTGCTTTTGGTCACAGCCGGGCTGACCTGCCTTTTTTCAGTCGGCCCGGTCAGGGCCGCCGGACCGGGCGAGCAACGCGTCGCAGACGTCGACGAGCCGCCGGCGCAACGGCGCACCCCGGCGCGCGAACTCGGCCTGCATCGCGGCGTACTCGGCCCGGCCGGCCGGCGTCTCGACGCGGATCGGGGCGTAGCCGAGCTCGGCGAGGTCGTAGGGACTGGCCCGCATGTCCATCTCGCGGATCTCGGCGGCCAGCGCGAAGCAGTCGGCGATCAGCTCGGAGGGCACGAACGGGTCCAGCTTGTAGGCCCACTTGTAGAGATCCATGCCGACGTGCAGACACCCGGGCTGCTCGTTGGCGACCTGCTCTTCGCGGGTCGGGCGCAAGGTGTTGAGCGGCACGGCGTCGGCGGTGAAGAAGCGGTAGGCGTCGTAGTGCGAGCAGCGGATGCTCTGGGTCTCGACGACCTGATCGGTGCCCGCCGACCCGAGCCGCAGCCGGCGCGCGGAGTGCCGCACCTGCTCGGGCCCCAGGCGGTAGACCATGGCCCACTCGTGCAGCCCGAAGCAGGCCAGGCGCGGCTCCCGACCGGCGGTGGCCAGCAGCAGCGCGCGGACGAACTCGGCGGTGCGGCGCCGGGCGTCGGTGAACTCGGCGGGATCGAGGGTGACGCCGTCGGAGGTCTCGACATAGCCGCGCCAGGCCAACCGCTCACGGGCCGCCTCCCCGGCCAGCACCACACCGGGGCCGGGATGCCAGCGCAGGAGACGCGCGGGGCGGTGCGAGTAGTAGGTGAACAGGAAGTCGATGACCGGATGCGCCTCATTGCCGGCGCGGCGGCGGAGATGGGGCTCGGTCCACGCGGCGACGCGGGTCCGGTGCGCGGCTTCGCGGGCTCGCCAGACGGGCTCGGGAAGGATCTCGCTCACGCTTCGACGGTACCCGGTGGGTGCGACCCGGCCGAATCGGGTTTCAGACGCGGGTGCCTCAATGAACGATGCCGCCTGGGTTGAGCTGTCTATCGCAGCTCAGCCCAGGCGGCATGCGACTAGGAAGCCGAGCTGGAAGCGGTCGAAGTGGCCGTGCCGCTTGAGGAAGTCGAGGAAGTCGAGGAGGTCGAGGAGGTCGAGGAGGTCGAGCTGCCCGAGGAACCGGGGCTCTTCGAACCGGTCGGGGTCGGTGTCGACGGCACGCCGGTCGAGGAGCCGGTTGGGGTCGGCGTGCTCGGCGTGCTGGGCGTGCTGGGCGTCGCCGGGGAACTCGGCGTGCCAGGCGAACTCGGCGTGCCCGGCGAGCTCGGCGTCGCGGAGTCCGAGCCCCCGTCCGACGAGCTCGGCGCGCCACTCGGCTCAGCGCTGCTCTGCGCCGCCTCCGCCTGCTTCACCATCGCCATGTAGTCGGCGCTCTGGTTGTCCGGGACCGGGGGCACCGCGACCGGGGCGCCCCAGTCGCTGTAGTCGATCTCGCCGGTGAGGGTGCCGGCCGGGGTGACCTCGGTGAAGGTCATCGCGACCGGGAGGCCGTCGGCGCGCAGCCAGACGTCGTAGCCCAGCTTGGTGACCTGGCCCTGGGCCAGGGCGTCGGCCACCACGTCGGAGTCCTCCTGGGTCAGGCCGCGGCCGACCAGGTTCGGGTCGGTGGCGTCGGCGCCGGTCAGGGCCCCGGCGTAGTGCATGGTCTGGACCCCGCCGTGCTGCTCGGCACCGACCTGGTGCAGGTCCTTGGCGGCGGCCAGGAGGATCAGGCCCTTGCTCGGGGAGGTGTTCTCCAGCACGTCGCTGCCGACGGCGGCGGTGTTCGGGTCCTGGGCCATGGCCTGCAGGTCCATCTTCAGCCACGCCTTACCGCCCATCTGGGCGGCCAGCTGCGGGTTCTGGCCCATCTCCATGTACATCACGTTGTCCGCGTAGCGGATCGGGATGGGCGGTGTGGTCTGCGCGCTCGGGTCGGCCGCACCGCCGCCGGAGCCCATCACCAGCATGCCCTGCAGCGTCGGGTGCTCGTCGAAGGTCGCCACCACATCGGAGGTCTCCGAGCCGGTCGGCGCGGTCAGCACCGTGTGCACCTTGGCGCTGGGGTGCGCGGTGACGGCACGGGTCGCGGCCTGGATCGCGTCCTGGGCGCTGAGCGAGGACAGCTGCGCGAAGGACTGCGGCGTGCCGTCCGACGCCTTCAGGGAGCAACCGGTGAGCGAGGACGCGGCCACGGCCGCCAGCACGGCGCCGGACCATATCTGCTTGCGGGGCATGAGGTTTCCCACCCTTGATCGTGAAAGCGAAGAGCGGGGGAAGCATAGCTTTATCGCAGATCAGGCCCGGCGCCGGGGGCACGGGCGGATCGTTGATCAGGCGTGTTGATCACCACCGGGCACGACGTAGGTGTCGTCGGCCGGTGGCGCGACGACCGAGACGGGGACGCCCCACTGGCTCAGCGTGCTGTCGGAAACGGTGTCGCCGTCGCTCCCCGATTGGGTGTCGATGTACTCGATCTCCAGGCCGTCCGCACCGATCCAGACATCGATACTGGACTTGGTGATGTCCAGCGTCTGCATCCGCTGCCGGAAATAGTCCAGGTAATCCTGGGTCAGACCGGAACCCGCGGGCGGCACCTTCGGCATGGTGTCCGGAGTGACGGTTCCCGCGATATGCAACGCCTGGCGGCCGTCCTTGGTCTCGACGCCGACCCGGTGCAGATCCGGGATCGCCAGGTTCACCAACGCACCCTGCCGCGGGTCGGCGCGCTGGTAGAGGGAGGCGAGCTGCCCGAGAGTCGCCAAGGTCGGGTCGGTGGAACTCGCCGACGGCGGATGGGTGAGATCCAGCTTCACCCACGTTTTGCCGTGCCGATCGGCAGCGGGAATCGTCGGATCATCCATGTAGACGGAGTTCCCGTCGCCTCGGGTCTCGCTCTGGATGTGCTTACCCGCAGTTGTGGTGGCTGTCGTCAGATCCTGCTGGAACCTGTCGGTCCGCTGGGGGCCGTCCTGCGTGAACGAGGCGTTCGGTTGCGTCGCCACGGTGTGGATCCGCACCGACTGCCGGGCGATTCCGGCTTGGACGGCGTCCTTCAGCGCCTGGGCCGCGCTCACTGTGTTCAGATCCAGGTTCAAGCTCGTCGTGACGCCGATCACCCCCGAGGAAGAACAAGCGGCGGCGGCCATGACCATCGTCACCGCCGCCGCCGTCGCGCCATACCGCGTCCAGCCGTTGGAAACCGTGCGAATCACGCCGAACCCTCCCCTGTGAGTCAGAACGCGGAGATGCTAACCGCGATCGGGCCCGTCACGGGGAGGACCGGTCCTCGCTCACGCCCAGAGCTGGCCCTCGATCCGGTCCTCGGCCTCGTCCAGGGTGCCCTCGTAGGCGCCGGTGGACAGGTACTTCCAGCCCCCGTCGGCGACGATGAACGCGATGTCCGCGCTCTGGCCCGCCTCGAAGGCCTTGCGCGCGATGCCGAGCGCCGCGTGCAGCGCGCAGCCGGTGGAGATGCCCGCGAAGACCCCTTCGGCGGCGAGCAGCTCGCGGGTGCGGCGCAGCGCGTCGTGCGCGCCGACCGAGTAGCGGGTGGTCAGGACCGACTCGTCGTAGAGCTCCGGGACGAAGCCCTCGTCGAGGTTGCGCAGACCGTAGATCAGCTCGTCGTAGCGCGGTTCGGCGGCGACGATCCGCACGTCCGGCTTGTGCTCGCGCAGGTAGCGGCCGACGCCCATCAGGGTGCCGGTGGTGCCCAGGCCGGCCACGAAGTGCGTGATGGTCGGCAGGTCGGCCAGCAGCTCCGGACCGGTGCCGTGGTAGTGGGCCAGGGCGTTGGCCGGGTTGCCGTACTGGTAGGGCATCACCCAGTCCGGGTGCTCGGCGGCCAGGCCCTTGGCCACCCGCACCGCCTCGTTGGAGCCGCCGGCGGCCGGCGAGGAGATGATCTCGGCGCCGTACATCCGCAGGATCTGCCGGCGCTCCTCGGAGGTGTTCTCCGGCATCACGCAGATCAGCTTGTAGCCCTTGAGCTTGGCGACCATCGCCAGGCCGATCCCGGTGTTGCCGGAGGTCGGCTCCAAGATGGTGTCGCCGGGCTTGAGCCGGCCCTCCTTCTCGGCGGCCTCGACCAGGCCCAGCGCGACCCGGTCCTTGACCGAGCCGGTGGGGTTGCGGTCCTCGAGCTTGGCCCACAGCCGCACCTCGGAGGACGGCGACAGGGTGGGCAGCCCGACCAGCGGGGTGTGACCCACGGAATCCAGGAGCGAGTCGTAGCGCATCGGCGGCGCCTCCGTGTCCTTCCCGGTCCCGGGCTCAGCCGCCGGCGACGGCGGGCAGGACGGTGACGGCGTCGCCGTCGGTCAGCGGGGTGGACAGGCCGCCCAGGAAGCGGACGTCCTCGTCGTTCTTGTAGACGTTGACGAACCGGCGCAGCTCGCCGGCGTCCAGCAGCCGGTCACCGAGCCCGGGGTGCCGGGTGTCCAGGTCGGTGATCAGGGCGGCCAGGGTGGTGCCCTCGGCCTCGACGCGCTTGGCGCCGTCGGTGTAGGTGCGCAGGATGGTCGGGATCGACACGCTGACGGACATGTCCGGTCATCTCCTCGTGAGAAAAGCCAGGAAGGGCGGAACGGGCGAACAGGGCGTATGGGAGGCCCCGCGGGCAGTGCCGCTCACACGGCGCCGCGGCTGCGGGGGACGGATCGCGGGTTCAGACGCCCCGGCGACACAGCGCGCTGGCCAGCCGGCCGAAGTCGACATGGCGGCGCGCGACGAGCAGCACCGTCGGATCCATGCCGGGAGAACGCATGCCCCCATGATATTCATCCCGGCAACGGATCGGACCTGGTTCCCGAGCGGTGAGACCCGGGACACGGGAGAAAAGCGCGGGCCCGTCAGCACCGGCGAAAGGTGCCGACGGGCCCACCGGCGCTCAGGGCCGCGGCGCGGCGCTCACGCCCCCGGCTCGCGGTCGGCGCGGTAGCGCTCGATCGCGGCGTTGGTCGAGGAGTCGTGGTGCAGCGGCGCGTCCGAGGACAGCTCGGGGACGATCTTCTTCGCCAGGACCTTGCCCAGCTCGACGCCCCACTGGTCGAAGGAGTCGATGTCCCAGACCGCGCCCTGGACGAACACCTTGTGCTCGTACAGCGCGACCAGCTGGCCCAGGATCGAGGGGGTCAGGCGCTGGGCGGTGACCGTGGTGGTCGGGTGGTTGCCGCGGAAGGTGCGGTGCGGCACCTGAGCAGCCGCGACGCCCTCGGCCTCGACCTGCTCACGGGTCTTGCCGAAGGCCAGGGCCTCGGTCTGGGCGTAGAAGTTGGCCATCAGCGCGTCGTGCTGGCCGAACGGGTCGGTGCCCTCGATCGGCCGGTCGAAGCCGATGAAGTCGGCCGGGATCAGCGCGGTGCCCTGGTGGATCAGCTGGTAGTAGGCGTGCTGGCCGTTGGTGCCGGGGGTGCCCCAGACGATCGGGCCGGTCTGCCACTCCACCGGCTCGCCGTCCCGCCGCGTCGACTTGCCGTCGGACTCCATGTCCAGCTGCTGGAGGTAGGCGGTGAACTTGGACAGGTAGTGCGAGTACGGCAGCACCGCCAGGGTCTGCGCGTCCCAGAAGTTCCGGTACCAGATCCCGATCAGGCCGAGCAGCAGCGGCAGGTTCTTCTCGGCCGGCGCGGTGCGGAAGTGCTCGTCCATCGTGTGGAAGCCCTGAAGCATCTCCTCGAACCGCTCCGGGCCGATCGCGATCATCAGCGACAGGCCGATCGCCGAGTCGTAGGAGTAGCGGCCGCCGACCCAGTCCCAGAACCCGAACATGTTGGCGGTGTCGATCCCGAACGCGGCGACGCCCTCGGCGTTGGTGGACACCGCGACGAAGTGCTTGGCGACCGCGGACTCGTCACCGCCGAGCCCGGCCAGCAGCCACTTCTTCGCGGAGGTGGCGTTGGTGACGGTCTCGACCGTGGTGAAGGTCTTGGAGGAGACGATGAACAGGGTCTCGGCCGGGTCCAGGTCGTGGGTGGCCTCGTACAGGTCGGCGCCGTCCACGTTGGAGACGAAGCGGAACTGCATCTCCCGCATGCTGTAGGGCTTCAGCGCCTCGTAGGCCATCGCCGGGCCCAGGTCCGAACCGCCGATGCCGATGTTGACGACGGTCTTGATGCGCTTGCCGGTGGCACCGGTCCACTCCCCGCCGCGCACCCGCGAAGAGAAGGCGGCCATCCGGTCGAGCACTTCGTGCACGGCCGGCACCACGTCCTCGCCGTCCACCTCGATGCGCTCGGTCTTCGGCGCCCGCAGCGCGACGTGCAGCACCGCCCGGTCCTCGGTGATGTTGATCTTCTCGCCGCGGAACATCCGGTCCCGCAGCTCGAAGACCCCGCGCTCGCGCGCCAGGTCCAGCAGCAGCCGCAGGGTCTCGTCGGTGACCAGCTGCTTCGAGTAGTCCGCCGACAGGTCGCCGGCCTGCGCGAAGTAGCGCTCGGCCCGGCCCGGATCGGTCTGGAACAGCTCGCGCAGGTTCACCCGGTCGAACTCCGCGTGGTGCGTCTCAAGCGCCTTCCACTGCGGCAGATCGGTGAGCTTCTCAGTCATCGGGGTCCTCCTGGCGATCGTGCGACTTCGGCGTCAAAACCCTATCGCCGCAGTCGAGCAGAGGCCTCGGCGGTGAGGTGAACGGGTAGGGTCCGGCGATTATGACCATCAAGAACAGCCGGGACGCGCGCCTGGCGGAGGCTGTGGCACTGCGCGAGGCCGGGGAGCACGAACAGGCGCGGCAGCTGTTGGTCGCGCTGGCGGACCAGTTCCCAGCGGACGCGGCCGTGGCGTATCAGACCGCGTGGGTGCACGACGTGCTCGGGCTGGAGACGGAAGCGGTGCCGTTCTACGAGCGGGCACTGGCCGGCGACGGGCTGTCCGAGCAGGAGCGGCGCGGCGCCCGGCTCGGCTACGCGAGCACGCTGCGCGGGCTGGGCCGGTACCCGGAGGCGGTCGAGGCCTTCCGCGGCGGGCTCGCGGAGTTCCCCGACGACAACGCCCTGCGGACCTTCTCGGCGATGGCGCTCTACAACGTCGGCGAGCACCACGAGGCGATGCGGACGCTGCTGGAGGTACTGGCGGCGACGAGTGCGGATCCCGCAGTCCTGCGGTACCGGCCGGCGATCGAGCACTACGCCCGGGACTTGGACGCCGTCGAACAGGCCGAGTAGGCCGAACAGCAAGATCGCGCAGGTCGGCGCACACCCTGTGCCGAAACTGTGAGCGCTGGGTCACGACGCCGGCCCGTGCCGGCCCCGTGCCTATGCTGAACCGGTGACCAGCATTCTCGTCGTCGAGGACGAACCGACCCTGGCCGAGGCGATCGCCGCCCGGCTGCGCGCCGAAGGGTTCGCCACGCACCTGGCCGGCGACGGCCCGGCCGCGGTGCGCACCGCGCACGAACACGTGCCCGACCTGATCGTCCTGGACGTGATGCTGCCCGGGTTCGACGGCCTGGAGGTGTGCCGCCGGATCCAGGCCGAGCGGGCCGTGCCGGTGCTGATGGTCACCGCCCGCGACGACGAGAGCGACCTGATCGAGGGGCTGCGGACCGGCGCCGACGACTACCTGACCAAGCCGTTCTCGATGCGCGAGCTGATCGCCCGGGTGCACGCGCTGCTGCGGCGGGTGGAGCGGGCCGCGGAGCTCCGAACCGGCGAGCTCCGAACAACAGAGCTCCGAACCGGCGAGTCCCGGACCGCCGGGCCCGGGTCGAACGGCGGCCTCGACCGCGGCAACGTGATCCCCATCGGCACCGGCTTCGCCCCCGGCGCCGCCGCCGCGCGCGCCCCGCGGCCGCTGCGCTTCCAGGCCATCGGCACCAGCGCCGGCCCCCGGATACTGGAGATCGACCCGGCGCAGCGCCGGGTGCGGGTCGGCGCCGGCCGGAACCGGGACGAGGCGCACCTGACGCCCACCGAGTTCGACCTGCTGGCCTGCCTGGCCGGACAGCCGCGCACCGTGCTCACCCGCGAGAAGCTGCTGGCCGAGGTGTGGGACTGGCTGGACGCCTCCGGGACCCGCACCGTCGACAGCCACGTCAAGGCCGTCCGGCGCAAGATCGGCGCGGACTGGATCCGGACCGTGCACGGCGTCGGCTACGCGCTGGAGGCCGAGCCCGCGGCCGGCGACAGCCTGGAACCGGCGAACCGATGAACTCCCGTCTGTCCCTGCGCGTGAACACCGTCGGCGCCCGCTCCCGCAAGGTCGGCGGCACCGTGATCGGCCGGGCCCGCGAGGTGCGCCCGCTGGACCGCTTCCACAGCATCAAGGTCAAGCTCGGCGTGCTGGTCGTGGCCTCGGTGTCGGTGGCCGGGATCTTCACCGCGATCGGGGTCTCGGCCGGGATCCAGGCCCGGTACGTGGTCAGCGTCGCGGTGATCCTGTCGCTGGGCGTCACGCAGATCCTGGCGCACGGCATGACCAGCCCGCTGCGCTCGATGGCCGACGCCGTCGAGCGCATCGCGCGCGGCGACTACAGCCGGCGGGTCACCACCGCCACCGGCCGCGACGAGGTCGGGCAGCTGGCCTCCGCGTTCAACCTGATGGCCGCCGACCTGGAGGCGGTGGACCGGCAGCGCAAGGAGCTGATCGCGAACGTCTCGCACGAGCTGCGGACCCCGATCTCGGCGTTGCGCGCGGTGCTGGAGAACGTCGTGGACGGCGTCACCGAGCCCGATCCGCCGACCATGCGGCTGGCGCTGGAGCAGGCCGAGCGGCTGGGCCGGCTGGTCAACACCCTGCTGGACCTGTCCCGGATCGACGCCGGGGCGGTCGAGCTGGACCGCGAGGACGTGGCGCTGGAGGAGTTCCTGGGCACCGTGGCCCGCGAGGCCACGGTCTCGATGCTGGCCAAGGACGCCGGCCATCGGCGGCCGCACACCGTGGTCGACGTGGTGCCGCCGGAGCTCACCGTGCGGGCCGACCGCGAGCGCCTGCACCAGGTCGCGGCCAACCTGCTGGACAACGCCGTGCGGCACTCCCCGGCCGGCGGCCGGGTGACGCTGCGCGCGCGCCGGCTGGAGGCCGGCGGCGTCCGGGTCGAGGTGTGCGACCAGGGCCCCGGGATCCCGCCCGGTGAGCGGGTCCGGGTCTTCGACCGCTTCGACCGCGGCTCCCGGCAGGCCGCCGACGGCGGCACCGGGCTCGGGCTGGCCATCGCGCGCTGGGTGGTGGATCTGCACGGCGGGCGGATCTCGGTGGCCGAGCCTGGCGAACAGCCGGCGGGCGGGGAGCCCGCGGCGGCCGGAGTTGCCACCGGCGCGGCGATCGGTGCCTCAGTTGGCAAGCCGGCGCGCGGTCCGGCTGGCAACCCCGTTGGCAACCCGGCCGGCAACGGGGTCGGCCATCCGATGGCCGCCGGTGCGTCACCCGGGTGTGTGATCCGCGTCGATCTGCCGTAACCGGCCGGTTGAACACCACGCACTAATGTGCGGCCGGAGTGTGAATCTGGTCACTCTTGACCACGGCCTGGCAACCCGGGCCTAGTCAGATGGAGGGATTTTCCCCGTCGGACGGTGTGATCAGCGCCTCGAACCCGGGGCGCGACTGCACTAAAGCCCCACACCGGCGTAGCCTGGATGACCGCTATACGTCTACGGCCGAGGCACGGTTGTGGACGCTGTGCACTCCTATACGCACCCACGCGGAAGAGGGCGGAAACCGCCGTGTCGCCACAGCCGTCGCAGCAGGCAACCACCGATCAGACTGCCGGTACTCCGGGCTCCACGCCGGGGCACACCCTGGCCGAGTTCGGACCGAACGAGTGGCTGGTGGACGAGATCTACCAGCAGTTCCTGCGCGATCCGGAGAGTGTGGACCGCGCGTGGTGGGACTTCTTCAACGACTACCAGCCCACGGACAGCTCTGCCGCCGCGCAGGCTCTTGCCCCCGTTGCGAAGGTTGATAACCCCGAAGTGACTGTGACCTCCGACACATCGGCTCCCGTCCAACCCGCCACCCCGGCCACCCCGGCTGCGCCGACCGCCCCCGCGACGGTCCCGGCC
>NZ_JAAFYZ010000247.1 GCF_018274385.1 Catenulispora pinistramenti | reverse complement strand
CCTGTTCCCCCGGCGCCCCGCCCCCTCGCCGCCATGCCGTCATGCCCTCATGTTGTCGAGCCGCCGCGATCGGCTTACCGTGCGGTTATGCCCGAAACAGCAGCAGAGCTCCGGGCCAGGTTCCGCACCGGGGTCAGCGAGCCCACCTCAGGGCTGGCCCCCGGCTTCCGGCAGGCCAACCTGCTGGTCGTGCCCGCCGACTGGGCCTACGACGTGCTGCTGTTCATCCACCGCAACCCCGAGGCGTGCCCGGTGCTCGACGTCACCGACACCGGCTCCCGGCACACGCCGCTGGCTGAGGGCGCCGATCTGCGCACCGATCTGCCGCGCTACCGCGTGTGGCGCGACGGCCGGCTGGTCGACGAGCCCACGGACGTCGCGGACGTGTGGCGCGAGGACTCGGTGAGCTTCCTCACCGGATGCAGCTTCACCTTCGACAGTGCCCTGACTCAGGCTGGGCTGCCCTGGCGGTATCCGGGCCGTAACGTGGCGATGTACAAGACGAACCGCGATGCCCGCCCGGCGGGCCGGATGCACGGGCCGCTGGTGGTCTCGATGCGTCCGGTGCCGGCCGAACTCGTCGGGACCGCCGGGCGGATCACGGCCCTGATGCCGGCCTCACACGGTGCCCCGGTGCAGATCGGTTCGCCGCGCGCGCTCGGCATCCGGGACCTGGCCCGGCCCGACTTCGGCGATCCGGCCGAAGCCGAGCCCGGCGACGTGCCGGTGTTCTGGGCCTGCGGGGTGACGCTTCAGGCGGCGCTGGTGGCCACCCGGCCGCCGTTCGCCATCACCCACGCGCCCGGACACATGTTCCTCACCGACGTCCGCGAACCGAACGTCACGGTACCCGGGTGAGGATCTCCATCGCGTGGCCGTCGGGGTCGTCGAAGTAGACCCCGCGCCCGCCCCACCGGTGGTTGATCTGGCCGTGTCCGTCGCCGCCGGGCTCGGCGTAGTAGTCCAGGCCCAGCTGCTCGATGCGGGCGAACGCGGCGTCGAAGTCCGCGTCGTCGACGAGGAAGGCGTAGTGCTGGGGTTGCGGTTGCGGCTCGGTGACGGTCATGTAGTCCAGGGTCACGCCGTTGGCGACGGTCACCGGTACGAAGTGCCCGACGTCCGCCCCCACCGGCACGCCGAGGACCCCGGCGAGGAACGCCGCCGAAGCGTGGCTGTCACGGGCCCGGACGATGGTGTGGTTCAGCTGGATGGTCATCAGATCTCCTTCGTTGTGGTTGCGATTGTGGTTGTAGTTGCGGTTGCGGTTGCGGTTGCGGTTCGTAGGAGCAGGAACAGTCCTGCTGCCATGAGCGCCAGCAGCGCGGCGGCCCAACCGGTCGCCGTGGCGTACCCGTGGACGAGCGCCGCCTGGTGGCCGGACGCGGAGGACGGGTGCGAGACGAGATACGCGGCCGTAGCGCTGACCGCGAGCGAGTTCAGCACCGCGGTGCCGACCGAACTGCCGACCTGGGTGGCGGCGTTGGCGACCGCGGAGGTTATACCCGCGTCCCGTTGTGTCACCCCGCGGATCGCGAGCTGGAACGCCGGCGGGAACAGCATCCCCATACCGGTGCCGACCAGGATCTCGGCCGGCAGGATCGGCACCAGGTAGCCGCTGGCCGGGGTCAGCCGGGTCATCAGGAACAGCCCGGCGGCGGCCACCAGCAATCCGCCGGCGATCAGGTATCGGGGGGCGACGCGCAGCGTCAGCCGGTTCCCGAGCTGGTAGCCGCTGACCGCGTTGGCCAGCGCCATCGGCAGCACGGCGGCGCCGGCGCGCGCCGGTGAGTAGTGCAGCACCTCTTGCAGGTGGTACGTCAGCAGCAGGAACATCCCGAACGCCCCGATGACCGCGGTGCCGACCGCGAGGCAGGCGCCGACGCGCTGGCGGTCGGCGATGATCCGTAGCGGCAGCATGGGATCCGGCGCTTGTGTCTGCCTCCAGGCGAAGATCCCGAGGAGCAGGACGCCGCCGATCAGGGCACTGAGAACGACCGGCGACGCCCAGCCGTCCCGGGCCGCCTGGCCGCAGCCCAGCACCACGGCCGCGAGGCCGCCGGTGGCCAGCACGGCCGAGCCCGGGTCCAGTCCGCCCCGCGCGGAACCCGGCTGGTCCGGCAGCACCGCCCGGCCCGCCGCGAGCACGACGCCGGCCAGCACGACGTTGACGAACAGGCACCAGCGCCATCCCAGGTACTCAGTGATGACGCCGCCCAGCAGCAGTCCGGCCGCCGCACCGCTGCTGGCCACGGCTCCGTAGACGGCGAACGCCCGAGCCCGCTCGCGCGGCCCGGTGAACGTCACCGCCAGCAGGGACAGCACGCTCGGTGTGATCAGTGCGGCGAACGCGCCTTGCAGGGCCCGGCCGGCGGCGAGCACCGGCAGGCTCGGAGCCAGCCCGGCCAGCAACGAGGACAGCCCGAATCCGGCGAGCCCGAGCTGGAAGCTCCGGCGCCGGCCGAACAGGTCCGCGACCCGGCCGCCGAACAGCAGCAGGCCGGCGAAGCACACGGTGTAGGCGGTGACCACCCACTGCCGCTGGGCGTCGCCGAAGCCGAGCGCGTGCTGGGCCGAGGGCAGCGCGATGTTCACGATCGTGGCGTCCAGGGCGGTCATGAGCTGCGCGGACGCGATGACCGCGAGGATCATCCGGCTCCGGTCCAGGCCTGCGGGCGCCGCCTGCGGCGCCGTCATGTCGGTCATCCCCCACACCTCCGGTAAACGAAGGGGTTCCCTCCGATACTAAGCGAAGGGGCCCCCTCCGTCTACTGATAGGCTGGCGACCAGAGGCGGAAGGGGTCCACATGCGCGCCGACGCACGCCGCAATCGAGAGCGGCTGCTGGACGCGGCCCGGGACGTGTTCGTGGAACGCGGCCCGGACGCGTCGCTGGAGGAGATCGCCCGCCGGTCCGACGTGGGCATCGCCACGCTCTACCGGCACTTCGTCGATCGCAACACCCTGATGCACACGGTGGTGCTGCACGCGCTGACCTCGACCGCCGAGGCTGCCGAACGAGCGCGACGGGAGCACGCCGATCCGCTGGAGGCGCTGGCCGCGTACATCCACGCGGTCATCGATCTGCGCACCTCGGCGGTGATCCCGGCGCTGCTGGGGGCGATCGATCTGGACGAGCCACAGATCAGGCAGGCGCGGACCACGTCCGCGCGGCTCGTCGAGGAACTGCTGGAAACGGCGCAGCGGAGCGGTCGGCTGCGGGCGGACACGGCGTTCGCCGACATCGGGCTGGTGCTGGTGCGGTGCTCGCAGAAGCTGCCGGGGCCGTTCACCGAGGACGCTCAGCAGGTCCTGGCGCACCGGCACGCCGATCTGCTCATCGCCGGCCTGACGGCGGGCCCGGCGCAGCGGCCGTTGAGCGGGCCGGCCATGGATCTGGCCGAGTTGCGGAAGATGCTGCCGCAGAACGTGGACGCGTCCTGAGAAAGGGCGCGAAGGGTCACGCAAAGGCACGCCCTGAGAAAGAGTACGTGTCCTGAGAAAACCGCGGTGCGGGCTCCCGCTCAGGAGGGAACCCGCACCGCGGTTTTCGATTGGCTCTTAGCTACTTGGCCTAACTACTTGGCTCTTAGCCGCTGTATACGGCGTTACTGCCGTAGAGCACGTTGGTGAAGCTCGATATGTAGTCGTGGATGTCTGAGGCACCCAGGTTGTACGTCATGAAGACGCCGTAGCCGCCATCCACCGTCTGCTGCGCCAGGCTGGCCGCGTCACTGGACGGGGTGGAGGTGACGTCGATCGCGGCCGGCGAGAGCTGGCTGTTCGGCAGGTTGATGCTCGGCACGTTCCAGGAGTCGTAGTACGGGTTCCACGCGTAGTTGAACAGCGGGCCGACGTCGGTGCCGTTGTAGGTCAGGCTGGAGGCCGACGGGCCGATGTCGTACATCGTGATCAGCTTGTTCGGCATGTCGTTGCGCAGCGCCTGCACCAGGTAGACGAAGGAGCTGGCGTTGGGCTGGCCGGTGCCGTTGGTGCCGTAGTCGGCGTACTCGTCGTCGAAGTCGATGCCGTCCAGGCCGTACTGCGTGACGGCGTTGGACAGCTGCTGGGCGAACGCCGCGGCGGCCGACTGGGACGGGAAGTTGGCGAAGCCGGCCCCCTGGTGGTTGCCCAGGATCGACAGCTCGACCTTGATGCCCTGCGCCTGCAACGGCCGGATCTGGGTCGCGGCGTTGTCCAGGACGCTCTGCACCTGCGGGTTGAAGTACAGCTGGGCGTTGGTGCCGTCGTAGTTGATGTTGGCGGCGAAGATGACGGCGATGTCGAAGACGTTGGCCCCGCCGTTGGCGAGCGTGTACTTGCCCACGTTCAACATGCTGTTGTTGTTGACCTCCACGTACGCCACGGAGACCGGGCCGCTCTTCGTGGCCGCCGCCTTGGCCGACCCCTTGGCCGACCCCTTGGCCGGGGCCTTGGCCGTAACCTCGGCCGCCGCCGAGGCCCGCGACTGGCCGTGCGCCGAGGTCGCCGGCGCCGCCTGCGCGACGCCCGCCACACCGGCGAACGCCAGCGTCAGCCCGCCGGCGAGCAGAATCTTCCACCTCGAACTGGATCCGCGCATCGTCGTTGGATCTCCCTTACTGGATGAGGGTGACAGGTGAGCGCTCGGTAGATAAACCGATTCAGTGAGGTGAATATGCTCTCGCGTCGGGACCGTGTCAAGACCCGGGTATTACTTGCTGTGGCATGTGATCATGTGTCGGAATTCTGCCGCCGAGCCCCTCACCGCCCGCTTCTGAAGCGTTTTAGAAGGGCCGCGGATCCGCGGGTCAGGAACGGGGACCCAGGAGCCGGTCGAGGTGGTAGTCCAGGACGCGCTCGGCGGCCTGCGGGGCGCGATGGCCGAGGGCGGTGTCCACTCCGGGGCCGGCGGCTAGTGACCAACAGATGTCCGCCTCGATACCAGGCTCCGCGCACGTGGGCCGACCCCTGGCTTCGTCAGCTCACGGACACCGACTCGGTATCGCACGTGCTCATGTGCTCCACTATGTGCCGGATCGCCAGATCCTGGGCCCGCAGGTGGACCTGCAGGCGCTCGCAGGCGTGCAGCACCGCTTCGGCGTCGCGGAACGTCATCTCGGCACGGCGGTCCGCGGCCTGGCCGATCACCTGCTGGCCGACCATGATGACGAACATCAGCAGCAGCTGGGTCAGGCTGGACAGGAACAGCAGGAAGGCGAACGGGTACGGGTCGAAGCTCAGGACGCCGGCCTGCGCCAGGCCGATCCAGCCGAGCTGGAAGACCGTGGCGATGTAGAACGCTGTCATGGTGCCGCAGCGGTGGGTGATCCAGACTGCCAGGCGTCCGTTGAACCCGATGTACTCCTGCCCGGTGTGGGCGTGGCCGCGATGGCGCCGGTGGTGGACATGCGGGTGCCGCAGCGCGGTGTACAGGCTCATGGATCACGAAAATATCCGACGCGGCAGACGGCTCGGCCTCCTCATACCGCCGTTCGCGAGGCGGGCTAGAGTGAATCGTTCGACCAGGACGGGGAGTCCTGCGCGGCCATAGGGGAGGACGTGCTGTGGAGTCGGTAGAGAAGCAAGCGTGGCGGACGTCGGGGATCAGGGGGCTGCTGCTGGCGCTGGTGTGTCTGGTGATCCCGCCGTTGGGGCTGTTCCTGTTCCGCACACTGGTCATCGTGCGGCCGAACGAGGCGGTCGTGCTGACCCGGCTGGGCAAGTATTCCGGGACGGTGCGCGAGCCCGGCTGGTACACGGTCAACCCGCTGGCGTACAAGAACCGGGTCTCGCTGAAGATCCGGACGAATGACAGCGAGTACCAGAAGGTCAACGACATGGACGGGAATCCCGTCGAGGTCTCGGCGATGGTGGTGTGGCGGGTGGAGGACACGGCCAAGGCGGTGTTCGACGTCCTGGACTACGACGACTTCGTCGGGTTGCAGACCCAGGCCGCGCTGCACCACACGGCCAGCCGCTTCCCGTACGACAGCCACGGCCAGGAACGGCTCTCGCTCAGCGGCGACCCCGGTGCGGTGGCCGAGGCGCTGCGTACCGAGCTGGGCGAGCGGCTGGCGCCGGCCGGGATCGTGGTGACCGACGTGCGGCTGCGCCGGATCGCCTACGCGCCCGAAGTGGCCGGCAACATGCTGCGCCGGCAGCAGGCCAGCGCGGTGGTCGGGGCGCGCGCGAAGATCGTGGAAGGCGCGCTCGGCATGATCGACTCGGCGCTGAGCCATATCGGGGAGAGCGGCCGGGTGGTGTTGGACGACGACCACAAGGCGCGGCTGGTCTCGAACCTGCTGGTGGTGCTGTGCAGTGAGCAGCATGTGCAGCCGGTGCTGAACACCGGGCCCGGGGCGGAATAGGGCACAGCGACAGCCCGCGAAACCTCGCGTAACGCTACGAAACGACGCGGACTGACCGGCGAGCGCCGATCAGTCCGCGATCACCTCCGGCCTCAGCCCTTCGGGAAGTGGAACACCGCGGAGGGAATCAGGCCCCTGTCGTCCGGCGGCGGGGTGCTGCCCTGCGGGTACGCGGCGAAGTTCACGTCCACCGGGTTGATGTCGCTGTCGGTACCGGCGCCCACGACCGCGTCGAGGTCGTCGGTCAGATCCGAGTAGACGGCCACCGGCTCGTCCGTGCGGTTGTCGACGTTGGCCGCGGTCATGCCCATCACCTGGAAGTCGGTGCCGATCGGCAGGCCGTCGCCGCTGATCACGTCGCAGCCGGTGCCGGTGCGGCCGGCGCCGGTGTACAGCGCGACGTTGCCGATGTTCACCAGGCTCAGTGCCATCGCCATCGCGGCGACGTCCGCGGCCGGGCCGCAGGCGGCGTCGTAGCCGTTGCTCTGCTGCACCGGCAGGTGCTGGGAGCCCTGCGAGTGCTGGGAGCGCACTGCGGCCGAGGCGCCGGCGGCCGGGACGGCGAGCAGGCCGGTGGTCGCCAGGGCGAGGGCGGTCGCGAGTCGGGTGCGGGGGCGGAGATGGCGCATGGAGTGAGGCTTTCGCTCGATCCGACGGAGCGCTCAGCCTGGCAACGGGCCGCCGCGAAGATCAAGTCTGGTTGCTCCGTTCGGGGCCGGATTGCTCCGAACGGGTTCGGCCCGGCGCGCGCCGCGGTGCGTGACCGGTCGGCCTACTCCGGTCGCGGGCCGCCGGAGGCGCTGCCTACCGTCGATCGACGGAACGGCGGACGGCGAACGGCGAACGACCGGCGCACCACAAGGACCACGGGGAGACCGGCATGGCGACGGCGACACGGCTGCGGGTGCTCGCCTGCCGTTCGGCGGCGTTGGTGCTGCTGGCCGGTGCCGCCATCGGATGGGCGCCGCCGGCGGGCACCGCGGCCGTCATCAGCACCGACTCCATCGGCACCGACGCCCCCGTCCAGCTCGACCGGGTCGGCCAGATCACCGACAAGGTCGGCGCGCTCGGCGACCGGCGGGACCAGGTCACGACGGCGCTGAACCAGCTCGACGCGCAGCACGGCGTCCAGCTGTTCGTGGTCTACGTCCGCGACTTCTCGGGCAAGGCGCCCGTCGACTGGGCCAACGAGACGGCGACCAAGAACGGCCTTGGTCTCCACGATGTCCTGCTCGCGGTCGCCACCCATGCGCGCCAGTACGGCTACTCCACGGACACCGATTCCGGCGTGAGCCCCGCGCAGCTGGCGTCGGTCGCCGGGACCGCGATCGAGCCCGCGCTGCGGCAGAACGACTGGGCCGGCGCGGCGATCGGGGCGGCCGACGGCATCGGCGCGGTGGTGACCGGCCGGCCGGTGCCGGCGGTCGCGATCACGCCGGGCCATCCCGATCCCGGCGCTTCGTCGTCCTCAGACAGCGGCGCTTGGGTCGCGGGCACGGTGGTGGTCGTCGGCGCCGGTGCGGTGGGCCTGTTCGCGTACTCCCGGTCGCGGCGGCGTCAGGCGGCCTCGGGCACCGGCTCGGGGCCCGGCCGCACGGTGAACCAGGTCCCGCTCAAGGACCTGGACGCGTCCGCCAAGCACGCGCTGGTCGCGACCGACGACGCGGTGCGCACCAGCGAGGAGGAACTCGGGTTCGCCAGCGCGGAGTTCGGCGACGAGGCGGCGGCGCCGTTCGCCGCGGCGCTGGCCGAGGCCAAGGACGAGCTGACGGCCGCGTTCCGGGTCCGGCAGGCGCTGGACGACGAGATCCCGGAGGACGAGCCCGCGCAGCGCCGGATGCTCGCCGAGATCATCGAACGCTGCCAGCGGGCCAACGGCCGGCTGGACGCCGAGGCCAAGGCGTTCGACCGGCTACGGGCGCTGGTCGAGCACGCGCCGACCGCGCTGGCCGCCGCGACTCAGGCCGCCGCCGCCCAGGCGGCGCGCGTCACCGCCGCGACGGCGCTGCTCCAGCGGCTGCGCGCCGACTTCGCCGACTCGGCCGCCGCCCCGATCGCCGAGCACCCGCAGCAGATCGCCGACCGGCTGGCGTTCGCCGGCGACAGCCTGGACGGGGCGCGGGCGGCGCTGGACGGCGGGGACCGGCGGCGCTCGGCGGTGCTGATCCGGGGCGCCGAGGCGGGGATCGATCAGGCCGGACAGCTGCTGGACGCGATCGACCGGCGCTCGGCCGAACTGGACTCGGCCGCCGCGAAGCTCCCGGCGGCGCTGGCCGAGATGGACTCCGATCTGGCCGACGCGCACGGCCTGTCCGCGTCCCAAGGTGCCGCCGCGACGTCAGCGGACTTGGCGGGGCGCGCCGCGCGTGCGCGACAGGTGGTGGCGACGCTGCGGCAGGAGATGTCCGGGCGCTACGACCCGCTCGACGCGCTGCGGCGGGCCGAGGAGGCGGACGCGCTGTTGGACGAGGCGCTGGACGCGGTGCGCGAGCGGGAGCAGAACGACCGGCGGGCCCGGAGTCTGCTGGAGCAGGCGACGTTGACGGCGCGCAGCGAGATCGCCGCCGCCGAGGACTTCATCGCCACCCGGCGCGGCGCCGTCGGCAGCCAGGCTCGGACCCGGCTGGCCGAGGCGAAGCGGCTGTTGCAGCAGTCGGCGGCGGCCGCGGGCGGCGATCCGTCGCAGGCCCTGGCGCTGGCGCAGCAGGCTGACGGCCGGGCCCGGCAGGCGATGGCCGCCGCGCAGGGCGACGCCGACAGCTACCGCTCCCCCTACGGCGGCCAGTCCGGGTCGATGGGCGGCGCCGTCCTGGGCGGCATCATCCTCGGCGACCTGCTGGGCGGCGGACGCGGGCGGGGCGGCGGACGCGGCGGCGGCTGGCCCTCCGGCGGCGGCGGCTTCGGCGGCGCCGGACCCGGCAGTTTCGGCGGCGGCGGCACCCGAGGACGTCTCGGGGGCGGCGGCAGGTTCTGATGCGGCAGGTTCTGATCCAGCGACGAGGAAAGGGCACGACGATGACCAAGCAGACCATCCTGGGCCGGGTGAAGCAGCTGGCGAAGGCGAACATCAACGCCCTGCTGGACTCGGCCGAGGACCCGGGCAAGATGCTCGACCAGCTGATCCGCGACTACACCGACAACATCTCCGAGGCCGAACAGGCGGTCGCCACCACCATCGGCAACCTGCGCCTGATGGAGGCGGACAACGCCGAGGACGTGAAGTCCGCCAAGGAATGGGGCGACAAGGCGCTGGCCGCCAGCCAGCGCGCGGACACCCTGCGCACCTCCGGCGACACCACCGAGGCCGACCGTTTCGACAACCTGGCCAAGGTGGCCCTGGAACGCCAGCTCGGCGCCGAACGCCAGGTGAGCGCCGCCGCCCCGACCATCAAGGGCCAGCAGGAAGTGGTCGAGCAGCTGAAGACCGGCCTGAACAGCATGAAGGAGAAGCTGGGCCAGCTGCGGACCAAGCGCGACGAACTGGTCGCCCGCTCCAAGTCGGCCCAGGCCCAGTCGCACGTCAACGACGCCCTGAAGAGCATCGACATCATGGACCCCTCCAGCGAGGTCAGCCGCTTCGAGGAGAAGGTGCGCCGCGAGGAGGCGAAGGTGAAGGGGCAGCAGGAGCTGGCGGCCTCGTCGCTGGACGCGCAGTTCAACGACTTGGAGGGGCTGGCCGACCAGGCTGAGGTGGCGAAGCGGTTGGCGGCGCTGAAGGCCGGGTGAAACCGGGCGCGAGCAGTGGCGGGGCCGCCGCTCCCTCACGAGCGGCGGCCCCGCCGGCCTCACAGCTCAGCTGACTTGCATCAGCCGGCTTAGATCAGCTGCCTTATCCCGTCTGTCTGCCCTATCTCAGCCGCCTTATCTCAGTTGCCTTCAGTCGCCTTGCCTCAACTGGTTCACAACTCGGTCGGCCCCAAGTTCGGCACCGGCCGCAACTCGACCGTCATCGTGCGCGAGCCGTGCAGTTCGAGCACCACCACCTCGTTCTCGCCCTCGCGCAGCACCGGCCCCGGCACATACAGCGAGCCCTGCGGCCCCCGCGACCAGTAGCGCCCCAGGTTGAACCCGTTCACCCAGGCCACGCCCTTGGTCCAGCCGTCCAGGTGCAGGTAGGTGTCCGCCGCACGTTCCACCCGGAACACGCCCCGGTGGAAGCAGGGCCCGACCGCCGTCCCGTCGGCCGCCCCGAATTCGAGCCCTGACAGCTCGTCCAACGGCAGCGGCCGTGAGCTCCAGCCGGTCAACACCGCGTCGTCGGCGTAGACCGAGCCGATCAGTCCCTTGCGATCGGCGAGCTTCACCCCGTAGTTGACCCGCCCCTGGTTCTCGACCAGCACCCGCAGCTCGGCTCCGGCGCGCGGCACCACGAGCGACACCACGTGCTCGTGCCGTTCCCGCTCCAGCACCCCGACCGGCTGCCCGTCGACGAACACCTGCGCGCGGTCCGCTATCTGCTCGAACGCCAGCGTCACCGGTCCGGCAGCGGGCAGCCGCGCCTCGTAGAGCACGAACCCGAAGTCCTGCCCCAAGCGCTCCATCGTCAGCGGCGAATCAGCGGTCTGCGCAGTCCCCAGCGTCGCCAGGCTCGCCGGCGCGAACAGCGGCGCGCGTTCGCGCAGCTCCACCGCGACCGGCGGCAGCTTCGGCCCCGCCTCGGGGATCTCCTCCTCCGGCAGCGCCTCGTACTTGCCGATGACGGACCGGAACCGCCGGTACTTCTCGGTCACGTCCCCGGCCTCGTCCAGCGGCGCGTCATAGTCGTACGACGTGACCGTGGCCCGGTAGGCGCCCTTGTCGTTGGCACCGTTCAGGAAGCCGAAGTTGGTGCCGCCGTGGAACATGTAGAAGCTGACCGACGCCCCGGCCTGCAGGATCTCGTCCAGCGCGGCCCCGGCGTCCTCCGCGGGACGCAGCGCGTGCACGCCGCCCCACGCGTCGAACCACCCGTTCCAGAACTCCGTGCACATCAGCGGCCCGGTCGGCTGCTGCGCCCGCAGCGCGGCCAGCGACGCGGTCGCCTTGCTCCCGAAGTTCGCGGTGGCCAGCACGCCGGGCAGCGCACCGGCCGCCAGGTCCCCGGGCTGGTCGGAGGTGAATAAGGGCACGTCGATACCGCGCGACGTCAGAGCCTCATACAGCCGCTCCATATAGGCGGTGTCGGATCCGTACGCCCCGTACTCGTTCTCGACCTGCACCGCGATGATCGGCCCGCCGCGGGTTCCCAGCCGCGGCAAGACGATCGGCAGCAGCGCGTCGAGATACGCCTCGACCGCCTCCAGGAAAGCAGGGTCCGTACTCCGCAGCGCGAGGTCCGGCTCGGCGAGCAGCCATGAGGGCAGCCCGCCGCCCTCCCACTCCCCGCAGATGTAGGGCCCGGGCCGCAGGAGGACGTGCAGCCCCTCGGCCGCGGCCTGGTCCAGGAACGCCGCCAGATCGAGGATCCCGCTGAAGTCGAAGGTGCCGCGCCGCCGCTCGTGCAGGTTCCACGGCACGTAGGTGTCAATAGCGTTCAGGCCCATGAGGCGGGCCTTGCGCAGCCGGTCGGACCACTGCGCCGGATGGACTCGGAAGTAGTGCAGGCCGCCGGCGATGATCCGGAACGGCTGACCGTCGAGGGCGAAGCCGTCGTCGGTGATGTCGAGTACTGCCACGTTCGTCTTGCTCCCTGTACGTTCCCGCGCTTCTTCACGGCAGGACCCAGGTACGGCCGGGTCACCGCAAGACCCGGCCGCACGCTCGGCCCCTCAGGCGCTACTTGACGGTGAAGCCCTGGTCCTTGCCGTACTTGATCGAGGCGTCCTGCCAGGCCTTCAACCCGTCGGCCAGCGAGGAGCCGCCGATGTAGGCCTTGCCGGCCGTGTCGTTGAAGACGCTGTTGGCGTAGACCTGGAACGGCAGGTAGGACCAGCCCGGCGCGACCTCGCCGGCGCTCTGCGCGAGCACCTGGTTGATCTTCTGGTCGCCGAAGTAGGGGTCGGTCTTGTTCAGGAAGTCCGGCGAGTTCAGCTGCTTCACGGTCGCCGGGAACGCCCCGTTGTCCACGCGGGTCTGCGCGCCCTCGTCCACGGTCGCGTACTTCAGGAACGCGTACGCCAGCTTCTGGTTGGTGCTCGCCTTCATCACCGCCAGCGAGCTGCCGCCGTTCTCCGACGTCACCTTCCCGCCGGCCGTCCACTGCGGCATCGGCGCCACCCGCCACTGCCCGGAGCCGGACTTCACGCCGGACTCCAGCGAGCTGGGCATCCACGCCCCGATGGTCAGCGAGGCGATCTTGCCGGCGGCCATGCCCTGGTACCAGGCGTCGCTCCAGGAGCTGACCGGGGCCAGGTCGTGGCCGTCGATCAGCTGCTGCCAGGCGGTCGCGTACTTCTGCGTACCGGCGTCACCGGCGAAGTCCACACCGACCGTGGTGCCGCTGACCGAGTACGGCTTGCCGCCGGCCTGCCAGATCATGCTGGTGGTGAACCCGGCGTCGCCGGTGTCGTTGGTGATGTAGACGCTGGGGTCGGCGGCGTGGATCTTCTTCGCGTCGGCGATGTACTCGTCCCAGGTGGCCGGGGGCGTGGTGATGCCGAACTTGGTGAAGACGGTCTGGTTGTAGAACAGGGCCATCGGGCCGGAGTCCATCGGCAGGCCGTAGACGCCGCCGTCGGACTGCACCGAGTTCCACGGCCCCGGGGTGAAGGTGCCGTTGAGCGAAGCCGCGCCGAACTGGTCCAGGTTGACCACCGACTTGGTGAGCTCGAACTGCGGCAGCGCGTAGTACTCGATGTGCGCGACGTCCGGGACGCCCTTGCCGGCCTGCACCGCGTTCTGCAGCGCCTTGTACTCGTCGTTGCCGGTCCCGGCGTTGACCAGGCTGACGTGCACCTTCGGGTACTTGGTCTGGAAGTCCGCGACCACCTTCTTCAGCGTCGGCTCCCAGGCCCACACCGTCAGGTTCCCGCCGGCGGTCAGCGCCGCCTGCAGGTCCGCGTCGGAGACCGAGGCGGCCTGCGAGGAGCCGGACGAGGACTTGCCACCGCCGCTCGATGATGATCCGCAAGCGGTCGCGGCCAGCGCCACAGCCAGCGCGGACGCGCCCAGCAGGACGCCGCGTCGACGGGTTATCGTCATTGCTGTTCCCTTCTCTTTCCTCGAGGGGGTTCCGCGGTCGGGCCGGGGCGCCGTCAACCTTTCACGCTTCCGGCGCTCAGGCCCGACTGCCAGTACCGCTGGAGCAGCAGGAACGCCGCGATCAGCGGGATGATGGTGACCAGCGAGCCGGTGATGACGAGGTTGAACACCACGTCCCCGCCGGCGGTGTGGGCCTGGTCGTTCCAGGTGCTCAGGCCCAGCGTCAGGGGATACCAGTCCTGGTTCTTCAGCATGATCAGCGGCAGGAAGTAGTTGTTCCAGGTCGTGACCACGTTGAACAGCAGCACCGTGACGATGCCGGGACCCAGCAGCGGCAGGCTGACGGAGAAGAAGGTGCGGAACTCCCCGGCGCCGTCCATCCGCGCCGACTCCATGATCTCGGCCGGGACCGCCTCGGCGCTGAACGTCCACATCAGGTACAGACCGAACGGCGAGATCAGCGACGGGATGATGATCGCCCACGGGGTGTCGGTGAGCCCCATCTTGGAGAACATCAGGAAGGTCGGGACGGCCAGCGCCGTGGCCGGCACCGCGACCGCGCCGATCACCGTGGCGAACACGGCCTTCTTGCCGACGAAGTCGAACTTCGCCAGGCCGTAGCCGGCCAGCGTGGCCAGCAACGTCGCGCCGCCGGCCCCGACCACGACGTACAGCAGGGTGTTGAGCAGCCACCGGGCGAAGATGTGGTGCTCGTAGCTGAACGTGTCGCCGAGGTTGGAGAAGAAGCCGAAACCCTTGAACCACAAACCGAACGAGTTGAACAGGTTCTGCTGGCTCTTGGTCGCGTTGATCGCCAGCCAGGCCAGCGGCAACAGGCTGTAGAGCAGCATCACCGTGCACAGGACGGTCAGCGTGAGGCTCTTGCGGCGCTTGAGCGGCGCGCGCCGGGCCTTGGCCCGGATCGGCGGCGTGGAGTTGCGGGGCCGGCCGGGCCGGACAGGCTGCGCGGTCTTCAAAGGCCCCGTCTTCAAAGGCTCCGTCGTCACGGCTCAGACCGCCTTTCGCATGCCGCGCAGCTGGACGGCGTAGGCGATGATCATCGTGACCACGCCCATGATGATGGCGACCGTCGCGGAGTAGTTGAACTGCTGGCCGTCGAAGGACAGCGAGTAGGCGTAGTAGTTCGGGGTGTAGAACGTGGTGATCGCGTTCGGCGCCAGGTGCTTGAGGATGCTGGGCTCGTTGAACAGCTGGAAGCTGCCGATGATCGAGAAGATGGTGGCGATCACCAGGGCCGGACGCAGCGCCGGGAGCTTGATGGACCAGATGATGCGGAACTGGCCGGCGCCCTCGATGGCCGCCGCCTCGTACAGCGAGGGGTTCACCACCCGCAGCGCCGAGTACAGGATCAGCATGTTGTAGCCGACCCACTCCCAGGTCACGATGTTGCCGATGGAGGCCAGGATCAGGTGCGGGGACAGCGGATCGGGCAGCGTGACGCCGAAGTGCTTGTCGATGTCGCGCACCAGGCCGAACTGGGTCCCGTACATGAAGCTCCACATCAAGGTGGCGACGACGGCGGGGACCGCGTAGGGCATGAACACCGATATTCGGAAGAACGCCGCTCCGTAGAGCCGGCCGCTGTCGATGGCCAAGGCCAGAAACAGCGCCAGCCCGAGCATGATCGGGACCTGGACGACCAGGAACAACGCGACGCGGGAGAAGGACGTCCAGAACTGCGAGTCCTGGAAGGCGTCGGAGTAGTTCTGCAGGCCGACGAAATGCGTGCCGCCGATCAGCTGGGTCTTGTACAGGCTCAGGTAGATCGAGTAGCCGATCGGGGCGAGGAAGACCAGCGCGAACAGGGCCATGAAGGGGCTGACGAACTTCCAGCCGGCCAGGGATCCGCGCCGCCGTCCCGCGCGACGGCGGGGGCGGGCGAGGTCCAGGGG
>NZ_JAAFYZ010000246.1 GCF_018274385.1 Catenulispora pinistramenti | reverse complement strand
GCCCCGACCACCACCCGCCACACGACGGTCGGCATCGCCGCCGCGACGGCCACCCACCCGCACCACCTCGCCCACCGCGAAAGCCGGTGCGCGCCGTCCAATCCGTCGACCACGTGACAACCCTAGTCGTGCGGAGTCCGACGCCAGTTCCAGGATGACGAGGAATCACCACGTGTTGGCCCGGACTGTTGCGGCGCGATTCAGCACCCTGACCGATCACAGCGATCGAATTCTTCTGTTGGACCGCTCAATCATCGCCCGACAGACTCAGGACCAGAACTCGAAGATGGAGGCAGACCGATGGAATACCGCACCCTGGGCAGCACCGGCACTGTGGTGTCCGCGCAGTGCCTGGGCACGATGACGTTCGGCAACGAGAGCAGCCAGGAGGTGTCCCACGCCCAGCTCGACCGCTTCGTCGAGGCCGGGGGGAACTTCATCGACACCGCCGACGTCTACTCCGGCGGCGTCTCCGAGGAGATCATCGGCCGTTGGCTCGCCGCCCGGCCGGGAACGCGCGATCAGCTCGTCATCGCGACGAAGGGGCGCTTTCCGATGGGCGCCGGGCCCAACGACGCCGGCCTGACCCGGACCCACCTGACCCGGGCCCTGGACGCGAGCCTGCGCCGGCTCGGGATCGAGACCGTCGACCTGTATCAGGCCCACGCCTGGGACCCGCTGACCCCGATCGAGGAGACGCTCGGCTTCTTCGACGACGCGGTCCGCGCCGGCAAGATCCGCTACCCCGGCGTCAGCAACTTCCTCGGCTGGCAGCTGCAGAAGGCGGCACTGCTGACCCAGTTCCGCGGACTCGCGCCGATCGTGACGCTGCAACCCCAGTACAACCTGCTGGTGCGCGACATCGAGTTCGAGCTGGTCGACGTGTGCCGCAACGAAGGCATCGGGATCCTGCCCTGGTCACCGCTGGCCGGCGGCTGGCTGAGCGGGAAGTACCCGCGCGACCACACCCCCTCCGGCGCGACCCGCCTCGGCGAGGACCCCAAGCGCGGCATGGAGGCCTACGCCCCCCGCAACGCCCAGGAACGCACCTGGCAGGTCATCGACACGCTCCGCCAGGTCGCCGACGGCCGCGGCGTCTCCCTGGCACAGGCCGCGCTGGCCTGGGTCGCGGACCGGCCCGCGGTCACCTCGGTGATCCTCGGCGCACGCACGGTCGAGCAACTGGACGACAACCTCGCCGCCGCCGGGCTGCACCTGTCGGACAAGGAGACAGCTGTACTGTCCGAAGCCAGCTCGCCCATCGTGGCCGACTACCCGTACGGCGCACCAGGGATCCACCAGCGCTCGCGGGTCCTGGACCCCGCCGCCTGACGTCGCGACCACGGCCGCGCCGACCACCACGCCGACCACCACCACGCCGATCACCGCGCAACGCTCTGCTCGGCGTGGCGGTGATCGGCGTGGTGGTGGTCGGCGCGAGCCTTCTCGGGTCGTCGGCCGCGTGCGCGTTCAGGCTCCGGCGACGCCGGGCCGGCCCAGGACCGTCAGGCCGGCTTGATGACGGTGTCCTTGACGACGGTGTCCTTGACGACGGTCTCGACGAAGTCCCCGATCGCGCCGAGCGTCGCGCCGAGCTGCTCGATCTGCGGGAAGTGGCCCGCCTCGGCGATCGGGGCGAAGTGGCCGTCGCCGAACGCGGCGGCGTAGTCGCGGCCGTAGGCCAGCGGGGAGATGCCGTCGGTCTCGCCCCAGATGACGAGGGCCGGGATGCTGATGCGGTGCAGGCGGCGGCGCAGCTTGGGGTCGTGGGTGAACGCCCCGCCGGAGTAGACCGCCAGCGTCCGCTGGTTGGCGGCCATCCCGGCGCGCTGCTCGTCGGTGAGCGCGGCGAAGTCCGGGCGGAAGGCGGCGTTCGCGAACGACAGCTCGCTCATCTGCGCCGGCGCCATCCCCCGGACGTCCGTGACCTGCTCCTCTCCCGCGGCCTTGATGCCGGTGGCGTTGATCAGGACGATGGCGCCGATCCGGTGGCGGTTGTCGCGCAGGGCCATCTCCGAGGCGATCCAGCCGCCGACGGAGTTGCCGATCACCATGACGTCGCGCAGGTCGAGCTCGTCGAGCAGGTCCAGATACGCCTCGGCGAGGTCGGCCATGCTGTCGAAGCGGTCCGGGCGCGGTATGCCGTCGAAGCCGGGGTGGGTCGGGACGATGCCGTACGCGTGCTCGGCCAGCGCGCCGGCCAGGCCGAGCATCGTGCGCGGGCCCGCGCCGCCGTGCAGGTAGAGGACGCCGGTGCCCGCCGTGTCGGTACCGAACTCGGTGACGGTGATCGCCATGCCGGTCGCGATCGTCAGGGTACGGGAAGCGGCGGTGGTCGTGATCGGAGTGCTCATGGGGAGTCCTTCGGAGCGATTTCATGAGAGCTGGCACTCATGAAGATAGGGCTCTCGCGCTCGCCGCGTCAAGTGTTGACTCTCGTCGTGAGAGTTAGCTCCCATCAAAGTTTCCGCCCAGTCCCCGAATCGCGCCGCCGACCTGGCGAGGAGTCGGACGGCTTGCCGTATCAGGGCCCGTTGGTGTTACTGTCGTGGCGGACGTACGAAAGCCACAGTCCGGTAGGTAGTCCGGATGGCGGATTCGCTCCGCTCGTACGGCGCCCTTTTCAGGGCGCATCCTGTGCGTCCCTTTTCGTGATCTGTTCACCGAGAAGGGACCTCCTTCATGTCACCCCTCAGAGTTCTCGTGGTCGGCGCCGGTATCGGCGGGCTCGCCCTCGCCCAGGGCCTGCGCGGCGCGGGTATCGAAGTCGCCGTGTTCGAGAAGGACGCGACCGCGGCCTTCCGCAACCAGGGCTACCGCATCCGTATCAACGCCGACGGGATCAATGCCCTGCGAACGGTGCTCTCGCCGTCCGCCTTCGCGTTGTCGGCCGCCACCGCCGGGATGCCCGGCGGCCGCATGGCCACCCTCGACGACCGGCTTCAGCTGCTGCACGGTCAGACACTGCCGACCGACGACACCCTGCCCGGCGGCGGCCACCTGGCGGTCAACCGCAGGACCCTGCGCGAGATCCTGCTGGCCGGGTTCAGCGACGCAGTGCGCTACGACGCCCGGCTCACGCGCTACACCACGCACGCCGACGGCACAGTGACCGCGCACTTCGCCGACGGCCGCACCGCCGACGGCGACATCCTCATCGGCGCGGACGGCGTCAACTCCGCCGTCCGCGCCCAGCTCATGCCCGGTACCCAGGTCATGGACGCCGGGCTGCGCCTGCTGTACGGCAAGGTCCCGCTGGCCGGCCCGGACGCCGCCGCGCTGGTCCCGGCCGACCTGCTGGGCCTGTGGACCACGGTCACCGGCCCGGACAAGCGTTTCGTCGGTCTGGCTCCGGTCCAGTACCGGCAGTCGATGCGAGCGGCGGTGGACGCACATGCCCCCGGCATCGCGCTGTCCGACGACAGCGACTACCTCACCTGCGTCTTCGGCGCCCGCAGTGAGCTGATGCCGACCGACGCGGAGCTGTTCGCACTGCCCGGTGCCCGGTTGCGTGATCTGGAGCTGGCGCAGACCGACGGCTGGGATCCGGCCGTCCGCCGGATCATCGCGGCCCAGGACGCCGCGTCGATCTTCCCGGTGTCGGTGCGGTCCAGCGTCCCGCACGACGGCTGGGACCCCGGCCCCGTCGCCTTGCTCGGCGACGCCGTGCACGCCATGAGCCCGGCCATCGGCGTCGGCGCCAACACCGCGCTGCGCGACGCGCAGGTCCTGACCGCCCGCCTGGCCGACGCCGCGACCGCCGGGTCACCGGCGACCGAGGCCCTGGACCGCTACCAGCGCGAGATGCTCGGCTACGGCTTCGCCGCGGTGCGCGAGTCCGCCGAGCGCGGCCACCGCCTGGTCGGGCAGAACCAGCTGCCCGAGCCCGCCGAACGGCGGGCCTGAGGATGCCAGACTTCAGCGTCGCCATCGCCGGCGCCGGCCTGGCCGGGCTCGCGCTGGCCCACTACCTGCACCGGCACGGAGTGGATGTGACCGTATATGAGCGGGACGCCGATCTGACCTCCCGCGAACCCGGCTACCGGCTGCACATCAACTCCACCGGAACCTCGGTGTTGTCCGCGGTGCTCGAACCCCGGCTGCGGGATCTGTTCCTCGCCACCGCCGGCATCCCGCGGCAGGCCATCCTGCACTTCGACGAACACCTCGACCCCGGTCCGGCCCGCGACATCAGCGGCTCGGTGGGCATCGCGGCGGGCGGCGGCCTGCCCGAGCACCTGGTCGCCGACCGGTCGACGCTGCGCAGGATCCTGATCACCGGCCTGGAGGGCCGGGTCCGGTTCGGCACGCGGGTCACCGGCTACCGCCACGACCAGGCCGGGCGCGTCGCGGTACGTCCGGGCGACGGTGCCACGGCCGATGTGCTGGTCGCCGCGGACGGCGTGCATTCGGCCGTCAGGAGGCAGTTGCTGCCGCGCGCCCAGGTCGTGGACCTGGGCGCGCGGCACATCGCCGCCAAGGTGCCACTGGACGACTCCACCAGGGCGCGGATCCCGCGCGAGCTGTATTCGACGTTCACCCTGATCTCCGACGCGCACCACGACATGGTCACGTTCGGCCCGCTGGAACGCAGCGACCCGGCCTCGCCGCTGATCGCCGAGCGCGACGAGGCGTTCCGGCACGAGGCCGCGAGCGACTTCGCACTGGTCATCTTCAGCGCCGTCGCCGATCGGATGCCGCCGGACGCCGAGTTGTCCGCGGCATCAGGACGGGAACTGCGGACGCTGGCCCTGGACC
The DNA here is from genome assembly GCF_018274385.1 of Catenulispora pinistramenti. Classification (GTDB taxonomy): domain Bacteria; phylum Actinomycetota; class Actinomycetes; order Streptomycetales; family Catenulisporaceae; genus Catenulispora; species Catenulispora pinistramenti. The sequence goes on along the minus strand of NZ_JAAFYZ010000246.1, from coordinate 10,715 downwards.
GTGTCTGCGACTGGCACCCCGCGGTCGTGGAGCTGATCGGCCTGTGGGACCTGGACACGGTGCAGCCGCTGGTGCTGCGCAGCAGCCTCCCGATACCGGCCTGGCCGCCGGGGAACGTGACAGTCATGGGCGACGCGGTCCACGCCATGAGCCCGGCGCTCGGCATCGGCGCGAACACCGCCCTGCGTGACGCGCTGACCCTCGGGACGGAGCTGGTGGCGGCTGCCGAGGATCGCAAACCCCTGATCACGGCGATCTCGGACTATGAGGCGGCGATGCGCGACTACGGCTTCGCCGCGGTCCGCGACTCGGCCGCCATGGGCCGGCGCGTCATCGGACACCGCCCATTGCCCGGGTGACACCGCGCCGTCGGCGCCTTCGATCCGAAGACCGAAGGCGCCGGCGGCCGTGATTCCAGGTCACAGCGTCGGCGCCGAGCTCCCGTTGACGCCGAGCTCCCGTTGACGCCGAGTTCCCGTAGACATAGGGAATCCCGCTGTGCGAGCGGGTGAAGCCGGGACGACCGCTATCGTCCCTGGGGCAGCGCGGCCCGCGTGAGCGTGGTCGCCGTCCGCACGATGCTGGCGACCGCGTCCTCCGGGCCGAGTCCGCCCATGTCCATCAGGGAGAAAAGCGCCTCCGCTCCCATGACGACCGACAGGTCGCGCTTGAGATTGCCCAACGTCTCGCCGTCGGCGCTGTCGGCCCACGGCCGCAGCGCCTGCTCGATGAGGGCGAACCGCAGGCCCGGTCGGCGTGTCGCCGTTTCCGGACGCACGATCGTCGCGGCGATCATCGCGCGCACCGCCCCGGCCCGTGCCAGGACCAGCCGGGCCAGGTGTTCCGCGGCGGCGGCGACCCGAACGGCGGCGTCGGCCGAGTCCGCGAGCGCGGCGAACGCCTCGGCCGGGTCCGGGAGCGTGTCGGCCATCGACTCGGCCAGCAGGCTGGCCAGATCCGGGAAGTAACGGTAGGCCGTCGCCTCCGAGACCAGCGCGGCCTTGGCCACCTCGGGCATCGTGACCTCGCCGCCGGTCAGCATCAGGTCGGCCGCCGCCTTGACGATCGCCGCGTGCGTGCGCCGCTTCTGGTTCGCACGGCCGGATGATTCCTGGGCGGTCGTGGTGCTCATCGGGGCCTCCTGCGCGGCGCGACTGGTCGGGGACTCAGCTTCAGCAAGTCAACCTGCATCATAAGAGTTAGCTTGCACGAAAGCGAGCCGCCCGACTACTCTCATGAGAGTCCACCCTCACCAAACCCCCTTCAGGAGCACCATGACCATCCCGGTCTCCGTCGTCACCCCGGACGACGGCGAACAAGTCAGCCTCGGCCCGGCCCGCCTCCGCATCCTGGAGGACGGCGCCACCACCGGCCACCGCCTCGGCATCGCCGAGATCACCCTCGCCCCGCACAGCCCCGGCCCGCCCCAGCACCGCCACGCCGAGCACGACGAAGGGTTCTACGTCGTCTCCGGCACCGCACGCTTCACCGTCGGACCCGACGACTACGTAGCCCCGCCCGGAACGCTGGTGATGGTGCCGCCCGGCGCACCGCACACCTTCGCCAACCCCGGCGACGAACCACTGGTGATGGTCAACACCTTCACCCCCGACCTGTACGTGCAGTACTTCCGCGACGTGCACGACGCCATGTCCGCCGGCGCGTCGATACAGGATGCCACCGCCGACACCATGCCCCGCTACGCCACGACCCCCACGACCGAGTACGCCTGACGCACCTTGGCTTGCAGGCGTTGCACGCCCAGGTCCCGCCGATTCCGACCCCGGCGATTCCGACCCCGGCGATCAGGGAGCGGCGACGCATCGTCACGGTGGTCGCGATGGTCGCGGCCGCACACCTGATTCAGACCCCGGACTCGCGGCCTTCGCGTCCTCGGGCGCCCCGGGCAACCCTCAGGCGAAACGCGGGAACAGCGTGAGCGCATTGTCGCGCTCCACGCCCCGCAGTTCGTCAGCGGTGAAGCCGTCGAAGGCGGTGAGGTCGGCGATGTTGCGCACGACCGTGGGTTCCGGGGCGGCGGGCCAGTCGGTGCCGAAGCGGATGAGGGTGGGTCGGCCGGTGGCGAGCAGCTCTCGGGGACTGCCGGGTCCGAGCAGCGGATAGGCCAGGGCGAGTACGGCGTGCGCGCCGAGTTCTTCGGCGGTGCGGCAGGCCACTTGGGATCCAGCGCTACGGCCGCCGGAGATGATGGGGACGCCCAGCTCGGCGGCACTCGGCCGGACGGCGCGCCAGGCGGTGTCGAGCGACGGCTCGTCGGAACCGCTGCGGGCACGGTTCAGCCGATACGGCTGGGTGACCAACGCGACGCTGATACCCCGAGGCGGCAGGGCGGCGGCGATTGCTTGCAGGTCTGCCGCCTCCACTCCGGTGGCTGTGCCGTGGCCGAGCAGGACACGGCGCGCGCCTCGCCCGGGGCGGGGTACCAGGTGATTCCCGCCGGGCCGACGGGGGTGGGCACGAGCTCCATCGTCGGCCCGGTGTCAGGCCTCTGGTTCACTCGGTCATGCACCGGCTTCGCGCGGTCAGTCCTCGGATTCGCGCGGTCATTCATCATCCGCCTCCTTGCGAGCGCCGAGGAATGCGGCGATCGGCCCGGCCACCGCGTCGTGGCCGGGAACGATGTGGCCGCCGGAGTGCTCGATGACCAGCGGGTCGGCGAACCGGTCGGCCAGCCGCAGCGAGTCCTTGCGCGGCACGATCACGTCGCCGCGGCCGATGACGTGGACGGAGGGGGTGGTGAGTTCGTGCTGGAACAGCACGGCGTGTTTCGGCAGATCGCTGGTGAAGCCGCCGACCATGGCGGCGAAGCGGAAGTGGAATTCGGGCGGCGCGGTCCCGCTCTCCTGGACCGCGGTGAGCAGACCGGCCAGGGCCGCTCCTTGGCTGAAGCCGAAGACCCCGTCGAACCGGGGTCCGGCACACACCAGCTCGATCGCCCAGTCTCGGGTGCGTTCCCAACCGTCGAAGCCCTCGTGCCACCAGCCGAAGTCGCCGGTGGCCAGGGAGGGTGCGTCGACGTAGACGAGCTCGATGTTCGCGGGCAGGGAGCGGGTCAGCGATGCCATCTGATCGCGCAGGATCGCGCCGCTGCCGTGGTAGCCGTGCAGGCACAGTACGCGTAGGTCGGACATGGGTCACCGCCGTGGGGAGTTGGCTCTGGGTGTGAGTGGGCCCTGTGCTTCATCCTGCGGCGACGGCTATCCATATGTCCAACAAATGAAAGTTCTCGAACTGATAGATTTTTTGCATGACGGTTTCCCTGCGCCAACTCGAGTACTTCATCACCGTCGTCGACGAGGGCTCGTTCACCCGCGCGGCGGAAGTGCTCGGCATGAGCCAGCCGGGCCTGTCCCACCAGATCCAGGCCCTGGAACGCGAGCTGGGCGGGCCGCTGCTCGAACGCCTGCCGCGCCAGGTCCGGCTCACTCCGGCCGGCCGTACCGCCCTGCCGCACGCTCGGGCGAGTCTGGCCCACGCGCAGCGCGCGTCCAGCGCCGCCCGCCGGGCATCCGGCGTGGAGACCGGTGAGCTGCACGTGGGCACCCTCTACTCGATCAGCACCGGGGTGTTGCCCGGCGCGCTGCGCACCTGGCGGCGCAGCTACCCCGAGCTGCAGGTCCACCTGGTCGAGTTCCCCCACACCAACGAGCTGATCGCGGCGATGGAAGCCGGAGCGGCCGACGTCGCGGTCGGCCCCACCCCGCCGGACTGGGACGGACCCTGCCGAACGATCGGCGTCGAAGAGTTCGTCATCGCCGCGGCTCCCGACGCCCTGCCCTATCCCGACGGCGCGCAGGTCCCGATGGTCGAGCTCGCGCGGCAGGAGTGGGTGCACTACACCGCGCGCAGCGGCTTGTCCGACATCCTCAACGACGCCTGCGGGCAAGCCGGCTTCAGTCCCAGGCTCTCGGTCCGCACCGAACAAAGCGCGTCCGCGCTCAGCCTGGCCCGCGCGGGGATCGGCCTGGCCCTGCTGCCCGGCAACATCGTTCCCCCGCACTTCGACGGCACCCTGCTGCGTCCCGACCCGCCCGTCCTGCGGCCCCTGTCGGTCTACACCAGAGTGCGCCCCGACCCGATCACCGCGGCCTTCGTCTCCGCCATCTCGGTCGAAACCCTCGTCACCCCGACGCACATCACCGATCGGCTCGGGCCGCCGACGCAGTGACTGCCCACCGTGGCATGCACTGAGTTTATGGAAATCAGTGATTCTAGTTCTTGGACAAATAAATGCGCGTCAGAGACGATCCCTTCCAAGCGCCGAACGGCACCGAGTCAGAGGCCGAAGACGCTCACGGCCGCCGCCGGGCGGCCGGCCCGATCGTGAGGAAGGACCGCGCGACATGAAGATCAGCAAACTGAGGATCGCCGCCGCCACCGTGGCTCTCGGGCTCGGCGTCGGCGCCGCCTACACCTTCGGCGCCGGCAGCGCCGCCGCGAACGGCGCGTCAGCCGCGGCCGGGGACCACGACGGCTCGTCCCGCCACCACCGCCTGCCGGACCCGTACGAGTTCCTGCCGAAGGTGCCCACCTTCACCGCGTCCAGCACCACCGCGCGCAAGGGGCACCCGCTGCCGCTCGCGCAGTGGTCGGGGATCTTCGGAGTGCCCGGCGGCAAGGACATCTCGCCGCAGCTGTCCTGGCGCGGCTTCCCCAAGCAGACCAAGAGCTTCGTGGTCTCGATGTACGACCCGGAGGCGCCGACCCAGGCCGGCTTCTTCCACTGGATCGTGGAGGACATCCCGGCCACCACCAGCAGCCTGCCGGAGAACGCGGGCGCGCTCGACTCCGCCACCCTGCCCGCCGGCGCCATCCAGCTCGAAGGCGACGCCGGCGCGGACCGCTACATCGGCGCGGCCCCGTCCGCCGGCTCCGGCATCCACGACTACTACATCACCATCACCGCCCTGGACGAGCCCACCACCGGACTCGGCGCGACCACCAGCGGTGCCCTGCTCAACTTCGAGATCGACAGCCACACCATCGCCCGGGCCTCGCTGGTCTTCCCGACCATGGCCCCGGCGAAGTAGCCGGACCGCTTCGGTCCCGACGCGCTCAAGACGCTGATCGACCAGACCCCTCAGCGCGATGCCCCCCAGGTCGGCAAACGCCGACCTGGGGTTCGCTGTAGTCACAGGGGTGTCGGCCCGGCGCCGTCGACCCTCCGGCAGGCACGCTCGGGTCCCGGCGGGGACTCCTGTCAGCCCCGTGCTTTGTCGAGCAGCTGCGCGGTGGCCTCCCACAGTCGTTCTTCGCGCTCCCGGTCCTGCGCGACCGGCTGTACCTCGATCACCTTGTCCCGCACCACAAACGCGCCGTCCCGCAGGTGCGCCCACTTCCCGTCCAGCGCCACCGAGGCCAATGCCGGGCCCGAACGTTCCGGAGTTGCCACGCCGGGCAACCGCCCGAGGCCTCGGCCCATCGCCTGGGCCGCCGCCGGCATCCCGCGGCCCAGGCCGGTGCCGGGCATCCAGCCAGGTTCGAATACCGCGACGTTGACGCCGGGGGCGAGGTGGCGCTGGAGTTCGTGGGCGTAGTAGAGGATCGCCAGCTTGGCGTTGGAGTAGGCGACGCCGGTGGCCTTGAAGCCGGGCTTCTTCTCGCCGGTCGCGGGGCGGGCCAGGTCGAGCGGGTCACGCCAGTCGGCGGCGGGAACGCCCATCAGCCGTCGATAGACGTTGGCGTGGTAGGTGTTCGATCCGAGCAGCACGATGCGTGCCGGAGCGGTGAGCGAGTCGCGCAGGTCGGCGATGAGCCGCGCGTGCGCGAGATAGCCGACGGCGAAGGTGAGCTCGTAGCCGTCGGCGGAGGACTGCCGGGTGTCGGCGGACATGGCGCCGGCGTTGGCGATCAGCGCGTGCAACGGCCGCACCGCTCCGGCGTCCAGCAAGTCGCGCGCGGCGGTCGCCGCGGCCCGCACGTCGGCGAGCCGGGACAGGTCGCAACCGATCGTGTGGACCCTGGCTCCGCGGGCGCGCGCCTGCCGGGCGACGTCGTCGAGCGCGGTTCCCGGCCGGCCCACCAGGAGCAGATCCGGGCGTTCGCCGTCCGGGCGGGCGCCCAGGGCCAGGGCGGTGGCGCGGCCCAGGCCCCGGGTCGGGCCGGTGATGAGGACGGTTCCGGTTTCCGTGGTGCTCATGGCGATCCCTCTGCTGGCTCTGGGAGTTCCCTCGTCTCACCTCGAGTCTCGGACGACGGCGCGCCGTCAGCCAGCCGTCGCGTTTTCCTAGGACCACCGGGGCCAGGACAACCACGCCCGGCACACTCAGACTGGAGCCTGTCGAATCAGACCGGTTTGACGGCGTCGCACTCGGTGGCCGAGGACGAGGACGACGATGGCGGTCCGCCGGAGGGCCCGCCGGTCTGCGCCGGGGGCGGCGTGGTCGCGTACGGGTCGACGGTCTTGCCGGTGTTGACCCCGCCGTCACCGCCGAACGCCGGATTTATGTAGTTGAAACGGGTGGCGTAGGCCTTCGGATCGTTGGTGGCGCCGCGCCCGGGCTTGGCGACCCGCTTCTCGTAGTCCTGCTTGATGCCCTCGCTGGGGTCCAGCAGTTTGAACGCCGCGGTCGGTTCGGCGCCCTTGAGCACCGCCGGGTCCAGGTCCGCGGTTATCAGCATCTGGCGCAGCGCGGCGTACGCGTCGCCGACCGTCTTCGCGGAATAGTCGCCGACGCGGGCCGCGGCCGGCGGCACGATACCGGCCGCATTGTTCTGCCAGTCCATCGACTTGGAACCGTCGAAGTACCGGTCGTCGGCGTTGGTGGAGGTCGGGCTGGCCCCCGCGGGTGGGGCGTCCGCGGAGGCGGCAGGCGCCGCGAGCCCGGTCGGGCTCGACGTGTCGGCCGGAGTCGTGCCGCCGACCGGGGTACCCGGCTTAGCGCTGTCGGAAGTCTTCGACGAGGAGAACAGCTTCGGCCCCCCGATGATCGCGGCCGTGACCAGCAGCGCGACCAGCACCCCGGCCAGACTCCGGGCCCAGGGCCGACGACGCTTGCCATCCGAAGCCCCGGACTCGCCGGAGCCGCCGCCGGCCGGATTCGGGCTCAGATCCGCCCGCGCGCCGTCGGTGCGCCACCCGGTGTCCTTCGGCTGGTCCTTCTTCCACTTCCCGGCCAGCTCGCGCTGCCGGGCCGACGGCTCCTTGTAGGCCGCGCTCTTGGCTGACTCCTTGGTGAACGACCGCTCGAACTCGGCCCACCCCTGCTCGGAGAGGATCGGCCCCTCCCCGGAGTCGCCGACGTTCTTGTCCTTGTTCCTGGCCACTGACGGCCTTCCCCACCCTCGTCGAGTGCGGCGCCCGGAGCCCGCACTGTGGACATGACCGCGGAAGGCTACCTTGCACCGGCCAGATCCCGGTACCCGGGGCCCGGAGCAGGCGATCCGGCAAAAACGGATACCGGATATCTCATATCCCGGACGCCCTCTTGACGCCTCCCGCGAAGGCGCGAACACTACCGAACGTTCGGTCGTCTCTTGGCGGCGGCGACGCCACCCGCAGGCTGCTCGCCCGGCCCGACCCATCCCACCCACATCACCGGAGGCTGAGTTGAAGGCCCGAATACCGATCGTCGTGGCGGCGCTGACCGCCGCGGGCATCGTCCCGACCGCGGCGTCCGCCGCCGGACCCCCGTCCCGAGCCGGTACGGCCGGTTCCTGGCAGCCGGAGGCGGCGGCCTACGGGGTGAGCCAGCCCGTGGACATCTCCGTGAAGATGGACGACGGGGTGACGATCTCCACTGAGGTCGTGTACCCGACCGACCCGGCGACCGGAGCCCGGGCGGCCGGCGACTTCCCGGTGCTGCTCACCCAGAACCCTTACGGCACCGGACACTCAGACCCGACCACGGCCGGGGACTACTTCGTCCAACGCGGGTACATCTACGTCGCGTCCGCGGTGCGCGGTACCGGGGCCTCGGGCGGGCAGGTGTCCTGGTTCGGTCAGCGCCAGGGGCAGGACGGCGCGGAACTGGTGGACTGGGCCGCGCATACCCTGGCCGGATCGAACGGCGAGGTCGGGCTGGACGGCTGCTCCTACCTCGGAGTCGACCAGTGGTTCACCGCGGCGGCCGTCGGGCGGAACTCGGCGCTCAAGGCGATCACCCCGTTCTGCACCGACTCGAACTTCTACGACGACCTGACCGCGAACGGCGGGATCCCCACGCCGTTCGTCGCCGGAATCGCCCAGGCCGAACCGCGCGGACCGCAGGACGACCCGGCCACCGATCCGCAGTCGGTCACCATCGCGCAGCAAGCGACCGGCGGATCGCGCTCGTACGATGACGCGTACTGGCAGTCCCTGGACGCCCAGCGCCTGATGCCGCAGATCGTCGCCAACCGGATCCCGGCGTTGAGCGAAGCCGGCTGGAACGACCTGTTCCCCGGCGGGGATCTCGGCGACTACACGGCCGCGCAGAACGCCTACTTCCACCGCCCGCTCACCGCCCCGATCACCGCCGGCGAACCGGTCACCGGCCGGTACCAGGCGATCGTCGGTCCCTGGACCCACGGCGAGAACGTGGACGGGACCACGCTGGAGAACATCCGCCTGGAGTGGTTCGACACCTGGCTCAAGGGCGAGCACACCGGCATGGCCGACACCTCGACCCCGCTTCACCTGTTCGAGAACACCGCGAAGCAGTGGGTTGACACCGCCGCGTGGCCGCCGTCCCCCTCCGCGCAGAGGTACTACCTGGCCGGCTCGGGCGCGCTGGCGAACTCCAAGTCGTCTTCAGCCGGCAGCGGGACGCTCACCTGGGCCGCGGCCAGCACCGCCAACTCCCTGACCTACACGACAGCGCCGCTCACCGGCTCCGCCGTCCTCGACGGGCCGTCGGACCTCACGGTCTACGCGACCTCGACGACGACCGACGCCGAACTCAGCGCCACGCTCAACGTCGTGGCGCCGGACGGCACCGTGGTCAAGCAGGCCGACGGCGTGCTGCTCGGCAGTCAGCGCGCCGTCGACCCCGCGCAGAGTCTGTACGGCACCGGCGGCGTGCTGCTCGATCCGTCGCACCCGTTCACCCGATGGAGCCAGCAGCCGGTCGTCCCCGGCCGCACAACGCGGTACGACATCGCGCTTCTGGCGAACTTCACCCTGATCCCCGCGGGCGACCGCATCCAGCTGGTGGTCACCAGCCAGACGCCGGCCGACTTCCACTTCCCGGTGACGCCGACCCCGCAGGAACAGGCCAACCTGGCCGGCGGCACCTACACCGTTCAGTTCGGCGGGTCCACGCCGTCCGTGCTGGACCTCCCGCTCGCCTCGCCGGAACAGTTCACGGCCAGCCCGACCGACTGGGGACCGTCGTCCTGACAGCGGGTACGAACGTGGAAACGTGAGTTGGCGGTGGGCTGGTGGTGCGCTGGTGGTGCGCTAGTGACAACGCGCCGCCGGCCCACACGCACGCGGCCGGAGCACTCACCGTGTTCTCGCTAACGGTGTTCTACCGGCCGGACTTGGAATCGCGGACCGACCGGGCACTGCTCGCGGCAAGCGCCTCCTGCATGGCGTCGTCGGACGCCTGCAACTCAGGCATCTGAACATTCTCCGGCCGCGCCCGCAGACCGTCGACCAGCAGAACGAGGTAGCGGCGCCAGAGCTCCGGCTGTCCGGTGTGGTCGCTGACCGCGCCCAGCATCAACTGCACGACCGCGAAGTCGGGCGGCACGACGTCCGCTCGAAGCGTGCCCTGCTCCTGGGCCCGGGCCACCAGCGCGTCGACCGAGGGGGCGACGCGGTCCCGCATCTGCCGCTGCCGCTGCGGGCCGCGTCCGGTACCGAGCATGACCTCGCGCAGGCCGCGATCGAAGGCCTGGACTTCGCAGGTCCGCTCCAACGCGCGGGTCAGCCCGAGCCAGGCGTCCGGCTCCTCCAGCGCCTCGCGCAGGTAGCCGTCAACGGTCTCGACCATGTCATCGAACAGCGCGTCGATCAGCTCCTCCTTGTCGGAGAAGTGGCGGTAGACGGTGCCGACCCCGATCCCGACGTGGTGCGCGATGTCATTGAGCGTGGCGGCGACACCGTGGTCACGGAACACCTCGCGCGCGCCGGTGAGGATCCGCCGCCGGTTGCGCTCGGCGTCGACACGCCGCCTGCGCGGCTCGGTCGGTTCAACGGGCATACAACAGATCCTCGTCGCTTCCGCTGGGGCCAGCATGTCCGCGCCATGCTAGTACCGCATCAGGCAAAACCTTGCCCGGCAGTTCGCGACGTGTCGGTCACCGAACGGATCGGTTCCCGGCTGGTGCTGCGGGATTCTGGACCTGGACCTGGACCTGGAAGTGGAACTGGGCGCGGGTGGAGTTTGCAGGAGGATGAAGTTTGCGAGCCGGGTTGCGGTTGGTCGGTGGTTTGAAAGGCGATTTTTACGCCTTCGGTCATAGTTGTGCCGGTTCGGGGTTCGGGGCGGCGGGTGTGTTTGTCGGCTGCCGGTTCACGCGTTCACAACCCCGCCCCACCTCAGGCCTCTTCAACACCGGCAAGTCAGAACAAGGGCACAGGCAAGATCAACAGCACAGGCCAGATCAAGAGCAAGATCAAGAGCTGAAGGTCAAGGTCAAGAGCTAGCCGGAAAATGAGGGTGACCCAGGGCACCATGAGATGGCCCGGCCTCCCAGGCGATGTTGGTGCAGATGACAGTCAAGGATCCGTGCCGTCGCGTGAAGCTTCGGGTTCAGTTCGCGAACCG
>NZ_JAAFYZ010000245.1 GCF_018274385.1 Catenulispora pinistramenti | reverse complement strand
GCTCCCCGGCAGCGGCTAGGCGATCAGTTCCCTGAGATACCGCGCGGCCGGGGAGCCGTGCGCCAGCACCGCGTCGTGCACCTGGCGCTGCGACCACTGCGGGTGCTCGGCGCGCACGTCCCGGACCAAGTCGGACACCTCGACGTACCCGACGTAGTAGGTGGACAGCTGGGAACTGCTCAGCAGCGCCCGCCGCCACTTCCCGGCGGCCTCGCCGTCCTCCTGGAACCCGCGGTCCGTCATCAGCGCCATGGCCTCGGCCTCGGTCATGCCGTGGCAGTGGATCCGGCCGTCCAGCACGGCGTTGATGATCATGCGCAGCTGCATCTTCAACTGCTGCATCCGCACCGCCCGCGGATCGCCGTCCCCGGGGTACGCGTGCCGGGCCATCAGTTCCTCGGCGTAGACGGCCCAGCCCTCGACGAACGACCCGGACCACAGCGCGGCCCGCACCGGGGTCGGCGCCTGGTACCGCCGCGAGTGCTGCAACTGCAGCAGGTGTCCCGGCATCGCCTCGTGGACCATCAGGTTGTGCACCATGTGCAGGTTGTACTCGCGGAAGAACGAGTCGACGCGCTCGGGTGTCCAGTCCCGCGGCGTCGGCGAAATCGCCAGAATCGTTTGCACGTCAGCCGATTCCAGCGGCCCGGGCGGATCGCAGTAGGCCACCGCGACGCCCCGGTGCACCTCCGGCATCGCGGCGACTTCATAAGGGTCCGAATACACGGTCACCAGGTCGTGCTCGCGAACGAACGCGAACTGCTTCAGCAACGCCTGCCGGCCGTATGCCAGGATGCTGTCGTTGTCCGGGTGCGACTCGGCCAGCCGGTCCAGCACCCGCCGCACCAGCGCCGACCGCTCGGCCGGATCCGCCGGCACCGCGACGCCGTCATAGTCCGCGGCGGCCTCGACGATCTCGCCGGAGACCCGGTCCAGATCCGCCTCGGCCCGGGCCAGGATCTCCGCCGCGTCCGCCTCCGCGTCAAGGCTCAGCGACAGTTTCCGGGCGAACAGCTCCGCACCGATCCGCGGGTCGCGGAACTCCTCCAGCCCGGCGTCCCCGGCGGCCAGCCGTTCCTTGAGCCAGGCGATGTGTTCCCGCAGGGCCGCCAACGCGGCCGGGCGGACCGCGTCGATCGCCGCCCTGGCCTCGGAAAGGCCCTCGGCGCCGGCCTCCCGCGCCGCCGCGACGGCCGCGTCCAACTCCCCGCCGATCAGCTCGGCCGTGCCCTCGAACTGCCCGATCGCCAGCTCCACATGGATCCGCGACAGCGCCTTGCCGGCAAGCAGCGCGCGGTTCCCGGACAGCGTCGAGGGCACCTGTTCCAGCCGCCCCGCGAAAGCCGTCAGCCGCTGCGCCGCCGGAGCGTAATCGCGCGCGAGCAGTGTGTACAAAGGGACTCCGGGATTGGCCTCCGCCGGATTCCACTCGTCCTCGCGCAGATCGTCGATCTGGAAGCGGATCCTGGCCGCCTCGTTGGCCAGGATCGCGGCGTCCACCCGGTTCGGCACCGACAACGCGGCCCGGTCCAGGTCGGCGAACTCTTCGGCCTGCCCGGCCAGCCACGCGGACTCCGCGGCCAGTCCGCCGGCGGAGTGGTCTGGCAGCTCCGCGTCGTACTCGTGCCGGCCCAGCGCGCTGGCCCAGTCCGGGCGGCGGCGGCACAGGCCGTCCAGGAACTCGGCGGCCAGCGCCTCGAAGCGTGCGTCAGGGGTATCTGCCATTCTCCGACCATAGAGGACTGTTCACTACTGAGATCGGCGAAGACTCTGCACGTCTGTCATCAGTACTGCATATGCTGTGACCATGTCTTCTCAGCCGCCTTGGGAGACCCAGATCCAGCCGGGTTGGGGCTCCCAGCCCCAGCCGCCGGAGCAGCCGCGGCAACCGCCGCAGCAGCCCCAGCAGGGCGGTGGCTGGAACCAGGGTTCTTACACTCCACCGCAGCCGCCGCAGCAGGCCCCGCAGCAGCCCCCGCCGGGACCGCCGCAGCAGCCCGCACCCGGGCCGCCGGGACCGCCGCAGCAGCACCCGCAGCCGGATGCCCGGCCGTATCCGCAGTTCACCCAGCAGCCGCCGCCCCCGCAGTTCACGCCGCCGCAGATGCCCGGCATGGGGCCGATCGGCGAAGAACCGCCGCCGAAGAAGAACACCGGCCGGATCCTGGCGGTCGTCGCGGCCGTGGTGGTGCTGGCCGGCGCCGCGGGCGGTATCTACATGTTCACCAAGGGCGGCAAGAGCTCGACCGCGGACAAGACCCCGTCGAAGCCGACCGCCCCGGTCACCACGCCCGCGGCGGCGACGACTTCGGCATCGGTCCCGGACAACAGCTACACCACTTCGGCGGCCCCGCCGGCTTCGGCATCCGCCCCGGGCGGCGGCGCGAGCCTGGACAACGCGACCACCGACAAGACGCCTTTCACCGCCGACGCTTTGGTGGCCAAGTCCTTCGTCGACGACAAGAAGGTCACCTACGAGCTGAAGTTCGCCCAGCCCATGTCGTGCGACAAGGTCGGCGACGCGGCGGTGCAGACCATCGTGAAGTCCGCGCCCTGCACCAACCTGATGGCGGCCTCGTGGATCGACCCGGCCAACAGCCGGATCGTCGTCAGCGCCATGATCATCCCGTACCAGGACGCGGCCACGGCGGCGGCGGTCTACAAGAAGCTCGGCGCCACCCACACCGGCGACTACGCCCAGTGGTGCCCGTCGGCCGGCCAGCCCGGCGCCGACACCTGCACGAAGCTGGCCAAGGCCGGCAACGCCACCCGTGAGGGAAAGTTCGGCAGCTTCCACCGCTACGTGCTGATCACCACGGCGGTCTACGTGGATCTACGCAACGACGACACGCAGAAGGACTGGCTGACTTCCGCGGCGCACGGCGCGTTCCAGAACACCTTGCCGGGGCAGTGATTCCGGCCGGCTGATCTCCCGGCCGAAGCCGGGGACCAAGGTTTCCCAGGGCAGCACCGAGGGGCCTCTCGCGAATCGCGGGAGGCCCCAAGTCTCTATTCAGGGCTGGTGCGGACGCGGACCGCTCAGCTGGCGTTGGCCTGCTTCTGGGCCGCGTCGGCCACCGGCGTCGTAACGACGGTCTCGACGGCGGGCGTCACGCGCGCGGCCTCGTTGGCCTGCTTCGCGACGTCCTCGGTCTCCTTCTGGCTCTGCCGCATCTCGGACTTGAAGATGCGCAGAGACTGCCCGACCGAGCGGGCCATGTCCGGCATCTTCTTCGCCCCGAACAGCAGGAACAGCACGACGAGCAGCACGATGATGTGCCACGGCTGGAGGTCACCGAGCATGGTGGATTCTCTTCTCCCTGATAGCTACGAGTCGTGAGGAGAAGTCGGCCGGTCCGCTTCACCTACCCTGCTTCAGGGTAACCCGCCACCCCTACCCCCTGGCTAGCTCCAGTTCGACCGTAATGATCCGGTCACGATACCTTCGCGCAGCCGTCCGCAAAGCTTCTTCCGGATCCCACCCGGCCGCCACCGCCGCGACGGCCGTCGCCAGCAGCTGTTCGCCCAGTTCATCGGGGGTCTGCGGGAGGTCCGGCGCGGTCGGCACCGGCACCTCGAGGCCGGATTTGCCCACCCGTCCGGCGAGTTTGGCGATCAGCGAGAGCGCCGGCTGGGATGTCGGCACGCCCTCGGTCACCGACGTGCGCTGCTTCTCCTGCGCCTTGATCTGGTCCCAGTTCGCCGCCACGTGCTCGGCGGTGGGGGCCTCCACATCGCCGAAGACGTGCGGGTGCCGGCGGATCAGCTTGGCGACGATGCCGTCGGCGACGTCGTCCACCGAGAACGGATCGGCTTCGTGTTCTTCGGCGATGCGTGAGTGGAACATCACTTGGAGCAACACGTCGCCGAGTTCCTCGCGCAGCGCGTCCCGGCCCGGGCCGGGGGTCAGGGGATCGCCGTCCTCGATGGTCTCGACGGTTTCGTAGGCCTCTTCGAGCAGGTACTTCACCAGCGAGGCGTGGGTCTGCTCGGCGTCCCAGGGACAGCCGCCGGGCGAGCGCAGCCGGTTCATGACGTCCACCAGGTCGAGCAGGTGCGCGCCGGGCAGATCGTAGGAGCCGGGCAGGACTTCGAGGTCGGGCAGTGCCTCGGCGGCCGTGGCCGCCAGACGGTTCCCCAGCGCCACGGCCAGTTCCTCGTCGTACTCCTCGTCCTCGGCGAGCCAGACGACCGTGCGCGCGGGCGTGGCGGCCTCCAGGAGGCGTTCGGCGGCCATCGCCGGGCTGTGGTCCGGCAGCGCCACCACGGCGCCGGTGGCCTGCTCGACGTAGGGGATGTGCGGGTGGTCGGCGTCACCGGCGAAGACCACGTCCGCCGCCCGCAACGCCTCCCAGGCGGGCCAGGACAACAGGCCGAGGGCGACGCGCGGGGAGGTGGCGAGGAAGACGATGCGGCCGGCCGGCGGCGGGGCTTCGGTCATGGGGTAGATCGTAGGCGGGGTCGCGGGTCGAAGCCGCTGAGATCGGCTTCGAGGAGGGCGAAGGCGCGCTGGGCCACGGCGCCGAGCGTCTGGACCATCTCCGGACCCTGAAGGCCTTCCAGCAGCAGTCGGCGGCCGGTGTAGTACACGACCCGGTAGGCCCCGGCGATCTGCGCCGCGACCACCCGCGCCGTCAGTTCCTCACCCGGCGTCGCCTGCGCCACCAGGACCTCGGCCAGCGCCTCCTCGCGCTGGTCGTGGATCTGCCGCTCGCGCGCGGTCAGGGCCGGGCTGGCCAGCACCAGGCGGGAGAAGTTCGCGCCGAGGTGCCCGATGGTCGGGTCCCCGGCGGCCAGCCGCTCGGCGTGGTAGCGGCGGGCGGCGGCCAGTACCGGTTCGCCCTCGGGCCGCGCGGCGATCGCCTCGGGCAGCCCGTGGACGATGTGCTCCGCGCGGTCGAAGACCAGGTCCTCCTTGAGCGGGAAGTGGTTGGTGACCGTCATCTTCGCCACCCCCACGGCCGTGGCCACCTCGGCGATGGTCACGTTCTCGAAGCCGCGCTCGGCGAACATCATGGTCGCGACGTTGGCGATCTCTTCGCGGGTCTGGCGCTTCTTGCGCTCGCGCAGCCCGTCGTACTTGGTCTCCATGGCTCCATCTTAGGCTTGACCTAATGAGTAGGTCCAGCCTAAAGTTATGTCGAGCCCAATGAGTTCGTCGGGGAGAGGACCCATCATGACCACCATCACCGTCGCCGCGGAGACCGCTATGAGCACGGCCGACACCGAGAGCACCACCGCACCGGAAGCGCTCCAGACGCCGAACCCGCTGAAGCAGGCGCTGCTGCCGCTCGCCGTCGACATCGCCGTCCCGCTCGGCGCCTACTACGCCCTGCACGCCGGCCTCGGCGTCGGCACCGCCGCCGCGCTGGCGCTCAGCAGCGTGGTGCCCGCGGCCCGCACGATCACGGCCGCGGTCACCAAGCGGGAGCTGAACGCCCTGGCCGCGCTGATGCTGACGGTGAACGTGGTGGCCATCGCCCTGACCTTCGTCTCCGGCAACCCGCGGCTGATGCTGGCCAAGGACTCGGCGGTGAGCAGCACCATCGCGCTCGGGATGCTGTGGTCGGTGCGCGGCGGCAAGCCGATGATGTCGGCCGGGCTGAAGCCGTTCGTCGTCAAGGGCGACGTCCGGCGGGCCGCGGCGTGGGACGCGCTGAAGGCCGGAAGCAGCGCGTTCCGGGCCAAGGAGAACCTGTTCACCGTGATCTGGGGCGCCTGGCTGCTGGCCGAGTGCGTCGCCCGGCTGGCCGGGGCGTTCCTGCTGCCGGTGTCCACGATGGCCTGGCTGGGCACCGTCGTGCTGGTCGTGGCGATCGCCGGGGCCTGCGTCACCGGCGGCGCGGCGGTCGAACCGCTGGAGAAGCTGGTCGAGGCGCAGGCCGCGGACCTCGCCTCCGCCGAAGAGCGCTGATACGATATATCGCGTCTGACGCCCCGCTGCGGACGCACCGGAACGCGCCCGGACACACCACAGACATGGCACCACGGGAGGGGTAGGCGCTATGCGCGGCAAGGGAATCAACTACGACACCGGATTCTTCCCCGGCGGCAAGGACTCGCGGCCGGACTTCGATCCGGAGACCGCCCGCCGGGAACTCCGGATCATCGCCGACGAGCTGCACTGCACCGCCGTCCGGATCTCCGGGGCGTTGCCGGACCGGCTGGAAGCCGCCGCCCAGGCCGCCGCGGAAGCCGGTTTGGAGGTCTGGTTCGCGCCCTTCCCGTGCGAGGCGTCACGGGAGGAGCTGCTGGAGCAGCTGGCCGACTG
The DNA here is from genome assembly GCF_018274385.1 of Catenulispora pinistramenti. Taxonomy (GTDB): domain Bacteria; phylum Actinomycetota; class Actinomycetes; order Streptomycetales; family Catenulisporaceae; genus Catenulispora; species Catenulispora pinistramenti. The sequence continues at coordinate 9,211 of NZ_JAAFYZ010000245.1, read as the reverse complement.
CGCCCGCCGGGCCGAGCGGATCCGCGCCGCCGGGACCGAGGTGGTGTTCGTGGCCGGCTGCGAGACCTCGTTGTTCTGCCCCGGCTACTTCGACGGCGACGACACCTACGCCCGGATCGAGACGCTGAGCGGCGGCGGGATGGCGCTGTGGAGCCGGCTCGGGGAGATCCTCGGCAAGTTCAACGGCTACCTGGTCCAGGCCGCCGCGGCGGTGCGGGAGCACTTCCACGGGAAGGTGACGTACGCGGCCGGGCCGTGGGAGTTCATCGACTGGACGCCGTTCGACTTCGTGTCCGTGGACGCCTATCGCTCGAAGGAGAACAAGGACAAGTTCGCGGACGAGATCCGCGAACACCTCAAGCACGGCAAGCCGGTGGTGGCCACCGAGTTCGGCTGCACCACCTACGTCGGGGCCGGCGACCGCGGCGGCATGGGCTGGGCGATCCTGGACGCCTCGGTCGACCCGCCGGTGGTCCAGGGGGACCACGTCCGCAGCGAGGACGAGCAGACCGCGTACTTCACCGAGCTCTACGACGTGTTCGAGGCGGCCGGGCTCGACTCGGCGTTCTGGTTCACGTTCGCCACGTTCCGGGCCGTGCACGTCCCGGACGACCCGCGGCGGGATCTGGACCTGGCCTCTTACGGCACCGTGACGATGACCGGCCCGGACACGCCGGAGCTGAACTGGCGGCGCAAGAAGGTGTTCCACACGATCGCGGAGCGGTACGCGGCTTCTTGAGAGTCGTTTTCGAGCAGAGAACAACGAGCGCGCCGTCCCGGTTCGGGGCGGCGCGCTCGGCGTCTGTGTTCTGTGTATAGAAGTTCTGTGTATGGAAGCCGAGGAACTGAGACTCAGTTGGTGCCCATGCCGTTGCTGGCGTCCTGCTGCTGCTGGGCGGCGGCGATCTGGGCCTTGGTCGGCCGGATCCACGAGGCCTGCGCGGCGACGACCTGAGCGGTGCTCGCGTCGAACTGGCCGTACCGCGGCGAGATCTTGACCTTGATCTCGCCGGCCGCCTTGACCAGCACCGGCTGGAGCGCGGACTGCAACGCGGGCACGTTGTTCTGGTCGTTCGGGTCCAGGTGCGCCTTGGCCGCCTGCTCGTCGACCACCGCGCGGATCAGCGCCTGCACGTGGGCGTAGATCGGGACGGTGCTCGGCGCCAGGCCGGAGGCGCTCTGCGACTCGGCGTCGGCCAGGGCCACCGCCTCGTTGTCGCTGCCGGTGAACTGCTTGCCGCCCAGGGTGGCCCGGTCCTGCTCGACCAGTGCGGTCTGTTCCTTGGCGTCGTCGGCCGAGGTGACCTCAAGGCCTTCGTCGTCGGCCGCCTTCTGCCACAGCGCCTGCTCCACCAGCAGGCTGATCTGGGCCTTGGACAGCGCGGCGCGCTGGGCGTCGGTGACGGCGCCCTGCTGCAGGTTGTTCTTCTGGACCAGCGAGATGATCGAGGAGACCTGGTCCTGGACCGTGGCGTCGGTGGTGCGCTGGCCCTGCACCACGGCCGCGGCCCCGGCCTGCATCGGGCCGCCGCAGGCGGAGGTGGCGAGAGCGACTGCCCCGCCGAGGACGACGACGGCGGCGAGACGGACGGGGCTAGCGTGGATCACGGTGCTGAACCTTCCTGGCGGACCTCAGACCAACTCAGATCGACACCGCATCGTAGCGGTCCGCCATGGGCTTTGTGGAGTGGATCACACCAAGATCGTCGCGAAGCCCCTGAACCCGGCGCACGACCCACGGCTGCGCGACCGCCATGACGGCACACGCCAAGGCACTCACCGTCCACAGCGACGCCGGCCCGGACACGCCGATCAACCACGTCGCCACCAGCGGCGCCAGCAAAGTCGCGACACCCCAGCTGCTCCCGTAGACGGCGAGGTAGCGGGCCGATGCCTCGGTCGGCGCCAACTCGCTGACGACGGCGAACGAGCGCCCCATGACGAGCAGATTTCCCAGGCTGTAGAGCGCGGTCGGCAGGAGCAGAGTCGGGAGCGTATGCGCGAGTGCGTAGCCGCCGAAGCCCGCGGCCATCAGCAGATAGCCGACAGCGAAGGTCGCGGCGTGCGGGAGCTTCGCGAGGCGGGTGCGCAGCACCGGGCGGGCCAGGACCAGGGTCGCGGTCGAGGCGGCCATGATCAGGCCCGCGTTCGCCGGGTTCAAGCCGACGGCGCCGAGGGAAAGCGGGAGCGCGGTCAGCATGAGCATGGAGACGAGGGCGAAGACCGTGCCGGAGGCGGTGACGAGGAGGAGCGCTCGGTCGCGCCACGGGGAGGCAGCAGGCGCCGGGACGATTGCCGGGCCTGCCAGGTTCGCATGGCCCACCTGGCTCGCCGCACTTGTCGAGTCCGCCGAGGACTGATCATCCCGCCGCGGCACCGCATCCGGCGCCAGCGCCAGCGCCAGCCACACGATCACCGCGCAGGCCAGACCGGTCCCGGCGTCGACCACGAAGAGCCATCGCAGACTCCACCGTCCGACCACATCGGCGATCAGCCCGGCCGCAAGACTCCCGGCCGCCACGGCGGTGGTCAGCAACTCGAAGGCCGAGGCCCGCCCGGCCGGCGGCACCGCATCGGCGATCGTCGCCTGACTCGGCGGTTCGAAGAGCTCGAAGGCGAGCCCCATCAACAACGCACACACCATTGCCGCGATCAGCCCCGGTGCCGCCGCCAACCCCAGCTGCGCCAGGGCCAGACCGACCAGCCCCGCGACGATCGTGCGCCGCCGCCCCCACCGGTCCGCGAGCCGGCCACCGGCCAGCCGACTGGGAATCGTCGCCAGCCCGAACAGCGCCGACACCACCCCGGCCATCGCCAGACTCGCGCCGAAGCTCCGGTTCAGCAGCACGGTCAGGAACGCCAGCGAGAAGCCGCCGAGCTGGTTCACCGCGCGCGCCACGATCAGTGCCTTGACCTGCCTCGGCAGTGCTGATGTGGCACTCACTGGGGTCCCCTGTCGCCAGCCCGCATTGCGGATGGTTCGCAGCTGCGAGCAATTCGCATCTCAGCCAACCAGGGCCCACTGACACTCAAGTACGGGCCAGCACTCAGAGCGGGCCGGCACTCGGACCGGGCAGGCACTCGGACCGGGCCGAATCTCCGGACCCGAACCGCCCGAACCGACAACCACAAGCGATCCCCGACCGTCGCCCTACATCTTCAGAACCGCATCCATCAGATCCCTGGCCCACCCCAACAGTTCCTGGTCCCGCAGCGGCTGCCCGCCGACCCGGGCCGTCATCGGCTTCGGCACCAGCATCGTCTCCGTCGCCGCCTTCACCAGCGTCTTCGGGTGCAGCCGCATGAGCCGCATCTCCTGCGACTCGCGCAGCTTCACCGGGCCGAACTTCACGAAGTTGCCCTGGACCGCGACCTCCGTGAGCCCGGCCGCGCGCGCGTCGATGCGGAACGCCGCGACCGCGAGAAGGTTCTCCACAGGCTGTGGAAAGCGGCCGTAGCGGTCGGTGAACTCGTGGCGGACCTCGGCCAGTTCCTCGTGGGTGGTGGCGGCCGCGATGCGCTTGTACGCCTCCAGGCGCAACCGCTCGCCCGGGATGTAGTCGTGCGGGAGGTGGGCGTCGACCGGGAGGTCCACGCGGATCTCCACCTGCTCTTCGATCTCGCGTCCCTCGGCCTGCGCGCGGTACTCCTCCACCGCCTCGCCGACCATGCGGATGTACAGGTCGAAGCCGACGCCTTCGATGTGGCCGCTCTGTTCGCCGCCGAGGAGGTTGCCGGCGCCGCGGATCTCCAGGTCCTTCATCGCCACGTACATACCGGCGCCGAGGTCGGTGTGCTGGGCGATGGTGGCCAGGCGCTCGTGCGCGGTCTCGGTCAGCGGCTTCTCCGGCGGGTAGGTGAAGTACGAGTACGCGCGCTCGCGTCCTCGGCCCACCCGGCCGCGCAGCTGGTGCAGCTGGGACAGGCCGAAGTTGTCGGCGCGCTCGACGATCAGTGTGTTGGCGTTGGGGATGTCGATGCCGGACTCCACGATCGTGGTGCAGACCAGGACGTCGTACTCCTTGTTCCAGAAGTCGACGATCAGCCGCTCCAGCACGTGCTCGTTCATCTGGCCGTGCGCGATGGCGATCCGCGCCTCGGGCACCAGGGCCCGCAGGCGGGAGGCCGCGCGGTCGATGGACTCCACCCGGTTGTGGATGTAGAACGTCTGGCCCTCGCGCAGCAGTTCGCGGCGGATCGCGGCCGAGATCTGCTTCTCCTCGTACGGCCCGACGAAGGTCAGCACCGGGTGCCGCTCCTCCGGCGGGGTCTGGATCGTCGACATCTCCCGGATGCCGGTGACCGCCATCTCCAGCGTGCGGGGGATCGGGGTGGCGGACATGGTGAGCACGTCCACGTTGGCCCGCGCCTGTTTCAGCTGTTCCTTGTGCTCGACGCCGAAGCGCTGCTCCTCGTCCACGATCACCAGGCCGAGGCGCTTGAACTTCACCGAGTTCGCCAGCAGCCGGTGGGTGCCGATGACGATGTCGACCGAGCCGTCGGCGACCCCGCGCAGCACCTCCTCGGCCTCCTTGTCGGTCTGGAACCTGGACAGGCCCTTGAGCGTGACCGGGAACTGCGCGTAGCGCTCGGCGAACGTCGAGAAGTGCTGCTGCACCAACAGCGTGGTCGGCACCAGGACCGCCACCTGCTTGCCGTCCTGCACCGCCTTGAACGCCGCGCGCACCGCGATCTCGGTCTTGCCGTAGCCGACGTCGCCGCAGATCAGCCGGTCCATCGGGACCGGCTTCTCCATGTCGCCCTTCACCTCGTCGATGCACGCCAGCTGGTCCGGCGTCTCGACGTACGGGAACGCGTCCTCCAGCTCCCGCTGCCACGGCGTGTCGGTCCCGAACGCGTGTCCGGGGGCGGCCATCCGGGCGCTGTAGAGCTTCACCAGGTCCCCGGCGATCTGCTTGACCGCCTTGCGGGCCCGGGACTTCGCCTTCTGCCAGTCCGCGCCGCCGAGCCGGTGCAGCGAGGGCGCCTCGCCGCCGACGTACTTGGTCACCTGGTCCAGCTGGTCGGTGGGGACGAACAGCCGGTCGCCGGGCTGGCCGCGCTTGGCCGCGGCGTACTCGATCACCAGGTACTCGCGGGTGGCGCCGGCCACGGTGCGCTGCGCCATCTCCACGTAGCGGCCCACGCCGTGCTGCTCGTGCACGACCGGGTCGCCGGCCTTGAGCTGCAGCGGGTCGATGACGTTGCGCCGCCGCGAGGGCATCCGCGCCATGTCCTTGGTGCTCGCGCGCTGCCCGGAGACGTCCTGCTCGGTGATCACCCAGAGCTTGAGCTCCGGAGCGATGAAGCCGTGCTCGACGCTGGCCGTGGCGACCGTCGCCAGCGCCGGCTCCGGGAGCGTCTCCAGCTCCGGGACGTACCGGGCGCCGATGTCAGCCCCCTTCAACACCTCGACCAGGCGCTCGGCCGAGCCGTGCCCCGCGGTCACCAGCACCACCCGCCAGCCCTCGGAGATCCGGGCCCGGACGTCGTCCAGCGCCCGGCCGACGTCGCCGCCGTACTGCTCGCCGTCGTTGATGGCGCTGACCTCGGTGCCGTCCTCCTCGGGCAGCAGCTCCAGGTCCGGGGCGAACGGGGTCAGCGACCACCAGGGCAGCCCGAGGGTGATGGCGTGCTCACGGACCGCGGCCAGGTCCTTCAGCGAGGCCGCGCCCAGGTCGATCGGGCTCACGCCGCCGCCGGCGGTGGCGGCCCAGGAGGCGTCCAGGAACTCCGCGGAGGTCGCGGCCAGGTCGGCGGCCCGGGTCCGGACCCGCTCCGGGTCGCACAGCACGATCGGCGAGCCGGCCGGCAGCAGGTCGATCAGCAGCTCCATGTCGTCGGCCAGCACCGGCGCCAGCGACTCCATGCCCTCCACGCCGATGCCCTCGGACACCTTGCCGAGGATGTCGGCCAGTTCCGGGTGCTCGGCCATCAGCGCGGCGGCCCGCTTGCGGACCTCGTCGGTGAGCAGCAGTTCACGGCACGGCGGCGCCCACAGGCCGTGCTCGGCCACTTCCAGCGAGCGCTGGTCGGCGACCTTGAAGTACCGGATCTCCTCGATCTGGTCGCCCCAGAACTCCAGCCGCAGCGGGTGCTCCTCGGTCGGCGGGAAGACGTCGACGATGCCGCCGCGCACCGCGAACTCCCCGCGCTTGTCCACCAGGTCCGTCCGGGTGTACGCGGCCGCGGCCAGCCGGTTCACCAGGTCGTCCAGCTCCAGCTCGTCGCCGGTCCGGGCGGCCACCGGGGCCAGGTCGGCCAGCCCCTTCACCTGCGGCTGCAGCACCGAGCGGATCGGCGCCACGACCACCTGCAGGGCCCCGGCGCCCTCGGTGCGGACATCCGGATGGACCAACCGGCGCAGCACGGCCAGCCGCCGGCCGACGGTGTCGCTGCGCGGGGACAGCCGCTCGTGCGGCAGCGTCTCCCAGGACGGGAAGTCCACCACCGAGTCCGGGTCCAGCAGTCCGCGCAGGGCGGCGACCAGGTCCTCGGCCTCACGGCCGGTGGCGGTCACGGCCAGCACCGGGCGGCCGGTGCCCGCCTGCGCCCGGGCCAGCGCGGCCAGCGCGAACGGCCGCACCGAGCGCGGCGCGGCCAGGTCGAAGGAAGTACGCCCGGCGGTCCCGGCCGCTTCCAGCAGCGCGGCGACCCCCTGGTCATCGGATACGGCGTCAAGAAGTCCGGACAGGCTCACAAGGGCCACCCTTCGCGCACGACGAACAGCCCGAAGCCATGGGTCGGCGTCGGGATATCCCTAGGGTACGCCCGGCGTCCGACAACCGGATTGGGGATCAATCCGGGCGAAGTTCACCCCGGCGGGGCCACCTGGTCAGGCGACATACCCGCCACCGGTGAAGAGCCGGTACCTTTCTACCGGACACAACAGGAGTGAAGAAGGCCGGAGCGAGACCTCACCATGGCACAGGCATCCGCACAGCGGCACGGCATACCGAACGGCCAGTTCGCCGGACGGATCATCGAGTTCAGCGACCCCGAACTCGACCGCAAGTTCCCGCACGGCATCTACCTGACCATGCACGGCTACCCGGAGTTCGCCGTCTACGCCCGGCATACGGTGCAGATCGCGGACCCGCCCTCCGGCCTGTCCGTGGACGAGATCCGGGTCACCGACGTCATCGCCGCCAACCTGCTGGCCGCCGGCTCCGGCGACCCGCTGTGGGAGGCCCGCTCGGACATCGCCACGCCGCAGGGCTGGACCTGGGCGCACGCCGCCGAGTCCCGGCTGCTGCACTGCGTGCCGATCGAGCTGCACGGCGCCTTCCGGCACCACGGCGGCATGGCCACGCTCAAGGCCGACCGCAACCGCTCCGGGCTGTTCACCGAGGGCATGCTGGAGCCGGTCGCCTTCGAGCGCAGCGGCTCGGTGCCCGAGGACGCGATGAAGCAGCTGGAGCAGCACCTGGGCTTCGGGCTGCCGCCGTCCTACCGGCGCTTCCTGGCCGGCACCGACGGCGGTCGGCCGATCAGCCCGGCGGTCAACCTGGCCGGCGGCTTCATCGCCGACCAGTGGCTGTTCGGGCTGCGCCGCGAGGACCCGCACCAGGACCTGGTGTACGCCAACCAGGCGCTGTACGACCGGTTCACCGAGGAGTTCCTGGGCATCGGCTACGTACAGGGCGGCATGCTGGCCCTGAAGATCCGCGGCGCCGACGTCGGCTCGGTCTGGCTGTTCGACGACGACGACCCGCGCGACTCCGAGAGCCGGGACGCCGCCAGCGTGTGCGCCGAGCTGCTGAAGAAGATCGGCAACGACTTCGACGACTTCGCCCGGCACCTGGTCGCGCTGCCGCAGCAGATCGTCGACATCGCGCGCTCCGCGGTGGACTCCGGGCACGCCAAGTCGATCACCGACGTGGAGCACCTGGGAGCGGCGCTCCCGGAGGCCCTGAAGGCGCCACGGCACTGACACGGCACTGGGCACTGAGCACTGAGCCCTGCCCGCCGGACCGTGACCCTGGTCACAACAAACCGTGTCACAAGGGTCGGTGCCGTCCCGTCCTAGTGGTGTACCCAGCCCAGATCGACCAGGGAGCACACCATGCAAGCCCGCCTGAACACCTTCGGCACCCCGACCGGGGCCAAGTTCACCAAGTACCTGATCGCCGCGAGCCGCGTCCTGCACGAGGCCGACGTCCCGGTGCCGACGCTGCACCTGGTCGAGATCCGGGCCAGCCAGATCAACGGCTGCGCCTTCTGCCTGGACATGCACACCAAGGACGCCCTGGCGGCCGGCGAGAGCGCCGCCCGGCTGAACCTGGTCGCCGCCTGGCGCGAGGCCACCTGCTTCACCGAGGCTGAGCGCGCCGCGCTGGAACTGGCCGAGGCCGGCACCCGGCTGGCCGACAGCGCCGGGGTGAGCGAGGAGGTGTGGGCGAGCGCCGCCAAGCACTACGACGAGGACCAGTTGGCCACCCTGGTGGCGCAGATCGCTTTGATCAACGCCTTCAACCGGGGCAACGTCATGGTCCGCAACCCGGCCGGCGACTACGTGCCCGGCCAGTTCGACTCGGTCGCGTAGCGCGCCGCGGCGGCACCGGCGGACCAGAACCCGAAATCAGCACCCGGGACCGGTCCGCGAAACAGCACGCGAAAACCCCCGTAGCGCCAGGCAGCGCACCGGCCCCGCACCATGGTTGTCAGGCTTCTGGCACCCCTGGTCCACGCGGGAGACCGGTGCGCTGCTTTTTGTTCTGTACGCCCGCACGCCACCCGAATGCGGCCTTTGGCGTGACCTGCCGATCTTCCTCCGCGTTGAGGGGCCAGTTCCCTATTCATGAAACGCGATGAGAGGAGTCGGCGATGCGCAAGTATCTGACCTTCGCCGCTGTGGCTTTGTCCTCCGGCGGAGCGATCTTCGCCGCGGCCGGCGCGGCCAGCGCGGCCACCACCAATGACGGCTTGCGGGCCGCGCCGTGGCTCGCGAGCAGCCCGCTGGCGATGCACGGTACGCCGTGGGGCGGCGACCAGGGCAGCGAGGGCCTGTGCGGGATGCAGCGCGACGCGGTCCACGTCGGAACCGTCGACAGCGACCTGGTGCAGAAGCTGTGCGCCGGTGAGACCACCGACCAGATGGCGCCGCCGCCCGGGCAGCCGGTTCTCGGCCCGCCGCCGGTCGGTCCGCCGCCGTGCACCGAGGTCTGCGTCCCGCCGGTGACGCCGCCCACGCCGCCGACTCCCCCCGCCC
>NZ_JAAFYZ010000244.1 GCF_018274385.1 Catenulispora pinistramenti | reverse complement strand
AGGGAACCGCGCTAGTTTCCCTGAGGTTGCCGAGGCCCGCCGGAGGCCCGGCCCTTCACCACAGCCCTTGACCTTGACCTTGCTTGTGGCTCTGACCCTGGCTCTTGATCTTGCTCTTGATCTGGCCTGTGCCCTTGCCCTGACTTGCTGGAGTTGAAGAGGCCTGAGGTGAGGCGGGGTTGTGAACGCGCGAACCGGCAGCCAAGTCACAGACCCGCCGACCCGAACCCCGAACCGGCACACCTATAACCGAAGGCCGTAAAAAGCTTTGCAACCCACACCCCAACCGCAACCCGCCCCGCAAACTCCAACCCCCCGCAAACTCCGCCCCCGCCCACAGTTCCAGAATCCCGCAACACCAGCCGCGAACCCATCCCATCCCGCGACCGGCACGTCGCGAACTGCCGGGCAACGGTTGCCTGATGCGCTACTAGCTAGCTAAGGCTTCGAAGCCGTCTTTATATAGAGCACCACCGCGCAGCCGACCGCCATCGCCGGCGCCAGGAACCAGGTCTCCATCTTGTTACCGGTGCGCTGGATCAGCGGTATCCCGGTGCGCAGCGTGAACGGCCAGAACAGTCGGCAGCCGTGGTCGGTGAGGCAGTCGCCGGCCAGGTGTGTCAGGGCTCCGAGGCCTATGGCGAACGGCAGCCAACCCGGCGCGCTGGCTATCCAGCGGTCCATCAGGACCGTGCCGCCGCCGGCCAGCAGGATGCAGGGCCCGTAGGCCTCCAGCTTCTCGCCCCGCGGGCACAGGTTCAGCGCTCGCACGGCCAGCACCAGCATGAAGAACACCAGGCCGAGGGTGAAGTAGCGGCCGAGGTACTTCTCACCGGCCCAGGTGCCGTAGGTGACGGCGGCGACGAAGGCCAGCGAGTGCGTGGCGTGCCGGTGCCCGCCGCTGATCTTCGAAACGCCCTTGCACAGGTTGTGGGTGATCGGCCCTACCGAGTGCGCGATGGTGCCGTTCGGGTGGTCGATGTCCGGCAGCAGCGCCGCCCCGGCCGTGATGAAGGTCCCGAAGATCAGGTCCTTGGGCTGGATGTGGGCGGTCGAGCCGTGCATCGCCGGATAGTCCAGGACGCTCATCGGCAGCGCCGAGGCGGCCGCCGCCCAGGCCAGTCCGCCGCTGGTCGCGTGTGAGTGCCCGAGCATGCCCGATCCGCCCCCTGGTTGTCTGTTCCGGTTCTGGCGATGAACGTATCAGGAAGGCGCGACGAAGCTCGGGGCGGCAGAAGACTGAGATCGACTTGTCCGCCCGGGCAGCCGCGGCAGAAGTGCCGTCGTCAGCCCGAGCGGCGACGGCTCAGATCGCGCAGGCCTGGGTGTTGACCGGAGTGTCGGTGGCGGCGCCGGCCGCGGCGTCGGAGGAGACCTCCGAGGCGGTCAGCGCGTAGCCGGTGTTCTTGTCCTCCAGCGACTTGGCGAAGACCACGCCGAGCACCCGGCCGTCGCTGGACAGCAGCGGGCCGCCGGAGTTGCCCTGCTGCACCTGCGCGTAGAGGGAGAACACCTGGCGGCGGACGTTGCCGTTGGAGTAGATGTCGGCGCCGGTGGCCGTGATCTGCTCGCGGATGCGCGCGGCGTCGACGGTGAACGGGCCGTCCTCCGGGTAGCCGACCACGAGCGCGTCGTCGTTGGCCTTGCCGGACAGGTCGAAGTTCAGCTGCGGCGCCTTCAGGCCGGGCACGTCCAGCACGGCGATGTCCCGCTTGGGGTCGAACAGCACCACGGTGGCCGCGTACTGCCGGTTGTCGGACTGCCGCACCACCAGCGAGCGGGTGCCGCCGACCACGTGCGCGTTGGTCATCACCTTGCCCGGGGCGTAGACGAACCCGGAGCCCTCGATGTCCTTGCCGCAGGACGGCGCCTGGCCCCGGATCTTCACGATCGAGTTCCGGTCGGCGCCGATCACCGGGCTGTTCAGCAGCGCCTGGTCCGGGGCCGGGACGTTCGCCGGGTCCTCGGCCTGGAAGGGCGCGAACACCTGGGGGAAGCCGTTGCGGTTCAGGATGTTGGAGAACCCGTTGAACCACTGGTTGGCACCCTGCGGCAGCACCTGTGTCATGCCCTTGAGGATGCTGGAGGAGCGCACCTGGTCGCTGATGGTCGGCACCGAGGACGTGAACAGCGCCAGCCCCAGGAACCAGGCCACCATCAGCACCGCGATCACCGACACCACCGAGCCGCTGACCGCGTCCACCAGCTGCGCGGGCTGCCAGGTGATGGCCTCGCGCAGCTTGGCCCCCAGCATCGAGCCGAGCACCTGCCCGACCACCGCCAGCGCCAGCACCGCGCACAGTGCGATCACCGAGGCCAGCAGGCTGCTGGACGAGCGGTCCAGGAAGTTCGGGACCAGCACGAAGCCCAGCGTCAGGCCACCGATGAAGCCGGCGAAGGAGACCACTCCCACGACGAAACCCTGCCGATACCCGGAGACCGCGAACGCCGCCACGACCAGCAGCAGCAGGATGTCGAGGATGTCCATCTACTTATCTTCTCCCCCCGGCGCCCCGCGGTCGCGGAACGCCAGCGCCAGCACCTCCTGCGGCAGCGGTTCGAACCGCTCCCTGTCCCACGGCCGCTCCCAGCCACCGGCCCGCAGCACCCCGTCCAGGAGCGCGGCGGTGAAGCCCCAGATCAGCAAGGGCCCGGCGTCGAAGGCCGGGCTCGAGTTCCCCGAAGGGCTGCCGACCAGCATCCGGTTGGCCGGGTCGACCAGGTCCCGCACCGCGATCCGGCACACCGAGGCGACCTCCCGCGGATCCCGTACCCGGACCGGGCTGGGGGTACGCCACCAGCCCAGCACCGGGGTCACCAGGAAGTCCGACGGGAAGACGTACTGGTCCGGCAGGATCCCGAAGACCTGCACCCCGGCCGGATCCAGATCGGTCTCCTCGTTGGCCTCGCGCAGCGCGGTGGCCACCGGCCCCTCGCCGGGATCGACCGCGCCGCCGGGGAAGGCCGGCTGCCCGGGATGGTTCCGCAGGGTCTTGGAGCGCTCGACGAACAACACGTCGGGACCGTGCACCGGGTCCTCGCCGAACAGGATCAGCACCGCGGAGCGCCGGGGCTCCCCGGCCAAGTCGGCGGGCCGCTTGAAGCGCGGGCCCAGCCCGGTCCCGCTTTCGGCGGCCCGGGCCAGCGGGAGCAACCACTCGGGCAACGAATCGGCTATCTGGATTCCCATGTCATGGGCAACGCTCACAGCGGCAGACCGCCTTCCCCCGGTTTGTACTTGAGCAAAGCGGCCGCCTTCACCGGGTCCTGCTCGCCAATCCCACGGCTGGGGCACAGGTTGGCGATCGGGCAGGCCCCGCACGCCGGCTTCTTGGCGTGGCAGACCCGCCGGCCGTGGTAGATCAGGCGGTGCGACAGGACCGTCCAGTCCTTGCGCGGGAACAGCTCCCCGATGGCGTGCTCGACCTTGACCGGGTCCTCCAGGTCGGTCCAGCCGAACCGGCGCACCAGGCGCCCGAAGTGCGTGTCGACCGTGATGCCCGGGACGCCGAACGGCTTTCCCGTCTCCGGGTCGATCGCGTTGCCGAGCACGACGTTGGCGGTCTTGCGGCCGACGCCGGGCAGCGTGACCATCTGCTCCAACTTGCGCGGGACCCGGCCGTCGAAGTCCTCCACCAGGGCCTTGGACATGCCCAGCAGGGACTTGGCCTTGTTGTGGAAGAAGCCGGTGGTCTTGATCATCGTCTCCAGCTCCTCCGGGTCCGCCGCGGCCAGGTCGGCCGGGGTCGGGTACTTCCGGAACAGCGCGGGGGTGACCTTGTTGACGCCCACGTCCGTGGACTGGGCCGACAAGATGACCGCGACCAGGAGCTGGAACGGGTTCTCGGCGTCCAGCTCGGCCTTGGCGTACGGATAGACCTCGCCGAGCTCGCGGTAAATCTTGCGGGCGCGGCGCACCAGCGCCGTGTGGGTCTCCGGCTTCGCTGTCTTCCCGTCGGAGACATCCGCCGCGGCTCGGGTCATGGACCCCACTGTAAGCCGATGAACCTAAGAGGCGCGTGTGAACTCGCGGTCATCACCCGTCGGCGCCGACGTGAACCGGCTCAACCTGTTAAGGCTGGGCCGGCCATATGCCCGCGCCGACACCAGTGCCGACACCAGTGCCGACACCGTGTCAGATCACGGCGAGCCGGTCCACCAGTAGCTCCACCCTGCGCTCGGCCAACTCCGGCAGTAGCCGTTGGGCCCGAGTCAGGGTGGCCAGTCCGTGCAGGGCCGCCCAGAACACCTCGGTGAACAGTCCCGGCTCGACGCCGTCCCCGGCGACCTCGCCGAGGGTCTCCAGCAGAGCGGCGAAGGCGTCCTTGAGCGGCGCCGGGGTGTCCTCCCGCGCGAAGGCCAGGCCGCCGTCGAGGTCGAACAAGGCCTCGTAGACCGCCGGGTTGCGTTCGGCGAAGTCGAGGTAGGCGTGGGCGAGGGCGGTGGCCCGGGCCCGCGGTCCGTCCGCGGCGGAGGTCGCGGCCCGCACCGCCTGGGCCATCTCGGTGGCGCCTTCGAGGGCGACGGCGCCGATGATCTCGCGCTTGCCGCGGAAGTGGCTGTAGAGGACGGGCTGGCTGTACTCGATGCGCTCGGCGAGGCGGCGGGTGGTGACCGCGTCCCAGCCCTGCTTCTCGGCGAGTTCGCGAGCCGTCGCCACGATGAGGCGCTCACGCTCCGCTCGTTCGCGTTGCTTGCGTTCCTGGACCGACATGACTCGATCCTAGCACCGCTAGACAATCGAGCGTCAGCAGTATTAGCGTTGCCTCATCGGCTAGCAATGCTAGAAAAACGGGAGGCTCCCATGTTCCACGCGCTCGAGATATTCACCACCGTGGTCTTCGGCGTGATGGTGGGGGTGGAGTTCGCGGTCGCCGTCATCCTCAGCCGGATCCTCGACGCCCTCCCCGGTGACAACGGCCAGATCGGCCACGCTCATGGGGGCCGGATGCTCGGCGCCGTAATGCCGTTCTGGTACATCGGCTCGCTGGTGCTCATGGTGGTCTGGACGGTCGCGAGATGGCACCACCACGGCACCGGCCTGGTCATCACCGCCGCCGCGCTCCTGCTGGTCAGCGTGATCATGTCGATGCTGCTGCTGGTCCCGATCAACAACCGGAACAAGACGTGGACCCCCGAGACCCGGCCCGCGGACTGGAGGGAGCAGCTGAACCGGTGGAACCGCTTCCACTACCTCCGGGTCGCCGTCATCGTCGCCGCCTTCGCGGCGCTGGTCGCCGCCCTCGTCTGAGGCAGAAAACCCTTATACAACCGTCGCATCCGCGTCCATCATGAACGCATGTCCCCGACGACCTTCGCGCCGAGCACCGCAGGCATCGCCCTGCCGGTGCCGGCTGCCGTCGTCGCGGCATTCGCAGCCGTCTGCGCAACCGCCGCAGCCGCAATCGCCGCCGCATTCGCCGGCGTCCGAAGCTGACCCTCCCCGCCTCCGGCGGGAACCGAACGGGGAGGGTGGCTCCCCTTACCGGTTCTCCGGCCCGCGCGTCACGGCTGACGCGCGTCCGGCCGTCGATCAGCCGACCCCTCAGCGGGACCGCGCCGATGCCGCGCGCCCGCGTCAGCTTCAGGGATCTGAGCATGTCCAAGCAGCAGTTCACCCGCACCAAGCCGCATCTGAACATCGGCACGATGGGCCACGTCGACCACGGCAAGACCACCCTGACCGCGGCGATCACCAAGGTCCTGGCCGAGCGCTCCACCGGCGCCGGCAGTGCCAACCGCTACGTCGCCTTCGACCGGATCGACCGGGCCCCGGAGGAGATCAGTCGCGGCATCACCATCAACATCGCGCACGTCGAGTACGAGACCGGCCTCCGGCACTACGCACACGTCGACATGCCCGGCCACGCCGACTACATCAAGAACATGATCACCGGTGCGGCCCAGGTCGACGGCGCGATCCTGGTCGTCTCGGCGCAGGACGGCGCGATGCCGCAGACCCGGGAGCACATCCTGCTGGCCCGGCAGGTCGGGGTCCCGCACGTGGTCGTCGCGCTGAACAAGGCCGACCTGGTCGACGACGAGGAGCTGCTGGACCTGGTGGAGCTGGAGATCAGGGACCTGCTGACCGCGCAGGGCTTCCCCGGCGAGCAGGTAGCCGTGGTCCGGGTGTCCGGGCTGCGCGCGCTTGAGGGCGACCCGGTGTGGACGCAGCGGATCCTCGACCTGCTGGCCGCGGTGGACACCACGGTCCCGGACCCGGTCCGCGACCTGGAGTCCCCGTTCCTGATGCCGGTGGAGAACGTGCTGACCATCACCGGTCGGGGCACGGTCGTCACCGGCGCGGTCGAGCGCGGCAGCCTGGCCCTGGGCTCCCAGGTGGAGGTGTCCGGCCACGGCGAGGCGTTCACCGCGGTGGTCACCGGCATCGAGACCTTCGGCCGGACGATGGAGGCCGCGCAGGCCGGGGACAACGCGGCGCTGTTGCTGCGCGGGGTGCGCCGGGAGCAGATCCGGCGCGGTCAGGTCCTGGCCGCCCCGCAGAGCATCCAGCCGCACCGCCGGTTCCGCGCCGAGGTGTATGTGCTGTCCTCGGCCGAGGGCGGCCGGCACACCGGCTTCGGCGCCGGCTACCGGCCGCAGTTCCACTTCCGCACTACCGACGTGGTCGGCTCGGTGGACCTGGGGACCGGTGGCGTCGCGCTGCCCGGCGACCGGGTCACGATGACCGTCGAGCTGGGCCACGGCGTCGCGATGGAGCCCGGCCTCGGGTTCGCCATCCGCGAGGGCGGCCGGACCGTCGGCGCCGGGACCGTGCTGGAGCTGGTGGACTAGGGCTGCCATCAGGGCCTTGTGACAGGTCGTGGCCCGATCGGGATTCCGATCGGGCCACGACCACCGCGTTCACCGGCTACCAGCGGACCACGAAACCGAAGTCGCCGGCCCGGCGGCCGGTCAGCTTGTCCCCGGAGGAGATCCCGCCCGCCGCGATCAGCTTGGCGACCTCGGATCCCGACAGTTCCAGCCCGGTCGCGATGAGCGTCGTCACCCGGAGCGGGATGCGGTGCGAGAAGTGCACGCCGACATCGAGGATGTCGGCCTTGGGCAGCTCCACCGGATCCATCTCCAGCGTCCACGCGTCGGTCCAGTCCAGCGCGATGTCGTTGCGGCGGGCCACCAGCGGATCGGTGAGCAGCCGCGCCGCGAGCGCGGGGTCGTTCTCGTGGAAGCCGCTGAGCAGCGCCGGATCGATGGTGCGGACGTTGGCCCGCTCCAGCACCGTCAGCTTCGTGGTCTCGCCGCACTGCGCGCACAGCGCCAGCAGCCAGATGTCGAGCAGCTTGTGGTTCGCGTTGACCCGGAACAGTCCTCGGGTCCGGAACTCCATCGAGGGGCAGACCCGGCAGCGGCGCCGGATGGTCGGGAAGTCGGTCGGGCGGACGCGCCAGCGCGTGGCGGCGCGCACGAGGAAGGTGTTTTCGTGCACCAGGAAGGCCGATCTGCTGTGAGATCTCGTTCAGACGTCGGCACGGCACCCCGGAAAAGGAGTACGGCGCCGGCTCGACCCACGGGTGCCCGGCAAAGGGGCGGTCGCAGGTCGATGACCTGCCGAAGGGCACGCGGAACTGAACCGGTGGCGCGCAAGCGCGGTGCGGCTGGGGACCCGTCAGGGGGTGGCGTGCCTATCGGCGCGATGAACGTCTCAGCTGGTGTACAACGGCCCGTCCTCGACGCGGCGGCCTGGATCGCCAGTGGGCGGATCCTGGATGACTGCGCGATCGTAATACCGGTGGATCCGGCGTGGCCAGCGAATATGCTGCGGCCTATGACCAGACCCGCAGCCGGCGCACCGTTGCGGCGCTGTGCGGAATGTGGCGGGTACGAGTACAGCGGTGCGTCGGTGTGTGACACCTGTAGCGCCTTGGTGGACCGCATCATCGAGGACGAGTGGTCCGCGTTCCGGCAAACCTGGCACCCCGACGAAGTCCCGGAGAGCACGCTGGCCGAGCTGGTCCTCGCCGAACCCGACCGGCATGACTGGCGGATCGTCGACGCCGCATACGACCGACTGACCTGTGAGGAGTGCGGTGAGCGGCTGAGCCGCGGGCCGGTAGGGTGTTCGGCCTGCGATCTCGCGCACGGGTTCCGTTACGCCGCCATCGAAACGGACCGGCCGGGTGCGCAGCCGGGCAACGAGCACGCCGTCCGGGTCAACATCTCGGTCGTGCGGCGCCCGCGGGTCACCTCAGAGAGCGAGCTCCTGGCCCGCCGACTGGTCCTGCCGCTGCTGCTGATCGGCTCGCTGCCGACCACCGAACAGGCGCAGCGGGTCAGTACTCTGATCAAGAAGGCCCCCGCAGCAAAGCGGGCCCGGCTGGCCGAACAGGCCGTGGCCGACTGGATCGGCCAAGCCCAGGCGAGCGGGCCCGGCTGACCGAACACGCCGCGGCGGCCGGGAGCGGCCAAGTCCTCAGCCGACCTCGACGGTCACCGTCCGGGTAGTCCCGTCGTGCGCGGTCAGCGTCACCGGGCCGAAGGTGATGATCGGGATGGCGCCGCCGTCGCCGCCCCGGTAGTAGCCGGTCGCCCGCGTGATCCGCACCGCCACCGCCACCAGCGCGCCGGCGGTGCTGGCGTCGCCGTGCACCTTGGGCTCGGTCAGCGCCCGGTGGCCGTACGCCTCGCCCCACTCCCGCACCGCCCGCGCGTCCCGGCTCATCTCCGGCAGGATGCTGTCGTTCGCCCAGGCCCACAGCCACGATTCGGCCTCCGCGTTGAAGCTGCCGAGGATCTGTGCCGGGGCGGTCGCGGTCTTGTCCGGGAACCTCCACGTGATCAACCCGGTCTGCTGGTCCAGATCCCACCGGCCGGCCGAGCCCAGACCCCAGGCCTTGGCGTGCGCGGCGCCCAGCTGCTCGATCATGTTCTCGCCCTGGAGCAGCAGGGTGTTCAGGTCCGAGGCCGCCGACAGGCCCGGGTCCGGAGCGGCGCCGCGGTCGTGAGGTCCCATGCGGCGCAGTCTGCCAGGCGTCAGGCCGAGGAGGGCGCGCGGACCAACGCCGGGAGCAACGCGGCCACGCGATCGAGCTGTCCCTCCTGCGCGGCCAGCCCGATGGCGCCGAGCCGAAGGACCAGATGCCTGGCCCCGGCCGCGATATAGGTGTTCAGCCGCCGGGCCACCTGCTCGGCCGTTCCGGTGACGACGGCCTGGATCCTCGCCAACTCGGCCAGCGGCATGCCGTAGTTGGCTCGGGCGTAGACGTCGAGCCGCGCCCGGCCCGCCGCCTCGTCGGCGTCGACGCGGACCGTCACGAACAGCGCCGGCGTGACGGCGTCGGCCGATCGCCCCGCCTGGCGCGCGGCATCGCGGATCGTCGTCAGGCCACTGCGATAGTCGGCCGGGTCCGGCGGATACGGGAGCCAGCCGTCGTAGTGCCCGGCGACGCGGGCCAGGGCCGCCGGGGTCGCACCGCCCAACCAGATCGGCGGCCCTTCGGTCCGGAACGGCTTCGTCGCCGGCGGCAGGTCGTCGAAGCGGACGAGGTCGCCGTGAAAGGAGGTGGCTCCGGCCCACCACGCGCGCCACAGCGCCACCGTCTCGTCCAGCCGCTGGAAGCGGCGTTCCCAAGGCAGCTCGGACAGCGTGTACATGGGCCGCCCGAACCGGCCGGGGAACCCGGCACCCACCGCGACCGTCAGCCGGCCGCCGGACAGCGCGTCGATGGCGGCCAGCGAGTGCGCGACCTGCACCGGCCGCCTCATGAACGGCAACAACGCGCCGGTCCCCAACGTGACGCGCTCGGTCGCCGGGGCGAGCGCCGCCAGCATCGTCAACGCCTCGATCCGCGGGCTGACCAACGAATCGTTGACGAAGAGCGAGGAGAACCCGATCCGTTCGGCCCGTTTCGCCAGCGCCACGACGGCCCGCGGATCGTCGCCGGGTTCCCACTGGGCCTCGCCGGTCGGGAGCAGCACACCGATGTCCATGACCGCGATGCTCGCCGGTCCGGTGCGGCGTCTCAATTCCCTGCGGGGAATCGCCGGGGTGCGGCGGCGGTCAGCGCGCCATCGCGATCTCCTCCTGGACCCACGACAGCTTCTCCGGATTGCGGATCACGTAGATCCCGGTGATCAGGCCGTTCTCGGTCTGCATGGTCACGATCGTGTCGACCGTGTCGCCGTCCCGCATGATCACCGCCAGTCCGCCGTTGACGTACGCCGTCTCCATCGCCACGAAGCCCGGCAGGTGGGACAGGCTGTCCGCCAGGAACCGGGACACCACGTCGGCGCCGTAGAGCGGCTGCGCCGTGGCCTGCACGACCCCGCCGCCGTCGCCGATGAAGACCACGTCCGGGGCCAGCAGGTCGAACAGGCCCTGGAGGTCGCCGGTCGTCACCGCCTTCTGGAACGCCTCGGTGGCGCCGCGGGCCTCGGCCTGCGAGGTGCTGCCGCGCGGCCGGCGCGCCGCGACGTGGTTCCGGGCCCGGTGCGCGATCTGCCGGACCGCGGCCGGGGTCTTGTCCACCGCCTCGGCGATCTCGTCGTACTCCAGGCTGAACACCTCGCGCAGTACGAACACCGCGCGCTCGGCGGGCGTCAGCGTCTCCATCACCAGCAGCATCGCCATCGAGACGCTGTCGGCCAGTTCCACGTCCTCGGCCACGTCCCGCGTGGTCAGCAGCGGCTCGGGCAGCCACGGCCCGACGTAGGACTCCTTGCGCCGCCCCAGCTTGCGCAGCTGGGTCAGCGCCTGCCGGGTGGTGATCCGCACCAGGTAGGCACGCGGGTCCCGGACCGTCTCCAGGTCCACGGTGGTCCAGCGCAGCCAGGTCTCCTGCAACACGTCCTCGGCGTCGGCCGCCGAGGCGAGCATTTCGTAGGCGACCGTGAACAGCAGGTTCCGGTGGGCGACGAAGATCTCGGTCGCGGACTGGCCCGTCGTTGTCTCGCTCATGGATGGCACCTGCCTGTTCGCTCACGAGTGCTTTTACACCAGACATCGCGGACCGCGCCTTTGTGACGCGCCCCCTACGTGATGCACGTCACACCCGCTGATCGTCACGGGCCAGGATCGGCCGGCGTCTGGTGTCCATGGAAACCCGGTTCAACCTTTTCGACAGCCCGACCGCCGCCAAGCTGGCCAAACGCTTCTACGCCGCCTCCCAGGTGATGGAGAAGTCGCCGCTGCCCAAGTCGCTCCAGGACCTGATCTCGCTGCGGATCAGCCAGATCAACGGCTGCGGCTGGTGCGTGGACATCCACACCAAGGAGGCCGCGGCGGCCGGCGAGACGCCGCTGCGCCTGAACCTGGTCGCGACCTGGCGGCACAGCACGGTGTTCACCGAGACCGAGCGCGCCGCCCTGGCCCTGGCCGAGGAGGGGACCCGGATCACCGCCCCCGGCGCGGTGGTGTCCGACGCCACCTGGGACGCGGCCCGCGCGCAGTTCGACGACGACCAGCTCGGCACGCTGATCTGCCTGATCGCCATGATGAACGCGACCAACCGGATGTCGCTGATCCCGAACATGCTGGGCGGTTCGTACGAGCCGGGCATGTTCGCCGCTCTGGAGTAGTGAAGGCCGTAGGCCTTGCGTCCTACGAACGCGCCGCGCGCCGGACCTCGGCGAGGCGCGCGGCCAGGAAGGCCCGCTCGGGCTCGTTGTCGGTGAGCACCAGGGCTTCCTCATACGCGGTAATGGCTTCCGGCCACTGCTTCAGCTTCCTGAGGAAGTCGGCGCGGGCCGCACTGAGATAGCGGTATGTCGCCAGCGCGGGCTCGGCAGCCAGATCATCGAGGGCGATCAGGCCCGCCCGCGGTCCGTCCCGCATGCCGACTGCCACCGCCCGGTTGAGCTCGACGACCGGCGAGGGCCACAGGCGCAGCAGGACGTCGTAGAGGGCGACGATCTCCGACCAGTCGGTGGCCTCGAAATCGGGGGCTTCCGCATGGACGGCGGCGATCGCGGCCTGGACCGCGT
The DNA here is from genome assembly GCF_018274385.1 of Catenulispora pinistramenti. Lineage (GTDB taxonomy): Bacteria > Actinomycetota > Actinomycetes > Streptomycetales > Catenulisporaceae > Catenulispora > Catenulispora pinistramenti. Next base: position 3,870 of record NZ_JAAFYZ010000244.1, on the reverse strand, counting down.
AGCGGGTCGGCGGACCGCCGCGCAGCGCCTCGGTCAGCAGGTCGGTGCCCTCGGCGATCAGCCGCCGGTCCCAGCGGGACCGGTCCTGGTCCGCCAGCAGGATCGGCTGACCGTCGTCGGCGGTGCGGGTGGCGCGACGGGCGTCGATCAGGAGCAGCAGGGCGAGCAGACCGGCGGGTTCGGCGACCGGCAGCAGCCGGTGAAGGGTGCGGGCCAGCCCGACCGCGGAGGCGACCAGGTCTTCGCGGATCAGCGCCGCGCCGACCGGGGCGTTGCTGCCCGTGGTGAAGACCAGGTGGACGACGTCACAGACCGTTGAGACCCGCTCGGGCAGGTCGGCGGCGGTCGGCACCCGGTAGGGAATGCGCGCCGTGGCGATCTTCTTCTTGGCCCGGGTGATGCGCGCGGCCATGGTGCTCTCCTGGACCAGGAACGCCCGGGCGACCTCGGCCGTCGACAGGCCGCAGACCAGGCGCAGGGTCAGGGCCACCCGCGCTTCGCGGGACAGCGCGGGATGGCAGCAGGTGAAGATCAGGCGCAAGGTGTCGTCGGCGACGGCCGGGGGCTCGGCCGCGTCCTGCGGGCCCGGGACGGTGTCGTCCTCGACCAGCAGCGGCATCGCGCGCCGCCACACCGATTCCCGGCGCAGCAGGTCACGGGCCCGGTTCCCGGCCACGGTCCGGAGCCACGCGCCGGGGTGCTCCGGGATGCCCGCCGACGGCCAGGTGCGCAGCGCTTGGGTGTAGGCGTCCTGGACGCATTCCTCGGCGATGTCGAGATCGCGGGTCACGCGGACAGTCGCGGCCAGGACCGGGGCCCAGTGCGCCCGGTGGGCGGCTGCCACGGCGGCGCCGACGTCAGAGGTGTCGGCGTCGGCGCCGCCGTGGGCTGTGGGGTTCTCGGATCCGGTCACCGGTCCGACCCGATGGCGGCCATCCAGGTCAGCCGTGGTGGACCAGCGGCGTGATCTCCACCCCGGAGTGGTCGTGCCGGACTTCGGCCAGCTCCCGGCTCAGCGCCACGACTTCGTCCAGATCGGCGGCCTCCAGCAGGTAGAAGCCGCCGAGGACTTCCTTGGTCTCCAGGAACGGGCCGTCGGTCACCGCCGGTTCGTCGCCGGTGCCGGTACCGGTGCCGCGCAGCGTGGTGGCCGTCGACGACGGTTCCAGCTGGCCGGAGGCCAGGATCCGGACGCCGGCCCGGTTCACGAAGGCGACGTGGCCGGCGTCGATCTCGGCCGACTCCGCCGCGGACATGGTCTCCCAGCGCTGCTCGTTGCCGTAGATGAGGAGCATGTACTTCGCCATCGGTGTTCCCTTCGTGGCGGGCCGGATATCGACCCTCTCACTAGTTAGGGACGATCGGCATCAGCACGGATCGACAACCGCGCCTGCTCGACCGCCGCGGCGAGTGCTTCCTCCTCAGCCACCGCGACCTCGGGCACGACACCGACGCCCTCCCAGTCCGTCCCGGTGAACGGGCTCTCCGACCGGCAGTTGGGGACGGTCACCGTCACGTGCTCGGTGAGCTGGTACCAGTCGGTGGGGTGGGCACCGCCCCGCGTGGTGGCCCCGATCAGCGTGGCGCGCTTCAGGCCCTGGAGCGTGTAGGCCAGGTCCTCGCCACCGGAGAAGGTGCGGGCGCCGGTCAGGACATAGACGGGATGGTCGAGGTAGCGCGGGCCATCGACGTGGCCCAGCGACCAGTACTGGCGCGTGCCCTTCACCCGCGAGTGCGAGGTGGTGAGCAGGGTGTCGGCGCCGGCGATCAGGTAGCTGCACCACAACTGCACGCCGTCGGTGGACCCGCCGATAGTGCCGCGCAGGTCCACGATGAGCGCCTTGGTACCGGCCACGACCCGCATCGCGGCGGCGATGGTGGCGCCGCCGATCTCGGCCGTCGGGATCAGGGTGAGGTCGAGGTAGCCGATGCCGCCGTCCAACACCTCGACCTTGCGCACGCCGTTGTTGTGCTCCCGGCACAGCGCGGCGAACATGGCCGCGCCGGCCTCCTCGTCCTCCAGCGGCTCGGGCTCCTCGCTCCAGATGAGCCGCAGGTGCTTGTCCCGGCAGACGTCGAAGAACACTTTGGTGACGGCTTCACAAGTGGCGGCGCCGTCCAGCTGCGCATACTCGCCGGCATCGGCGGCGCGCCGGATCTCGGCCGCGGCGCGCGCCGCCTTCTCCGGGTCGATGTACTCCGCCTCGAACCGGGCCAACGCGGCTTCGAGGACCTTCGGGCCAAGGATCATGGCAGGTGATCATAGGGGTGTAACGGATTCGGGTCATCGAGCGCCTGTTCTATGAGGCATTTATGCGGGCAGCGCCTGCTACGTGCCGACTGGACGTGCCACGCCGTACCCCCCGAACGGCGTGGCGCGTCCATTTCCATGCCCCGCACTAGTATGTTCGTTACACGAACTACTGGGGACGGAGTCCGCCATGGCCGGGAATGCGGTTCAGTACGGGATCGGCGTGTCGAATGCGGTGCGGGACGTCGAGCAGACAATGGGGATCATCGATGTCGCCGACCGCGCCGGCCTGAGCCACTTCTCCGTGTCCGACCACCCCTATGTGGGCCGGATGCTCGATGCGTACTCGCTGGTCGGGGTCGCCCTGGGGCGCACCCGGAGCATCAGCGGGATGGTGAATGTCAGCAACCTGCCGACCCGCCCCGCCCCGATGCTGGCTCGGGCGGTCACCTCGCTGGCCGTACTGAGCGGCGGCCGCGTGGTGACGGGACTGGGCGCCGGCGGGTCGTGGGACGACATCACGCGCCTCGGCGTTCCGCGGCTGACCGGAGGCGAGGCGGTACGCGCCTTCGAGGAGGCCTTCACCGTGATCAGATCACTGGCCGGCGGCGGGGCCCCGGTCACCTTCGACGGCGACTTCTATCACCTGGACCGCGTCGAACCGGCACCCGTCGACGCGCCGCCGATCTGGACCGGCTCGGTCGGCGCGAAGTCGTTGGCGGTCACCGGCCGCCACGCCGACGGCTGGATCCCGGGCCGTGCCGCCGACTGGCTCAGCTCCCGCTACCGCGAGTCGCGCCCGATCGTGGACGAGGCCGCACTGGCCGTGGGCCGCACCCCGCACGACATCGCCACGATCTACAACCTGCCGGGGCGCATCAGCCCCACGCCGCTGGCGACGACCCGCGACCAGGACGGCCTCTGGCTCGGCGGTTCAGTAGCGCAGTGGGTGGAGGAGCTGAGCGGTGCGGTTTCGGAGCACGGTGCGGACGGCTTCACCTACTTCCCGGTCGGCGACCTGCCCGTCGAGCGTTCGTCTGCGCTATGGGCGGAGGAGGTCGTGCCCGGGGTGCGGGAAGCGTTGGGTAGCTAGTGCCGCGTCAGGCAACGTTTGCCTGGGAGTTCGCGATGTGCTCGGGAGTCCGCGATGTGATTCGCGATGTGCCGGTCGGCGGGCGGGATCTGTTGGCGGGTGGAGTTTGCTGGGGGCTTGAGTTTGTGGGCCGGGTTGCGGTTTGGCTGTTGTTTGAAAGGCGATTTTTACGGCCTTCGGTCATAGTTGAGCCGGTTCGGGGTTCGGGTCGGCGAGTCTGCGACTTGGCTGCCGGTTCCCGCGTTCACAACCCCGCCCCACCTCAGGCCTCTTCAACTCCAGCAAGCCAGTGCAAGGACAAAGGGCCAGATCAAAAGCAAGATCAACAACACAGGCAAGATCAACAGCAAGATCAAGGTCAAACCCATGGTGAAGAGCCGGGCCTCCGGCGGGCCTCGACAACCTCAGGGAAACTAGCGCGGTTCCCTAGGGTGGCCGATCTAGTCTCAGCGGCTGCGGCCTGTGAGGTGGTGCGGTCCGTTCCCCACGGTCGCGTCGTCAGCCCGATGGGTACAGCACCGGTGTC